>CAZFLN010000026.1:0-1844 GCA_964519905.1 uncultured Pseudomonadales bacterium | reverse complement strand
TTGCAGCCAGTGTTCTTGGAGGCGCTTGGATGATCGGTATCGCAGTTCTGTGTGTCCTGATCACGCTGCGACACTTAGTCCAGTGGGTCCGAAGCGAGTAGCGCACACAAATAGAAATACCATTCAAAGCGCGGCAGCAATGCCGCGCTTTTGAGTGTGAAGAATACAGAAAGGTTTACAGTCAAAGTCGTAATGAGTGCAAGCAAAAGGGAAATTTCTAAATTAGATAAAATAATTTCTGTTTGGTGGGTCAGGTGGGACTCGAACCCACGACATTTTGCTTAAGAGGCAAACGCTCTAACCGACTGAGCTACTGACCCATACGATATCGAGGTGAAAAACCACGAGAACCGAACCAGTATTATACCAGCCAAGACAAAAAATCGGAAGAAGTTTCCGGAAACCTTGCAGATTCCAAAATCCCACTGGTGCAAGGAGCCAAAGAACCCACTATAATAGGCACATGAAGTTGATTTCGCTTTTCCTGTCGAGCCTTATCTGTGGAGCAGTTATGCTGTTGGCACTTCCGATACAATCGGTTGCGCACGCTCAAACCCAGGTGCAACTTGGACAATTTGAGGTTCCAGAACCAGCCACCTTTTCTGGCTTGGCTACAGACTCCGCAGCAGCCAGTGCGGCCGCGGAAGCGAGTAGAGCAGCCGAGGCCAGCGCCGCGGCCGCCCAACTCCAACAACGCCGAGAAGAAAGACAAGAAGCTGACTTAACTGGCAGCACCAGTCAAGCCAAAAGTCGTCTCGCCCGCTTACTCGACGCTAATCCAATTTCTGACCTCACTCCACTCAACGCCATTCAACACGGAATCCGCAACGCCGTAAACATGGGTGTACCAGCCAACATGTTGGTACTCTTGCTGCTTTTCCCAGTTATTGCGTCTATCATCGCCGCGTCTCGACATATTATTGGACTGGAAGGGTTCGGTGTGTACACGCCAGCCGTCTTGTCAGTGGCCTTGTTGTCTACCGGAATTGTCACAGGGCTCTTGCTCTTTGCCAGTATTTTGGTCTTGATCACTGTTGGCCGTATGTTTGTGAAGCGCCTTAAACTTCAGTACTTGCCACGCACCGCTCTGTTGCTGTGGTTTGTTTCAATTGGAGTTTTTGGGATGCTGCTTGCCGCTCCGTATCTGCTGCGAGTAGGAATTGACCTAGCCTCGGTCACGATCTTCCCACTTCTTGTGCTCATTCTTTTGTCAGAGAACTTCACAGAAGTCACGTTCTCCAGCTCTCAGTCTCGCGCCGTGGAACTCACTATCGAGACCGTCGCTCTGGCTGTGGCTTCGACACTTCTCATCCGCACCGAAACTATTCAGAACATGGTCATCCTCAATCCAGAAATCACCATGCTCATCGTGTTTGTAGCCAACATCTTGGTTGGTCGTTACACGGGTCTGCGAGTGAGTGAGTACTTCCGCTTTAAGAGTCTGCTCGATTCGGAGGAGTAAACCATGGCAACCGCTCGCCACATTCTTGGAATGAACGCCCGGGTACAACTGTACACCGTGCAAAATCCTCCCGAAGCAAAACGTTACGGTTTCTCGAAGCTGCGTGCCAAAATGTTCTTGGCGAAGCACGGCATTGGAGTACCAACGCTCTATGCCCGCATCGAGGACTCAGAAGACTTGCGCGAGTTCGAGTGGAAAGACATCGACGGCGCATTTGCGGTCAAGCCGGCGAGCGGCAGCGCTGGTCGCGGTATTTTGGTGTTTCAAGGGTATGACGAAGAACGAGAAGCCTGGATCACGATTAACGATGAAGCCTATACCGAATCTGACCTCGACCTCCATGTAAGTGACATTTTGTCCGGTCAGTACAGCACTTGGGGCA
>CAZFLN010000025.1:0-2824 GCA_964519905.1 uncultured Pseudomonadales bacterium | reverse complement strand
TGGTGTCCGATCGCTCTGCCTGGCATGATTGAGACGTTCACGCCCACTTCTGTGTGAGCAGCGATGCAGGCTCCGAGTTTAATTTTCTCGGAAGGATACTCCGCGTGCACCCATTTCAGCGTGATTGGTTGTTGATCGAGTCGATAGTTGGCTGTATGCGCGTTGTAGCCCATGTGCACATGATGCTCCAGAATGCTGTCACCCACATAGGCGTGATGTAAGTCGCAGGCCGCTCCAATGTAGCTTCGAGCGACTTCGCTGCCAAACCCAATGGTCGCTCCGCCTTCGATGAGACTCTGGCGAACGAGCGCACCGTTACCGATAATCGCGTTTTCCCCGATCACACAGGGGCCTTGTATCACCGCGCCGTCAAATATTTTGGCGCCAGCCATCACTGAGACTGAACCTTTCAAGACAGCGGTTGGAGCGACAAAAGCGGAAGGGTCAATCTGTGGTTCCTTGGTATTTATTTCTATTTCTGACAAAAAGTACTGCATCATATTCAGCACGTGGTAGCCGAACTTCAGTTTTTGCCAAGGACCTTGGTATCGGAATACTTCGACCACGCCGCGTTCCATCAACACACTTAACGCTTGCTCGTAGACGTCATCGTCATGACTCAAGGTTTGTTTTGCTTGTAGCAGATCAAGAAATTCAGCCGTATCCGCAAAATAGTGGAACACTAAATTTATAAGCGTGCTTGGCATGTTGTCAGCACCTGGTTTTTCAGCGATGCCGGTAACACGCTCTCCATCCAAAATAAAGTATCCAACCGGTTGGTAGTCAGGACGATCCATGCCAGTCACCACGACTTCTTTTCCGTGCACAAATGGAACCAGTTCTTTGAGCAAGGAATCCGAAACCATGTCGCCCGCATTCATAATAAGAATGTCATTGCTTGGCAAATGATCTTTGAGGGCGAGGAGTGCTCCAGCCATGCCATTAGGATTTTCTTGACGATAGGCTTGAATTTTCAGGCCAGAAATTGAGTTTATATTCTCAAGAATCCAGTCATGATTGTAGGCATTGGTGGCTACAATTGCCTGAGTAATTCCAGCGGCTGCTACGCTTTCCAATGTTCGTTGGAGCAAACTTTTCCCCAAAAATGGAAACAGTGTTTTATCCGTGATAAATGGTGCAAATCGCTTGCCAATTCCCCCTGCTAAAACTACCGCAGTGAGACTCATTGTTCTCCTTGTTCGTGTATTTGTTGAGCAACAGGAGCGGTAAAGTGAATCTCTTCCTCTGGAATGCGGCGAACGGGCTTCTCGGTTTTTTCTTCCAGAATGTGCGCGATCATGCCGGCCGCTCGGGCAACGGCAAAGAGTCCATTGCCAGCTTCTGGTGGAAATCCTAAATCAAGCAGCACGGCGGCAACTGCTCCGTCAATATTAATCACGAGGTGTTTGCCAGTTTGGTCATGAACGGCTTTTTGAATTTCGTACATGGCTCGTTGATGTTCCTGAGGAAGACTCTCAGCCCGAGTCATTTCAAAGAGCTGTTCGCTCCGAGGATCGGTGTGCTTGTAGTGAGGGTGTCCGAGTCCAGGAATTCGCTTTTTGGTGGCAAAGTGTGATTCTGCCAGTGACTCGATTCCGTGCTCACGAACCTGGGATATTACAGTGGCTGCATCCCCAATTGCGAGGCCATGATATGGTCCGAGTGTGAGGATTCCGGCTGCCATAGAGTGGACCAGCGAGTTCCCAGTGCTTGCCACCACGCGCGGAACAAAACCAGAGGAAGGACCAACTCCATGATCCATGCTCGAAACGAGGATGGCGTTGAGGAGTTTTTCTTGTGCAGCCGATGGCATAATCCCGGTGATCATGTAGAAAATGGCAGCAGCAAAGCTCTTTTCGGCTACAAGCTGACCGGACGGCGTAGAGCGAATATAATGAACGTCATTCTGAATTCCGCTGACTTGAGTTGAAAAGTGCATGTCTGGCATGAGTGTCCTATTGTGCCGTTTTATCGCTGTTTATACTTTTGGTGCTGGCATGATCTTTTTCGATGCCAATGGAAGTGAGCACAGTAATCATATCAGAGGGTTGTTCTATTATGTGCGCTCCAACTTCACGCAGTCGCTCGATTTTTCCTTGACGAGTTCCCACCGTGGAATCGACAATGGCGCCAGCATGACCAAAACTCATCCCTTGTGGGAGTGTTTCGGCAAAGCGACCAGAGATAAAGGCTAAATACGGTTTGTGATCAGGTCGCTGAGAGAGTTCGTCGGCTAACAGTTCTTCGTACCAGCCACCAATTTCTCCGATCACCACGACGGCTTTGGTCTGAGGATCGTTTTCGAGTGCTGTAACAAGATCAGCAAAGGTGGTTCCAACAATCATGTTGCCGCCAATTCCCACCACGGTTGATTGTCCGTACCCATGACTCGTCAATAACAAAGAGATTTCGCTACTCATTCCCCCAGATTTGGAAATAATTGCGATCGACCCTGGAGAAAATTGCGCGTTGTCCGCTCCCCCAATAGAACCAAGTTTTCCTATACCAGGAGAAATAACGCCAATGGAAGAGGGACCAAGAATTTTGGCATCATGCTCTGTAGCAAGTTGGAGCATTTCCACGGTGTCTCGCACCGGGACTTCCTCGGCAATGATATGAACCAGCTGAATACCATTTTCAAGCGCTTCGCGCGTAGCAGAGAGTGCCATTTTTGGAGGAACGTAAATACAACTGGCCGATATTTCCGGATGAGTTGATCGTGCTTCGGCGACCGTGTTATACACTGGGACACCAAAGATTTCTTGTCCACCTTTGCCAGGGGTAACGCCAGCCACAACTTGTGTGCCAGCCGCTAACATCCACT
>CAZFLN010000024.1:0-3207 GCA_964519905.1 uncultured Pseudomonadales bacterium | reverse complement strand
CGAAAATCCAGAGAGGATTTTTCATGCCAATAAGTCCAGAAGCACAACAATTGAATGTAGATCAGGAAGCGCTCAAGACTCCGGATCAAAGTCAAACTTGGGAGATGCCGGTAGATTGGCGGAAAGATAGTCTGTCAGGATTAGTGTTCGGTCTTTTGTTAGGAACTCCTCAAACACCATATGATCAAGTGGCACCCTTTGGACGCAGAACATTAGAACAGCAACAACAGACAGCAGCAGGAGAGCAAGAAGTAGCCCCACAAACATGGGTAACTGGAGGGGACGTAAATATTCGCACGGCACCAGATACCAATAAATCGAGCTTATATGGTGATCGGATGCGTAACAGATACTTCCAGGTACTAGAAACAGTAGAAGGAGCTAACGCTGGACAAGGGCCAGAGTGGTACAAGATCCAGCTAGAAAACGGTGAGGAAGCATATGTGTATGCTCCGTTAGTAACAGCGACAGAGGGAACGTACGATTCAAGCACTAATACCGTTACTCCAACTGCCCCTCCGCAACCATATCAAGCAGGATTTGCTACACAGCCGTCTCCTGGAACAGCAATTCCAGAGGGAACAAGTACCCCAGGAGGACCTGGTCTCCCAACCGGACCAGCTAGACCACAAGCATCAATGAGTGTTTCTCTTGATGGTTCTACTTCTAGTGAGGGAGAAAATATAAGACTAGATGTTACTCCTGAGATGAGAGTGGTCGTCGAGTCGACGCCAAAGCCGTGGACAGTTCAAGAAGTAATTGATTTGACCGCTACACCACCACAGTGGCAAAATGAATGGTCTGGAGCAGATGGGAAAGGATTCCGTTGGCGCAATAGATCCGAGGTTCCTTTTGCTAGAGATGGTGCAGTTTTCAATGTTATTGGAGATCCAATTATTGCTGGGAAAATAATAGCGATTTATAGAGGTGGTGGCCATTTGGAAGATAGTCAAATGGATGAAAGAACATATTATGCTCGAGTTCAAGTTGGCAGAGATTTTGTAACTATAATTCTTGGTAATGATGTTGGTGATTTTATGCCGGCTTTCGTTTCAACTGCAAGCGTCGTTGGAAATGAGACAACTGGTCGAGTAGTATCTTTCGGAGCTGCAGATAATGGGTTTACATTGTCTACTTCCGAGGTAATTAATTTTTATCGAGAAAATCCAGATTTTCCTCTTGTGTATGAAATTTCAAAATACACTTTAGATGCTGTTTTTGCAGATGACGCTTTGGATCAATGTAGAGCCCCGTATGTGCTTGCCGAATCAATCCCAGGTTGTCGAAATGAGATTCAAAACATGTATCCTCAAATTGAAAATGATTTGAGGGAATACTTTAAGGTATTTGGGAATTTGCAACAAGGGCAGTATTCACAACAAAGATTCTCACAAGGCACGGTATTAGCTGGTGGACAATTGTATTTGCCAATTTCGAACCGATAATAGGGCAGCAGTTTGGCTATCGTTTTGTGATACGATGATTTGGTGAGAAGGAACTTTTTATTTTTACTGGTTTTCATATTAATTTTGGCAGTTCTAGTATATATTTACTTGCGTTTTGACTTAAATAAGCCGAGTATATTTCTTTCCATTACACCTCAAACATCTGAAGTAGAAGTACAAGAGCGAATTCATTTGTGGAGAAATATTGTAGAGCAAAGAAAAGAGTCTGTTGATGAGGATGCTGATCATCATTTCCTTGCTGCAGGACGGTTTTTATACATGAGACAGGATTCTGAAGGTTTAGTGTATCTATCGTTGTTGCAAGAGCGAAAAATTGTACACTACTTGCTTGGCCCGAAATCAGTTCTCCAAACTGTAGAGGTCCCTGTCACAGAACAGGATGGTGTTGCTCTTTTTGATTTTTCATCTCTTACCTATCAAGTTTCTGATTTTGATGATTTAAGAAATAAAATTCATTTTTTTGAACCGGTCATGATTGAATTCTTTTTGCCATCTACGCAAGATCAAATTGAGGTGTATCGATCTGGAATAACTTCATGTGAGAATGATGAATGCAGGGGTTTTTATGATTTTTCCCTTAACTCACTCACTTCTTCATCTCTTATTTTTTCGAACCAAAAGATTTCAACCATAATTTCGCCTGATGCAAAAATTATATTTGCAACTAGAGAGTAAGTATGAAGAGGGTTCTTACTATATTCTCTCTCTTTCTGACATTAGCTTTTTCGTTCTTTTTCGTTCAACCTTCCCAAACTTTCGCACAATCATGTGGAGGTTCTTTTTCAGGTTCAGATTGCGGAAGGTATTCCTGTGTTCGTGCTGGTGCTCGGTACAATTGTCAGCATAATTGTTATAATTACACATCTGGGTGTTCCATGATCACGGGAGCGTGTAGAGCGCTTACTTACGACATGGAACAGAGTTGCACAGCAGGTGCGAGTGGATGTACAATTCGGACTGTTTATAATGAGTCTGGTCAGACCACGAGCGGGTGTTACGCGATTTATCAATGTGGAAATGGGCAAATCTGGTGTGCAGGATGCAATAGTTGTATGCCCAATAGTCGCACATGTGGGACTTGGCAGTCGTTAGGTTGCCAGGAACCACAGCAACCAACAGCACCACCAACTCCGATTCCCTGCACACCGAATTGTAGCGGTCAGCAATGTGGACAAGGAAATGGGTGTGGCGGGAGCTGTGGAAACGGGGACGCCCAACCACCAGCGGCACCAGGTTTTTCAGCACCAGTCGCGCAGCCAGCCACAACAACACCCGTGTTATCTGGTGGAGCATATGTGGTGAATGTCACGGTGAGTAAGCCCTCAAATGCGTCTGCCGTGGTGCGAATTCGTCCAGCAAGTGTGGCAGAAGCAGATGAGTGTACGGCTGCCGGGACACTGTGTGGCACCCAAGCTTCTGGGACTTCATATACCTTGGCTCTTACTCCAACAACTTCAGAGTACATTGCTCGAGCCCGCACGGAGAGATTTTCTTGTAGCCAAAACCGCAATAGCGCTTGGGTAGAGCGGCGCTTCACGGTCGTTGGAACCGTGAGTGGCGGGGTGTTTAATGACCCGAATTCGGAGGCTCGATTGATCGGAAATTACTGCGCTATGCCAGGGGGTGGAACTCTAACGTGTCCGGGAGGAACCAATTATTGTGGAGCTTGTGGCGGGTGTATGCCTAACACCAATACCTGTTCTGCCTGGTCTACAATGGGCTGTCCAAATCCAGCGCCACC
>CAZFLN010000023.1:0-3429 GCA_964519905.1 uncultured Pseudomonadales bacterium | reverse complement strand
AAGCAGACTTACGGGAAAAAATGGTGTCCTTTGGACACAAAATTGGAGTGGTGTTTCAACTGAGTGACGACGTTCTTGGTTTATATGGTGATCCAGCTGTTACCGGAAAACCAGTCGGTGGAGATATTCGAGAAGGGAAGAAAACCTTACTCATGCAAGAAGCATTTTCTCGAGCATCGATGTCGAATAAGCTCTATTTACAAAGTTGTTTGGGGAATCCTGATGTTTCTGAGGCTGATATTCAGCGTATTCGAGATTTGGTGATTGAAAGTGGCTCCAAGCAAGCTGTAGACCAGACTATCCAAGAGTACGTCTTTGAGGCTCAGGAAGTGCTTGAAGCTTGGCCACACGCTGAAACACAAGCACTTTTGCAAAAATTGTTGCTTGCTTTTTCTCACCGAGAGAAATAATTTTCTATTTTCCTCAGTTTGAGGAAATGAGCGCTTTTTCCAATACATTGCTCACGTGATTCACAGGAATGATTTCCAAATCGTCACGGATAGCTTTTGGCACTTCTACCAAGTCTTTTACATTTTGTTCTGGAATAAACACTGTTTTGATTTGAGCTCGATGAGCGGCAATGAGTTTTTCTTTCAGTCCACCAATGGCTAAAACACGCCCACGGAGTGTTACCTCACCGGTCATGGCAATATCGCGGCGAATTTTTTTGCTGGTGAATGCTGAGGCTAAAACGGTTGTCATAGCGATACCTGCTGATGGACCGTCTTTCGGAACAGCGCCTTCTGGAACGTGCACATGGATTCGATTTTTCTCGAATTTTTCGAGATCGATTCCTAACTCATCCGCATGAGATCGTACAAAGGTATACGCGGCTCTCGCCGATTCTTTCATGACATCGCCCAATTGTCCGGTGAGTGTAAAGCCTTCTTTGCCAGAGGCGAGAGCCGCCTCAATTTGCATAAGTTCTCCACCCACACTTGTCCAGGCAAGTCCGCTGACCAAACCTACTTGGTCATCAAGTTCAAGTTCGGTATCCAGATAACGGGTTGGTCCTAAAAAGTCTTCGAGATTTTTAGCAGAAACTGTAATTTTTTTGGTGGTTGTTTGTTCGGCCTTTGTTTTTGCTGCTTTACGAGCAATTCGAGTCAGCTCACGTTTAAGATTTCGGACGCCAGCCTCTCTCGTATAGCGTTGAATCACGAAGCGTATAACTTCATCTGGAATAGAAATATCTTTATCCGTCAGGCCAGCCCCTTCAATCGCTTGTTTGAGCAGGTATTGTTTGGCGATGTGGAATTTTTCATCTTGGGTGTACCCAGAGTAATGAACAATTTCTAACCGATCACGCAGTGGACCAGGAATGGTATCCAGGACGTTCGCTGTTGCGATGAACATAACTTCACTCAAATCAAAAGGGACTCCTAGGTAATGATCTTGGAACTCATGATTTTGTTCTGGATCCAAGACTTCGAGTAATGCTGCAGCTGGATCACCCCGGAAGTCACTGCTGACTTTGTCAATTTCATCGAGAATAAAGACTGGATTTTTGGTTCCGGCTTGCGCCAGTGTTTGCATAATTCTTCCGGGCATGGCGCCAACATAGGTGCGGCGATGTCCACGAATTTCTGATTCATCATGGACGCCACCAAGCGACATTTTTACAAACTCTCGTCCCAGCGCTTCGGCGATCGATCGGCCGATGGAAGTTTTTCCAACACCAGGAGGACCGACAAAACAGAGGATCGTTGGGAGACGAGAGATACTTGGCTTTTTACTGCCACTTTTCTTTGCTGAAGTGCCTTTTTTGGCCTTTAGATCATTTTCTTTTTCGAGTTTGGCGTTTTCTTGCTTCAACTTCATCACGGCTAAGTGTTCGAGCACGCGCTCTTTTACTTTTTCGAGACCATAGTGTTGTGTGTCAAGAATCTCGCTTGCTTTAGTTAAAGAAGCTCGAGTGCGACTTTTTGCATGCCAAGGTAAATCAAGCATGGTTTCTACCCAAGTTAGGATGTACGAATACTCAGAATGCATTGGCGACATTTGACGCAAACGCTTGATTTCTTTTGAGACTTTTTTCTCAATTTCGGCTGGCATTTTGGCTTTTTTCAAGCGCTCTTCCAGCTCATCAATTTCTTCTTCTTCATCACCGAACTCACCGAGTTCTTTCTGAATTGCTTGGAGTCGCTCTCGTAGAATATTTTCTCGCATGCGCTCATCGATTTGCTTGCGAGTTTCTGATTCAAGTTTCTGCTCGATATCGAGAATACGTTGCTCGTGAGATAAGTGCGAAGTTACCGCTTTTACTCGTTTGTTAATGTTGAGTTCCTCAAGCAGGCGCTGCTTTTCTTTGGTGGGCATATCGAGCGTAGAAGCAATGTGATCGACGAGCTCTTTCGACTCAACGCCACCAGCCAATTTCATGAAGTTAAAGAACTCGACTGGCTTGCCTTTTTGCACCATTTTTTGGAACAACTGGGAAAGATGTTTCAGTTCAGCTTGGAACGTGTCGGATTGTTCAACTTCTTCTTTCAAGATTTCGAACGAAACAGAGTAAAACGGTTTGGTTTGCTCGTAGGAAAGAATTTTGACTCGCTTGACACCTCGCACCAGGGCATGGAGTTCACCTTCGTGGGTGAGAGTACGCTCGATTTTGACGAGAGTTCCCACCTGGTACATTTGTGCAGGAGTTGGGTTTTCAATACTTTCTTTTTTTTGGGCGGTGACAATCATGTAACGAGCACGCTCTTTCAGCGAAAACTCAATAGCTTCTTGGGAAGCAGGACGTCCAAAAACCAAAACGGTCTCGGTGTGTGGATAGACAACTCCGCCTCGCAACGCCACCAAAGGTAATGCTTGACCTTGAGGAGGCTCAGCGGTTGTGAGTTCTTTCTCTTCCACTGGTTGAGAATGAGTCGATTGAGAACGTTTTTGAATGGTTATCGCCATAGATTTAGCATTGTAAGTGTTTGAGTGCTAAATGTCCAGTGGCGATGCACTAGCAGAGAAGTTTCCTCGCACTACAGGAAAGGGAGAAAACGAAAACTCAACGCCACAGTACACACGAGTGTGAGAATAAAAATCAAGAAAAACCAGGCCAAAGAAAATCTTTTTGGAGAGGTTGGTGTTTTATTGTCATCCACAGCTCCAAAATCCGAATCACCAGTCCCGCGGAGGAGTTCATGCAAAGTCGGTTCGGTGTTGGAAGGGTGCATGTGTGCTTTCGATACTATAGATATGAGGATATATGTTTTATTTGTCCTGTGCAAGGTTTATCTCCATAAATACGAGAAAAAGTTTGACAAACGGTGTGAAAGAGTCTTATAATACAGTTTTAGATGACACACTCGGTGCAACAGACACAGAGTTCGAACCTCGTAAATCAGGTTCTCATTCCTAGTTCTTTTCCAGAAAACCGAAAATCCAGAGAGGATTTTTCATGCCAATAAGTCCAGAAGCACAACAATTGAA
>CAZFLN010000022.1:0-4436 GCA_964519905.1 uncultured Pseudomonadales bacterium | reverse complement strand
GCTGGATAGAGCATCTGTCTTCGGAACAGAGGGTCGGGGGTTCGAATCCCTCCTGGTGCACAGTGTATTTTACCGCTGTTCAGTGTTTTCAGCAGGAACAGCTGCAAAGAGTTTTTCGTACTGAATGATTCCGTCTGCTTCAGATTTCTTCAATGCCTGTTTCCAGGGACTTGTGTTGCTTGAAAGTGCCTCGAATGTGAGTTTTCCAAGCAGAAATCCCTGTAGAATGTTCATGAGCTTCTCTTTGCCCAGTTGCACAAAGCGATCGTATTGTTCTTTATTTATTTTTGGATTGTCAGTATCTGTAGCTTCTATTTGACGGAGTCCGATTCTAGCAAGGAGTCGTGTAGTGAAATCTCGTGCTGGTTTCTTTCCAATGGTGGGAATTTCTCTTGTTCCAGAGATGATTTCGCCTGATTGTTTTAAAAGTTCGTTCAGAAGCTCTATTTGACCCTCAAAATAAATAGCATCTTTTACATACGTTTCAGCAATAGGAAGAGTGTTCGCTCCAAAAGGTATATCGACGACTTCCCTTTTGAGCGACGTGCCTCTAAAAATACGCCAGAGAATTTGCGTTGCCACATCAGGTTTTACTCCGTAGCTAGCTATTTGATTATATATTTCTTGGGGTGAAAATTTGGGGACTCGGCGGTTTTTTTCTATTTTTGTTTGCAGTGCAAGAGATATGGCTAAGTAGCGAGCGGCAAATGTTGCTTGTCTCTCATGACCAAATTCTTGTCCGGAAAGCATTTCAGACACTGTGGCAGCCCCTTCTTCATTGGTTACATACCCAGGGATTCCGGTACCAAGTAAACCGCATTCTTGTCTACTCCCGTTTTCTCCACGAATAACATGCACCATTTCGTGAGAAAGGATGTACAAAATATCATCACCAGAGAGCTTTCTGGTAACTGGGAAGTTAATTTCTTTAGCTGCTGCATTCACACTGATAGCTTTGCTTGAAGAAGTCAGATTGACTTTCCATTCTTGGAGTCCAGCTCTTCGGAAAAGGATTTCAAAGGCGCGGACTCCCTGCTCTGCGGAAAGTGCTGAGGTCTCAGGAAGAAGAGGCTCATTACCGAGTAAGTATTTGATTTCCTCGTCAGAAAATTTCCAGTACTGTAAAGCGGTTTCACGGGTGGTAGGATTTTTGTTTTTTTGTTCTGATGACGCTTGGAATGCTTCCAATGCTTGTCTTGCATCATCTTCATAGCGAAGCTTGGCATTCCCTTCTGAAGCAGCGATCGGATCTAAATTTGCTTCCCATTCTTCCTTTGAACGATGAAATTTCGCGAACTCAGGTGTTCCGAGAAACATTACAGCACGTGAGAGCTTTTGAAATTCTCTAGCTTGATCTCGATAGGCATCAAGGTAATGTTTTGGCAGAGTTCCTTCATATTGAGAAAGATCCTCAACAAAACCTTTGAGTTTTATAAAAATTTCAGCAACTTTAGCGGTTTGATGTGCTTCGTGAACGGCTTGATTTTTCGCAGCTTGCTCACTTCCTTTTGGTGCAAGAACTGTGTAAAGCTTTTTTACATTTTGAGAAAGCTCTTTGAGCACTGAATTGCCATTTTGATTTTGTAATGCATCTTCAAATTTTTTAACTGTGACGAGATCAGCGGCAAGAGCATTAATCTCTGAGAAGGACTTGGGGACGATAGATCTAAATGATTTTTCAATTTCAATGAGTTTTTTCTCAATTTCGTTTGAGTGTTTTTTTTCGATAGTAATTGGAGAAGATTCACTCATATACCTGGGAATTGTAACATTTTATTGTGCATAGTCGCAGGAGTATAATCCAGTATTATGCGGATAATTTCACTTGAAAGATGGAATGTGTTTCGTCCAGAGAAGATTTGTTGGCAGAGTATCCTGCAACCAGGTCAAGATGTGCTTTCTTCATTTCCGAGCAAAAGTACCAGAAAATTTTTACAGAAAAGTGATGAAATAAAGCATTCACTCGGAGTAACTTCAGAAATTTCACAAGCGAACAGAGAAGATTTTGAATCTTTTTTTCAGTTTTATACAAAAACAATGATTGATCAGAATCATTCAGTTCTTCTGTCTGTCGAATGGTATGGACAAAAACTCCTCGAACAGAAAAAAGTGTATATTTTGCAGTATTTTTTGGGAAGAGAGCGAATCGGAGCTGGATTAATGGTGGAGTCTCAACAAAGAGTTTCTTTTGCTTATAAAGCTCACATACATATGGAATTTCCTGGCTCAGGGAATATGAGTATTGGGTCACTTATGGAGTATGATTTTTTACGATTTGGGCAGGAGCTTCGTGGAAGTAGGAGTCTCTCAAGTGGATCAGCACGTAATGCGTTTGGTGCTCTGAATACGTATGGGTACTTGGCGAGTAAGTTACGCTTTGGCTACGCTGTAGAAGCCGTCCCGTCTGAAAAAGAAGTCTGCGAAGCGTCTGTATCTGATGCTGGAGACGGATGTTTTTTTGGACATGGACCGGAAACAAGTGTTCTTTCACTCTATGCTCTTGGTTGGCAGGGAGAACTGCATGATGATCAGAGAGAAATTCTTCGCCGCATTCCAGAACTTATTCGCTTAGAGTGATTAACTCGTGATTCCGTTGAGTTTGAGAATTTTTTCTACTTTTTTGGCGTACTGTGGATCATTAATTATGGTTGGATAATGATATGAAGTAATGCTCGAAAATTCTTGCATTTTCTCTATCTCGTCGTGGTGGACTTTCCCAATATAGAGTTCTTGAGAGGCAAAGTTATTCTTTCGCATCCAAGTTGCAAGGGAAGTAATTCCTGAAAGGTACACCTGGTCTTTTTTGTATCCGCCAGCCTCGGAAGTATCCTCTAAGCCTCGTTTTACCCGAAGCGTGACACTCCAGCGACGTTCAAGATTCGGAAGATATGGTTTGAGCTTTGCTGCCACCTCTGCAAAAGAGTCTTGTTGCGCATGATATGATGCAAAGTAATTCACTGCTGCGAGCCAAAAGTATGGTGATGGATGTGTGAGAGCGCTATGAATCACCGCCAAACCTTCTTCTGTGGGTAAATGGTCTCTCATAGAGTACTCTGTGTGGCGCTTGTACCATGGTTGCTGAAATTCATTGACCCATCTGAGAGCATGTGTGCCAAGCTCATGCTGCAAAATAGCAGGAAGCGCATTTTTTCGGTATTCCATGGGAAGACGAATTTTGAGTTCAACTTTTTCGTCCGGTGTCGTTGAAATGGAAGTTCGTGCGATAAAAGCAGAGTTTTGTACAATACGAACTGTATCCAAGAGATTTTCCTGATGAAGATAGGCTTGTATCGTCTTCTCGACCTGGAGTGGGGAAATAATCTCACCCTCGAGCTCTCTCATTGCGTCTTCGCTTCCGAATTCCTTGAGGAATCGTTGCATAATTTCGAGAGCGAGATCCAAAAGATCCGCATCCATATAGGTGGCGTACTTTTCTAAGAGGCTACTCGGAACCTCATCCGCATACTCAAACTGCGGGTTATACTTTGGGTCGAATAAAAACTTTTGTCGTTCTTTTGAGAGGTTAAGGATGTCGAATGTGGTGTTGGTGCGCTTATCGGCCATACTACTCTCCTGAAATGTAAAATCCTTGCAAGTCGCGGCGACCGAGTTCGATCGGAATGGCGCGGCGATTGAGCTTTTTGGAAACGGTCATTTGTGTGTTAATAACTTTGTTGCGAATGCGCAGACTGATTTCGATGACTGGGACTTTACTGCCCTCTTCTTCGTCGTGTTGGCTCCAGAGAATATCGTCAGAGTGGCTGAGTCCGAGTTCTTGCACCAGTTTTTCTGAGATAGCGCTTCGGAATCGACCGGTGTCCACACGCACTTCAGCTGAGTGAAGTGGCTTGCCTTTTGAGTCCAAAATGGCGGCATCTTCCACAAAATCGATGATGGGACGATCAACATCCCCTGGAGAAGCTCCATAGTTTTCGGCAAACAGCGCACGACCAATCTTAACCGCATGCGCAACATTTCGAGGACGAATTCCATCGACTCGTTCGAGTCGTTGACGCAAGCCATCTTGATTGGCCAACTGAATTGAGAGCCCTGGGAACGAATTGACCTCTGCCACCATGGGACCTTTTGTGGGATGCAAGAAGATATCGGTTCCGCAAAATTCTAGTCCGGTGGCGTTGGCCGTACGAACAGCTGTGGCCAAGACATCGTTCCAGTAGGGAATGTCGATGCCGGCGACTGACAAGTGATTGTGTGGGAACTGATTAATTATCTTTTTCTTTCCAGAAACGGCGTACAAGGTTTTCCCAGTGCCCATGTCGATACCCAAACCAACGGCTCCGAGATCGAGGTTGGCCCGCCCGCCAGAAGCTTCGGTAGGAATACGAGCCATAGCCATGATTGGAATTCGGTGAGACACAATGACGCGAATATCTGGCGTGCCAACCTCGGCGTACTCAGCCAGTGCTGGATGAATG
>CAZFLN010000021.1:0-5864 GCA_964519905.1 uncultured Pseudomonadales bacterium | reverse complement strand
GGAGGAGCAGTAACCGTGTTGGGCAGGTCAGACATACATCCATAATACCGTACCGGGCCCCCTTACGGGAGCCCGGAAAAATTCAAAGATGTGCGCAAAGATTACTCTTCGCTTGAGAAATCGGCCTTGATTGGCTCAGCAGACTGATCTCGCTGTGGTCGCTTGAGAGAAAACTCATGAGAATCTCCTCCTCGGCCACTTCGACCACCACGGTCGCCGTCAAAACGTCGTCCGCGATCGCCACCGCGTCCACCACCGAAGCCTCCTCGGCCGCCGCGATCACCGCCGCGTCCGCCACCAAAGCCTCCGCGTCCACCTCGACTCCCACGGTCATTCCCACCGCGGTCGCCGCCGTCTCGATCACCAGATCCTCGACGCTCCTGCTTCTTTTGTTCTGCTTCAGCTTCTTGTTCTGGAGTCAGCATGGTCAAGCGAACTCGATCGCCATCGACTTCAACCACTCGAACGTGAACCGTGTCGCCAATGTTGACGACTTGGCGAGGATCACCAACGTACTCAGTACTCATGGCTGAAACGTGGAGCAGTCCAGACTTTCCAGAGACCAATTCGACAAAGGCTCCGTAGTCCTCGATACGCTCAACAACACCATCGAATTCTTGTCCAGGCTCGAAGGTCATCATCATGTCACGAATCATTCGTGAAGCATTATCGATGGCTTCTTGATCAGAAGAACTCACAAATACGGAGCCGTCATCCTCGACAGAAACCTGTGCTTCAGACACCGCAATAATATTCTTGATGTTCTTTCCACCTGGTCCAATCAGTTCACCAATTTTGTCGACTGGAATCTGCAAGCGCTCAATCTTTGGAGCACTGGCAGCCAACTTGGTTCGTGGAGTATCAATACACTCCAACATCTTGCCCAAAATATGCATACGACCTTTGTGGGCGTGCTGCAATGCTTCGGTCAAGATTTCCATAGTAATACCAGTAATTTTGATGTCCATCTGGAGAGCTGTGATACCGTCTTCGGTACCAGCTACCTTGAAGTCCATGTCACCAGTGTGATCCTCGAGACCTTGAATATCGGTCAAAACGATGTGCTGAGTTTCGTTCTTCAACAAACCCATCGCAATACCAGACACTGGCTTGCGCAATGGCACACCAGCGGCCATGAGAGACATGGTGCTACCACAGACGGAAGCCATGGAAGTAGAGCCATTTGAGCTCAAAATCTCAGACTGTACGTGAATGGTGTATGGGAAGTCTTCTTGAGAAGGAACCACTGGCAAGAGTGCTCGCTCAGCCAAGGCACCGTGACCAATTTCACGACGCTTTGGAGAACCAATACGGCCCGTTTCGCCAGAAGCAAACGGAGGCATATTGTAGTGGTGGATGTAACGACGCTCTTCTTCGCCTTCCACACTTTCCACGAGTTGACTCATGGCTGGCTCACCCAAGGTTGTAATGGTCAGAGCCTGAGTTTGACCACGCTTGAACATAGCCGAACCGTGGGTCATTGGCAGAACATCAACTTCACAGAAAATTGGTCGTACTTCGTCTGGCTTACGGTTGTCTGGGCGAATGCCGTCCTCGAAAGTCATGCGACGAGCCTCTTCCCAGAGCAAGAAGTCAAAGACTTCTCCGAGTGGAAGGAGGGCATTCGCCTCATCTTCTTCTTGGAGCTTGGCGATGATGTCTTTAATAATCGTGGACTTCTGGAGTGCAGCCTTGGCTTTTACCGCTTCGTGCAGATCACTCTTGAAACGATCACGCAATGTGCTGACCAATGTTTGATCCAGTTCTGGAGACTCGAAAGCAAACTTTTCTTTGCCAACAGCGGCGCGGAGCTCGGTGAGTCCAGCACACATCTCTTTCAGAACTTCGTGACCAGCTTGGAAAGCACGGATCATCAAGTCTTCACTAACTTCTTTGGCACCGGCCTCGACCATAACGATGGCTTCTTGTGTACCAGACAAAATCAGGTCTAAAACGGAGCCTTCACTCTCTTCGAAGGTTGGGTTAAAGATGAACTGATCTTGCTCAGGCAAGTAACCAATTCGCACCCCAGCCACTGGACCGAGGAATGGAATACTGGAAATTTCCAGAGCAGCCATCGCGGCGATAACGCCAACCATGTCAGCACTGTTTTCGTGGTCGACTGACAAAACAGAAACAACCACTTGAACTTCTCGCTTGAGGCCTTCTGGGAACAATGGACGAATAGAGCGATCGATCACACGAGAGGTGAGAATCACGTCATCAGTTGGACGACCACCGCGCTTGACCCAGCGACTTCCTTTAATGCGGCCACCGGCATAGAGGTTCTCGACGTAATCAACCGTCAGAGGGAAGTATCCCAGTGCAGTTTCTGGACCGAGACCAACGGTGGCGTGCACAACGGTGCCTCCACAGGTAGCCAGCACAGCGGCTTCTGCCTGCTGCGCAAATTTCCCGACTTCGAGCCGGATTTCCTTACCACCAACGGTAAGGGTTTGAGTGTACTGTTGCATACTGCAACCTTTCTGGAGAATCCGGTGAGGGGAGCGTTTTTCGCCACTATCCTTGTTTTGGAATCTTATCCGAACCAGGACACTGGTGAAAACTCGACTCGCCTCTCCGGTTTTCTCGTGTTTTTTGATGGTGGGGTGGCGAGTTTGGTGAATTCTCACCTCTCGCCACCCCACCGATGTTCACTTCTTCAATCACGTTTTGTAACGTGTGCGTGTAGTGTACCCGACTTATTTGGTCAGGTTCAAGCGCTCAATCAATTGCTGATAACGCTCTTCACTCTTGCGCATCAAGAAATTCAACAATCGACGACGCTTGGCGACCATCTTAAGGAGGCCCTTGCGAGAGTGATTATCCTTCTTGTGCTGCTTGAGGTGCTCGGTCAGATCTGCGATCTGATGAGTCAGCAAAGCAACCTGGACTTCTGGAGAACCTGTATCCCCTTCGCCCTGACTGAAGCTTGCAATAATTTCTGATTTGATCTGCGGAGTCAATGCCATATGTTTCTCCTTTCGTCCTTCTCGCGTCCGCACGCCAGATGGGAAAGTGTGTTTTAGTCTGGTTATTATAGCATAGGTGAAGGTCAAACCCTTAGGCCCATATTCTGATCTGGGAAATATTTGATCTCTCTTTAAAACTTCTCCCTTTTTTACACTTTTTCGCCTGGTATTTTCATATAGGCCTAAGGGTTTGACCTTTAACCCAGCAGAAAAGTACGGTATAATACTCCCCTACACCTCGCCAGGGTAGCTCAGTTGGTTAGAGCATGGGATTCATAAACCCAAGGTCGTGAGTTCAAATCTCACCCCTGGTACAAATAAAGGACTCTCCTTTAGGCCTATAATTTATTTCCGCACTCCCAGAGAAAACAGAGTTCATTGTCTGAAATATTTTCTGTAAAAACGAAAAGAGCCCTGCATTTCTGCAGAGCTCTTTCTGTATTTTCCAGAGTAAGTTGATAATATTTCCGAAAGAAAATATTATCGGCCTAAAGGAGAGTCCTTCACCTTATTTAACCGCTTCCTTGAGTGGCTTTCCAGCCTTGAAGTTCACAACGCGGTGAGACTTAATAACGCGAGTCAGCTCAGTCTTTCCAAAAGGAACAACGCGCTTGTCGGCGACTTTTCGAACGTCGAAGGTACCGAAACCGGACCAGAGAACCTTGTCACCCTTGCTCAGAGCGCGCATAGTCTCGTCCAAAAAGGCTTCAATAGCTTGCTGAGCGGCCTTGTTGGTCAAGTTCGCCTGCTTGGCAACGGTAGCAATTAAATCTGATTTTGTCATGTTTCTCCTTTTCTCGTTCTCGTTTTTTTTGGCAGTTCTTTTGTAAGCACTCGCTCAGATCGTGATGATCAGCAGCGATCTGTGCGACCTTCCAGCTAAGACACTTCCGTGACTATTTCGCCACAGAGTTGCCGCGGAGTTCGCGAATGACGTTGACCGTCACCGTTCCTGGATAGGTCATCTCATTTTCGTAGCGTTCCGCGATCTCAGTCGCGATAACATTTACGTCTCTATCCGAACTTTTCTCAGGCTTTAGTATAACACGAACTTCGCGTCCTGCTTGAATCGCAAAGGCCTTTTCCACCGCTGAGTAGCTGAGAGCAATTTCTTCCAGCTTCCCAAGACGTTGAATATAGTCTTCATGATTTTCATTTCGAGCGCCTGGTCGGGCACCGGAAATCGCGTCAGAGATGTAGACTACCATGGACTCCAGAGAAGTAAAGGGCTCGTCTTCGTGGTGCTGCGCAACACAGTCAATAACTTCCTGTGGCATGCCATATTTCTTGAGCAAACGCACGCCCAATTCCACGTGATTTCCTTCGCCTTCTACGATCTTACCGACGTCGTGCAACAAACATCCCATGGTCACAGTTCGAGTATTCAAGCCCAGCTCATTTGCCAGCTTGATACCGATTTGTGTTTCTTCCAACGTGTGTTGAATCAAGTTCTGACCATAAGAGAAGCGATACTTGAACCGTCCAAGCAAGGCCATCAGATCATTCGGCAAATTAAAGATACCGACTTTATGACACAGGCGCTTGCCTTCCTCGAACATAATTTTTTCGAGTTCTTTGGTCACTTTCTGAACCACTTCCTCGATGCGACTTGGTTGAATACGTCCATCCTTGAGCAATCGCTCCAAAGAAATACGCGCAATTTCGCGGCGAACAGGATCAAAACTCGACAAACGAACTTCATTTGGCGCTTCGCCATCGAGTTCTACGTCCACACCAGTGGCACGCTCAAAGGAACGAATATTTCGACCGTCTTTTCCAATAATGCGGCCCTTCATATCAGCATCTGGAAGCTTCACCACTGAGATAGTGTATTCAGCCACGTAGTCAGTAGCCCCGTGCTTCATAGCATCGACGAGAATCTCTTTGGCTTGATCATCGGCTTCTTGGCGAGCCACTTCCAACTTTTGCTGGATCATTTGTGCTGCTTGGCGATCAACCGTGTTAGAAATACGATCCAAAAGTTCTTGCTTTGCCTGATCTCGAGTAAGAGAACTGGCTTTTTCCAAATCAGAAATAAGTTCTTCCTTTTTGGACTCCAGATCATTTTGTTTCGCGTCGAGATCTGTTAATTTTCGATCAATCTGCTCTTCACGACGATCCACCTGTTCTAAGCGTTGACTAATAGTACTAAGCTGACGATCCAAGTTGCGCTGCTGTTCAACCAACTTCTTTTGAAGCTCGCGTTGTTCTTGCTCAGCAGCTTCGCGAATTTTTAAGGCCTCTGACTTTGCTTCAATCAAAATCTCACGGGACTTTGCCTGGGCCTGTTGGAGCGCTTGCTCAGCCTGTTCCAAAGTTTTGGTAATAGCCGGAGCATTTGGTTGTGGTTTCCCACCAGCTACATTTGGTTTAGCCTTGGACAGATATGATCCACCCTTGGCGCCTTTAGCCTTCGCGGCAGTCTTCTGACCACGACGATTCGAGAAAAAGCCCTTTTTTACTGGCTCAGATTTTTCTTCTGAAGATGATTTCTTGCCTGATTGTAAGGCTTTAGAAAAAGAACGAAAGAATGACATGGGTAGTCTCCCCGACTAACCCACTCAAAGATTCCCCTGTGTCCAGGGAAGACGAAATGTGCGTTGGTGTATCAATCAAAACTGAATGGTACATTGTAGTGTTCTGTCTATTTTTGAGCGGTTAATCAATATTTTATTACGAATGAAGTATGCACCCGTGCCTTCATTATACGCTGTATTGGGGTCAAAACGCAAGTATGCTAGCGAGTTTGGAGGAAATTCTCTCGGGAATACTTCTAGCCGTTTTCCCTTGCAGCTGGTGAAAACCAGGGGATAACTTCTTGCCAGGTAAAGCGGAAGCGTGTCATTTTCTCTGGTGCGTTTCGCAGCAGGTCTGCTCGGTACTGGAAGAGAC
>CAZFLN010000020.1:0-12438 GCA_964519905.1 uncultured Pseudomonadales bacterium | reverse complement strand
CCGCAAAATGGCACGGGATTAGAACTGGGAATTTGGTACAAAAATCAACTTGTTGGCTGTATCGGGCTGCACACCGTACATCTCTTGCGCCAACAAACAAGTTTTGGATATTGGCTTGGCGAGGAATTTCAAGGAAACGGCATCATGACGGAGTCAGTCCGAGCGCTCACTCGATTCTGTTTTGAAGAATTACACCTCCATCGCATAGAAATTCAAGCCGCTGCTGGCAACACCGCCAGCCAGCGTGTGCCAGAACGACTTGGTTTTATACATGAGGGAACGCTCCGTGAGGCTGAGTATGTTGATGGAAAGTTTCTGGATGTTCTGGTGTATGGGTTGGTGCGGAGGCGGTGAGATTTGAAACTCTCGATCTTTCGGTACGGCAGTTTATTTCATCACTGCACTAGACCCACTATGCGACTCCTCAAGATCTGATACAAAAAGCAAAGATTACAAATTTTCCCTCTGGAGATTCTTGGCTTAGTCTAAAAGTCAAGTCAACTAAATAGTTATATGATGCTCAGAAGCATGTTTCTGAAGTTGCCACAGTACATATTCTGTCATCCAGTGATAGTACAAAATACCAAAAAGCAGGTACAATCCATGCTTCCCACCATGCCAGCCACCGTGCTTGATAAATCGAGCTAGAAATTCTCGACACAGGTTCAATAACAGGATGTCAGCTCGAGCTGATTCCCCGCTATCATATCGTTCCTGAGCACGAAGTCTGGCATATCGTTTTTGTTTAGAGAGAAAGCTTGAGAATGTTGGATACGATGTATGTAAAAGACTCAACTCAAAATGCTGGGGGACTTTGAGCGGCGGAATACTGGTTTTGGGATACGAATGAATGCGTGTTTGCCACTCCACAACTCCCTTTGAGAAAAATCTTACCTGACGGTCTGGCCAAAAGTTTGAATGAACAATCCAAGTGCCAAAAAATATATTCGCTCGTGGAATATTAAGCGCTCCTTTTTGAGAGCGTTGAGAGAATACTCGCATGTAGTTTTGTAGAGATCGCGGAACTTTTTCATCTGGATCGAGAATCAGAATCCAAGAACCTCGGCACTGGTCAATTGCGAAGTTTCGGACTAACTCTACATACTGAACAAATGGGTGAAAAACGACGCGAGCTCCAAACATTTGGGCTATGGTCACGGTGTTGTCTGAGGAGCCAAGATCGACAACTACAATTTCATCAGCAAAGCGAGAGATGTTCTGCAGACATTTTTTTAACGAGTGCGATTCATTAAAGGTTACTATCACTACAGAGATCATAGTGCGCTCACTTTTGTTGGAGAAAGTGTCTGTTCATAATCAGTGAGAATGGTGTCAAGATGTGGTATATCGAGTTGGTTGTTTTTTTCAACAAGTGAATTCATACTCATTTCTTGTAGAAAAATTTGAGAAAGTTTCTGCGTGAGCTGAAAAGATGCAGTGCGATTATTTACATCAATGAGCATTTCAGAAGCTTTTTCGCCAAAAAACATATGAAGTGCTCCTGCGTTTTTAATGCGATAGTATTCGTCGAAATTCAACACAATGAGTGGGATCTTTTGAGCAAGTGCAAAAATGATCCCGTGATATCTTGTCGTAATAAGCATGTCTACTTGAGAAGTAAGGCAAAGAATTTTTTGGGCAAGCGTATCGGCACTATCGAGCATTTCAGGAAAGATGTCGGGAACCTGCACTGAAACACTCACTGGGAGATTGCTGGTGAGTGTTTTCATAAAAGTTATGTCATCTTCTTCTCTTGAAACTGAGCTGATGTGATGTGGAATAAGGACAATGTGTACTGTATGTTTTTTTTCGAGTTCCGAAATCGCTTTTTGTATAAGTAGAATCGTTTTTTTGTTTGAGTCTTTCCAAGAATGAACACTGAGCCCAATTGTTACACTTTTTTTGTGCGAGTTCAATTGAAGTCTTTGGTCATATTTGAGAGGAAGAGTGTATGCTGCATCGAGAACATTTTTAAATTGAGGAAGAAGGAGTCCATACCGAAAAAATGCGTCTCGACGCGAAGTCTGATCTCGTGTTGCAATGAGGGCGGCTGTGTTGAGGAAACAAGCAGCAAAAAAACGATCAACTCCTCGAAATGGACCAAGTGTTTGACTGGTGAGAAGAACTGGAATTTTTGAGCACTTCGCAACGAGCAGAATAAAAAAACAATAGTACAACCATGGTCGAAACAGGCTACTGAGATTTCCTCCACCAGTAAAGTGGATTCGATCTTGCTTCTCAATAGTAGAAATAAACTCAAGCTCATGTGTTTGCAGGAAAGAAATTCGAGTGCATTTCCAAAGAAGATACAGCACACTCAGTTTAAGAAGAACTCTGCTTGTTTTTTTGTGCCAATGGAGGTGGGGAACCTCAAGAACATCTAGTTTTGTATGCATTTTATGCCAAGAAAACGCCGACATTGTCCACTGCGAATGGTGTTGTTTGTACCATCTGTATGTTTCGAGAAACATTGCTTCATCGCCAACATGGTAGTATTGTAATTCTCTATGACCGCCGATATCAGCAACAAAAAGAATTTTTCTGGGAAGATTCATACGCTTCAAACTCAAGTGTACAGAATCATCTCAAAAAAAACTTGATAGAATTCTTTATACCTCAATGGGAAACAGTCGCGATTCAAAAAAATGAAACAACAGCAGAAAACTCCTCCATTTGATGTAATTCTCGTTTTGGCTGGTGGTATTACCGATCAAGAAAAACTTCCACTTGGTGTAAAAAAACGAATACATGTGGCCAAGAAGTTGTATGGCGATGGATTTGCCTCAAAAATACTTATGTCTGGAAAATGGAGTAGCCATTGGGATCATGAACCGCCCCGTACTACTGAGTCGCAGCTTATGAAAACTTATGCGATTGGTTTACGTGTGCCCGAAGAAGATATTCTTACGGAAGAGTATTCTCAAAACACAAAGGAGAATATTTTATATAGTACCAAGCTTTTTTTTGAGCCTCATGGCTGGAAAAAGATTTTGGTAATTACATCGAGTTTCCACAAAAATCGGGTCCTGTTTCTTTTACGTCAAAATTTGAGCCAACAGTATATGTTTGACGTTTTCACGGCCGAAAGTCCTGGGAGTATGTATTTGCAGCTTCAGCGATTTTGCAAAGAATTTCTCCTTTTACACACGGAGCGGTTTCTGCAGAAGATTTTTGATCGCCACTAAAAGAGTGACTTGATCTGGAATCCTCTCTTGAGCCACAGCAAGGAGTTCTTTCCATTCTTCATACACATGACTCACGAGTCGAATGTCGTTGAGATGTTCTGGATGAAATTGGGAAAAAGACGGAGCATTTTGAATACCAAGCACTGATAGCGTAATTTGAGTTTTGAGGCACTTTTGACAGAGAGAACAGTTGTACGGTGGAACTTGTTGACGAACATTTTCCCAACAGACTCGTACGTGTTCTATGAACATTTTTTTGAATGGAGTATCAAGGATCCCTTGAATTTTTTTCAGTCGAGAAACATTATGTGCCACAAATGTAATATTCTGTGTGGTGGTTGAGTATAATCGATCAATTCCGGTTCGTAAGCCCCAATCATCTGACTCGAACGACTCACCACTAATCGCCGTATCAGTGCATTCGAGTATGGTCGAAACAGCAACGAGTGCAGTAACATGATATCGCCCCCAACCAAGTATTTTGTCAGAAACTTCTCGAAGATTTGTTTGTACAAACACTGGATTTGAATCCGTACTTCTTGCTACTTGCGTGATTCTTGCATGTATCGAATCGAGGAGTTTTTTATAATAAAAAGGCGTATCAAATCCATCGACATACAGGAGTTTGTCTGGTAAGCACTTTTTTCGCAAACTGAGTGAATAAAAAGAATCGACTCCTAAAGTAAAAAATTGGGCCGTGATTTTCGGCAAACGTATACGTTGTTGCAACTGTTCATTCTTGCTTTGTGGCTGTGTTGTGACTTGAATAAATCGGGTCACAATTTCCTGATAGTGCTCATATATGCCAGGAACTTTTTGCATAACTTCTTGAGAAACTGGCGAATCAAAGAACAAATTTTCTTTTTTCGCAATGGCGAGTGGAAGTGCGAGAAGAAAAAAAGCATCAGAAATATTTTGCCAATGCATTTTCGAATATGACTTAGCAGGAATACGAAACCATATGTTTTTTCGAACAGTGCCTCTGCGCCTAAGTGCGTGGATTGGCTCTGAACTGAGAGAGCACACCCAGTAAAACCAAAAACGAATCTGAGCTTTTTTCCCACCAAGTGGAGACTCAAAAAAGAAATCAGCGGAAACTTTGTAGGAGGTTTTTTCTTTTTGAACAGAGATATTTGTCACGCGCATGTATTGACATCCTACCATGTGAACACTGGGAGTATGTTACTCTAGAAATTGATATGTATCTATGAATTTTTTTGGAACGAATAATCGTATAAAAATGAAGACACGCACAGTATTAGGCGTGATTATTACGATTCTTCCTTTTTGCTTTTTGGGGGTGATTCTTTTTTTTCGTATTGTGAATCAAGAAAAATCGACGCAGATGTCTCCTAAGGAAACAGTAATTCATGATAATGAAATCGAATCGCAAGACAGTCGATCTCCTGAACAAAAAATCGCCCAACTTCTTGCTGTATCCGTTCGAATTAAGAATCAAACTCCTCCTCAAAAGTATTCTGGTGTATCGCAAGAACAGTGGGATCTACTTTTGCACTTACAACCTGCAATGATCGTTTTATATGGCTCTAAGCTCACTTTTCCTACAGTGCAGTCGAGCATTACTGATATTCAGCGCATAACAAACTCTTCACTGATCGCGCTAGATCATGAGGGTGGTATGGTGCAACGCTTGGGAACTGGATTTACTCCACTCGAAAAATGGGAGTCATTTTGCAAGAAAGATGCCACGTACAGAACATCTCGGATTTCAGCCTCAGCACAAGAATTGCATCGTGCAGGAGTTGATGTCATTTTGGGTCCAGTTATAGATTATAGTCCTCAGCCTGCTCACACTATGAGTGGTCGAATATGCTCGCATAGCAGAGAAACACTTCTTCTGAGTACGAGACACGCTGTCTCGCTTTACATGCAATCTGGAGTGAATCCAACAATTAAACATTTCCCTGGGATTGGAGATGTTTTGATTGATCTGCACTATGATTCTGCCCAAATACTAAGCATTGACGAAGTGTCACTATTTTTTGATCTCTTGAATGATTTTTCGGAACTAGCGGTCATGACATCTCACGCAAGTTTGCCAGGCCAAGAAAAACCGTGTTCTTTGAGTGCAGCGTGTCTCGATCTTCTCGCAGCGTTTCCATCCACACTTATTATTACAGACGATATTGATATGATTTCGTCATATCAGAACGACAATCAGGAACAGAACAGACCTGATTTTCTGACAAACATTGCTCGCGAATCATTTATTGCCGGCAACACCGTTGTATTACTTGGCCCAGATATAAACTCAACCGAGATTCTGTATATTTGGTCAGCACTTTCGAATCAGTATCGTACTGATCCATTTTTTGCATCAGTTGTCGATGCACGATTACATGTTTTCGATAATTGGCGGGCGCGCAAAAGCACGCAATAACACTCAGTATCGTTTGTACATGGTTTGTTCCTCTTGGTGATTCAACCATTGCTGCCAACGAGGAATAAGGAAAGGAGTTAGTACGTAATTCCAACTGCTTAATTCCAAAAAACTCAACTATTTCGGCGAAAAAATATGGGCGGAGGCGGTGAGATTCGAACTCACGAGACCCGGTTAAGGGTCGCGGATTAGCAATCCGCTGCACTAGGCCACTATGCGACGCCTCCAGCATCAGTCTCCGGGCCGCCTCTACTGCGAGAGCACAAGCCGCCAGGGACTGATGGCGCTATTATGCCCGATAAACACCATTTCTGCCAGACGAAATTTAAAAAACTGCATCATCAAGACCATCAAGATTCACGCTCCAATACTTCCCCGAGTTATAGCGCTGAGCCAAAGAAAAGGCTTCGCTCGCAGAATCAGAAAATCCACGTCGCTCGAAAATAAGTCCGCGCAAAACATGGAGTTCAGAAAAGGCCCTGTTCTGATTATTGAGAATCTGCTCAGTCATATGTAAAACAGTGTCAAAGTCTTGTATCTGATAGTAGGCCAGTAAAGGATCTATTTGATACCATAACATTCTTCTCGGAAGTTGATTCTGAACTGATTCGAACATTTCTACACTTTCCTTATATCTCCCAAGTTGATAGAGAGCCACTGCGGCATTAAATCTGGCATACACGTTATTGGAATCAAGGAGAATTTGCTCTTGAGCCAAGTTTCTCGCTGCCTCCCAAGCATGCTCTTCGTCTAGCAGACCACCCAACAAATGTTCTGCGGTACCTTGCTGTTCTGGGTGTACTAACACTAAAAATTCATAGTTAAATGCTTGCCAGAGGTTCAAAAAATCTTGCGTCGTATACTCAAGATTTTTCCCTTGCAGTGAATCGTCTTGAATCAGTACGTCTCGAGACTGATCATACCCTACCACCACTCGATAGTGGCCAATGTCTTCTCCTGGCTCCAACCATGTACGAGTCACCACAGGAATGCCATGAGCAATAAATGTTTGCAACAACTCCTTCGAACCAGCTGGTCGATGATACGCAATCAGACCATACTCATCTGTAGCCAAAGCTGCCAATTCTTGCAGTGTCACCGACTTATCATCATTATCACCTTGCGAATTCTGAAAAGGTCGAAGCTGCTGACCGAGCACCTGCTGATTCACCGTAATTCCTGTATATGAGAGTGCCATAGAAAGTGATGCAGGGCCACAATTATTAAATGACTGAAAAACGTGCGTTCCACCAACAAGTTGCTTGCGCACCGGAATTGGAGATGGCGTAGAAGTAGGAACTGATGATGGAGTGTGCGTATTCTGACGCAGTCTGAGAAATTCATTGAAAGACTGTTTTTCTGATCTTTGACCACTTCTCCAAACAAAAGTACCTATCAATAAAAAAATCAGTACTGCAACCACTGTCAGCACATACATCCATGACCAAACTGGGTACTTACTTTTTCTTCCCTTCATGAACGCTCCGGTAAATGTTCACGGAAAAATTCAACGGTTCTTTGCATAGCCTGAGAAAAACTCTCACCAGTGATATTATGACCCCCTCTTTGATAGACCCAAACTTCATGATTCAAAGAAGTTCCATCAAGCACGCTATCCAGATTCGTTGCGTAACGAACACTCACTACCGCGTCATCCTGCGCATGGTGCACTTGAATACTGCTATTCAGGTCTGACACATAGTTAGTGGGAATAACCGTGCGCCAAAATGAATTTTGTGCGTCAAACTCTCCATGTCTTTCAAAGAGTCTCTGCCGATCTTGACTTCGAGAAGTCGTGGATTGTGGTGGTTGATACGAACTGTCTTGAATACCATATTCTCGAAAGTCATCATAGGTATACACCGCTCCGGCCCAGATTACAGCAGCCGGAATTTCTGGTTGGGCGACCAAGCTTCGAAACACCACATTTCCACCCATACTATGGCCCCACAACCCAATTCGTTCAGGATCAACAAAGTCGCTCCTGACCAAAGCTGCTCGAGCATTGAGGGTGTCGATCACATAATCGCCAGAGTAATACGCCCCACCAGGTTCACCTTCTGATTCTCCATGACCACGAAGGTCTATCTTAAAGACGACAAACCCATTTCTTGCTAGAAAATGAACATACTCAGAATACCGCTCGAGCGTCTCATACTCATTTGGTGGGATATAACCGTGCACAAACACAATTGCTGGCCAACCGGCTTGCGGCATGTCGCCACTAGGAATGGTTAAAAGACCTTGAATTTCAAGTTCGTCAGAAGAGTAGTTCGTAATGTATGTCGAGTAGTCCGAGTTGCCCGAAGCCGGTTCTAACTCGCCGAGTGTGCTCTGGTAGTTTCGAGAACGCAAAAAAGGAATGGTCATAAAGGCAAATGGATCATCTGCAAACTCAGGTTGAGGCAGGATCATTCTGCTCACACTTGAGAAAGGATTACTCTGATTTGAGTCGATCTCCTGTTTCGTTTCACTCTGAGAAACAAGATACATTCCAAGCAAAAAAATACCCAGTACGAACAAGAATGCAAAAACTAATACTCGCTGTCGCTTCATCATAGTCGCCTCCAATCGAGTCTGTGTGAATTTAGTGTACGCGGTCTTTTCTTTCAAAGAAAGGGTAGATGCTCAACAACGGGTTTTTTTCGTATTTTCCATTTCCCATGCTACACTGAGAACATGTTTGGATTTTCTCCAAGTCCTCATCCTCGGCCAGACGCACTGGCAGTGCAACTTTCAGATGGAACAGAAATATCAGTGCAGTGGCAAGCACGCGCCCAGAGTCGTTCTTTGCGTATTCGGGTGAGCGCGCATGGTGTGGTCGTTACTACACCCAAACATGTTCCAGAAACAGTCGTGCGTGCGTTCTTAGAGAATCACGTTTCCTGGCTGGAACAACATGCTCATGCGCTCGCCCCGTTGCCCAATAATGAAGTTTTCTATCGTGGAAAACCATACACTCTTCAAATTAACTTGGGAGCGCACTCGGGAGAGCGCGTCCAGATCACCGATAACACGCTCGGCATTTGGCCAGTTTCGCCCACAACTGAATCCGCTACGAAAGTTCTGGAACGTTGGCTCCAGGCGCAAGCCGCAGCGCTCGCCACACCATTAATTCAAACTTTGGCACCAAAATTTGACGTCGAAGTCCCGCAACTTCGCTTCCGTCAAACCAAGTCTCGCTGGGGAAGCTGCACTCAGCATGGCGCCATCATGCTCAACTGGCGACTCATCCACGCACCCGATGAAGTTTTTCGCTACGTGGTTGTACACGAACTCGCCCACCGCGTGCACATGAACCACTCCAAAGATTTCTGGAGTCTGGTGCGAAAATTTGACCCAAGTTATCCGGTACACATGGGATGGCTGAAGCGGCATGGAGGGAAGTGTGCTACGCCTCCCCTCACGACTGCTACAACCTCGGCTCTGGTGAATGCAGCACGACCATAACCAGTGGAGAGATTCCAAGATCTTCTTCTGCGGCGCGCGCAATCGTCTTTTCCAGCTCTTTGCGCAGTCTGGAAGCCTCTTCTGTGTCGTCGCTCCCGCTTACTTGCTCAGCAACATACTCTTGCACTTCGTTTACAAAGCGCTGGAGAAGCTCAGCATCGCCGAGACTTACACCGCGAGTGTCAACAGCGACGTCTTCCGAGGTCACGGCTTCAATTCCATCCGCTAGCTTCACTGAAACAACCAAGGCACCACCTTTTCCAAGCAATGATCGCTCGCTCAAGTGCTCTGCAACCACACTGGCCATACCAGAGGCATCCACCGTACGATGGCGCAGTTTAAGTTGCTGACCATAGCGCATGCCACCTTTGGCAAACTCAACAATCTTTCCTTCAGTTGGCAAAACTACTTGATTGTTACTGTAGCCAAGTTTGGCGACTTCCTTGGCAAACAAGTAGCGATGGCGACCTTCTCCTCCAATTGGGAAAACATACCTTGGCTGGAGCATTTCGATCAGCTGCATCTGCTCTTCGGCGCTGGCGTGACCAGAAACGTGCAAACCAGGATTCAAGTCAGTGTACGCGACATCTACGCCGCCAATCTCGAAAATCTTGTTGATCGTACCATAGACATTTCGTTCGCTCCCTGGGATCACATCAGAGGTGAAGATAACTTTATCTCCTCGATTCACAGAGAGGAAACGGTGAGAGCCGTCAACCGCTCGAACTAAAGAAGAACCAGGCTGACCTTGACTCCCCGCGACAATCACACAGAGTTGATCGTCCGGAATGTCACCGAGGTTGCGCTTGTTCACTTTCACTTCTGGTGGGAAATGGAGCATGCCAAGATTCATGGCAGCATTGACGTTTTGCTCGACTGAACGGCCGACAAAACTCACTTTCCGACCCAATTCAGCCGCAGCGTCGATAGCTTGCTGAATGCGGTGAATACTTGAACTCATGAGCGTTACCACGATCTTGCCGTGTACATCCTGCATTTCTGCACGGAGAGCCTCAATAATCGTGCTTTCGGAACGACCAGCCTTTGGACGCTCAATACGCAGACAGTCCACCATGGCACACAAAATACCTTGCTTGCCAAGTGCTCGCATGTGATCAAAGTCGGATGGCATGTTGTCTATCGGGGTTGGATCAAACTTAAAGTCAGAACCGTGATAAATAATTCCCTCTGGAGTGTGGATGGCCAAATGACGTGTGTCCGGAATAGAGTGCGTCACCCATACTGGTTCGATGCCAAACGGTCCAAGTTGCAAAATTTCATCGGCTGGATAGACTTTGACTTCCTTTTCGATACCACCATCTTCCAGGCGAGTCATAGCAAACTCAGCGGTCAGGCGCGACGCGTAAATTGGGGCGTCGGTTGGCAACTCTGGCAAGATATATGGCAAAGCAGCGATATGGTCGTCATGACCGTGGGTCAGCACAATTCCATGAAGCGTCGCGCCCTGCTCCAAACGCTGCACAAGATAGCCAACGTCTGGGACGAGAAACTCAACCCCAGGCATAGTTTCATCTGGAAAGCCAATTCCACAGTCTACGACCAAAAGATCATCTCCCAGTTCATACAGGAACATGTTTTTGGTGACATCACTAATACCACCAATTGGGAAAATTTTTAACATCTGTTTTCCTTTCTGAGCATCTACTTTCCTCAAGCAAATGCTGTTCGAACCGATTGCAGGTCCGTATCTTCTTGTTGTTTTAATTCAATGTGTGTGAGTGCCAAGGGAATCTTGGCCAAGTCTTCTTTGAATGCAGCGAGCATATTTCCGTTGCGCAAAGCCGCAGCGGGATGGTATTGCGGCAACAAATAGGTAATTTGATCATGCCACCAAAAGCGCTGTAAATTTCCATGCACTTGACTAATTTTTGAGTCTGGCAAGAAATAATTCATCGAAAATCTGCCAAGGGTGCAGATGAGTTTCGGCTGAATAATCTGTATTTCCTCCAGTAAAAATGGCGTAAATGCAGCTAATTCTTCCGGCAATGGATCACGATTCCCAGGCGGACGAACTTTTACAATGTTGCTGACATACATGTCTTCTCGTTTCATTCCAAGTTCAAGCAATGTTTTGTTGAGCAGCTGTCCGGCTCGCCCCACAAATGGAATCCGCAGCTCAGCTTCTTTTTGACCAGGAGCTTCGCCAATAAACATGACCTCAGCATCCAGATTTCCTTGACCCATAACAATGTCTGCCGAAACCTGACACAAGGGTAAACCTTCACAACGGGACTCTAAATCGGAAAATAATTTCTGGTGTAGCGCAGCTTTGGAATCAGAACTCACAGTCTGATTGTAGCATGACGATACAGAACCAAGTTTAATACGCCGGCAAGAAGTACTTCACGTTGTCTTTGGTAATCACGACCTGTGAGATATTTTGTTCAATCATAAGACGAGCAGACTTAGCCACGGCTCCTTTGAGCGTGCGCTCGAGCGTACGAATACCGGCATCGAATCCCAGTGGGCGAACTAAGTCACGCCATACGTCGTCGGCTAAAACGAGCGCATTGTCGGTCATACCAGCTTCGTGCAGCATTTTGGGCATAACATAACGTTGAGCGATTACAATCTTCTCTTCGTCGGTGTACGACGGCATGGTGAGATGCTCAGTGCGATCGTAGACGGCTGTGGCGATGTCACGAGTATTGTTGGCGGTGGCAATAAACAAGGCCTCCGAAAGATTCACCGGGAAATCGAGATAATGATCTGTAAAGGCATGATTCTGCTTGGGGTCGAGCAGCTCAACCAACACACCCATGATGTCTTTGTTGGCGTCCTGCGCGACGCGATCAATTTCGTCCAGCAGAATTACCGGGTTACGAGACTTCGCTTGAACTAAGCCTTTTACGACAGCTCCAGGCTCGGCGTCCAGATGCAAGCGAGACATGCCGCGCAAGTCGCGCGCCGAGCCCATACCACCAAATGGAATACGAATAATTTCCCGTCCCAAAGCCTCAGCAATTGAGTAGGCAAACGTCGTTTTTCCGGTTCCAACCAAACCAACTAACAAGAGAATTGGGGCGCGAACGGTCGTAGTACTTGAATTATGAGGATCACTCGAAGAATTTGCAGACTGATTTCGTTGCTGTAACTGTAAAATTGCCATGTATTCGAGAATGCGATCCTTGATCTCCTGCATTCCGTAGTGGTGCTTTTCCAGTAAAACTTTCGCGTTTTCCAGATCGAGGGTATCGGTTGTTTTGGCTTCCCAGGGAACTCGAGTACACCAGTCAATGTATTTTGAGGTGCGCTCAAACTCCTCCGCATACTGCTGCCCTTGCGCCGCGCGATACAGGTGCCGCATCATGCGATCGATCTTAAACTTGAGTTCTTCCGGAATATTTGAGTCGGCCACCTGCTTTTCGAGCTCGCTCAACT
>CAZFLN010000019.1:7940-13722 GCA_964519905.1 uncultured Pseudomonadales bacterium | reverse complement strand
GCCAGGTCAGCGATGAGGACTAAGTCGTAACAAGGTATCCGTACTGGAAGGTACGGATGGATTACCTCCTTTCTAAGGAGTATCAACGGTATCTCACTCACGCGAGATCCCGCAGAACGCCGTAAGGTGTCTGAAAACTCCAAAAGTCCCGTAGCCATACACCAATGCTCGGGCCTTCCAGCCAGTCCGTGTGTTGTTTACTCTTTCACTTTTTCTAAAAAGCCGCCTTGTGCGGTTTTTTTGTATTGATGGATTTGGACGTTGCAAGCGAAAAAGAATAAAATTCCAGAGTGCAGGAAGAAATTCTCTGTGTTAAAATAGATCTCTTGAAGTCAAGAGGGTATAGCTCAGTTGGTTAGAGCGCAGTCCTGATAAGACTGAGGTCCTTGGTTCGAGTCCAAGTACCCTCACCATTCAGAAAAAGTGTTATTCTTCCGGCAGGTATGTCTTGGTCCAATAATTTCCTTGAGATGATGATGTTTTGGTAAAACCACCAAGCCTGAATGGAATTTCGTTTATGATGCTCTCTGCAGTCCAAAATTTTCTCTGCACTGGTTCGCTAAGATGTATGCAAATTGTTTGTGTTGCTATTTCGTCGATTGCTCCCCATAAGAATCTCAGCTGTTTTAAAACAGGTTTTTCTGACTTTACCGAAAAATTTGTATAGGCGCCAGTTGTTTGCCACATTTTTGTTTTTTTATGATATTGGGTGCTAAGTGAAAGTTTTTTTAACATATAAGGCGTTTTGTCGTGCTGGAGGAGTGAAACCTCAAGTAATTGCTTATCATTTGCGATCGTAAAAATAAATTGTGCAAGGAGAGTTTCAGTGCTTTCAGGAATTCGAAGATCTGCTAAGAATATTTCTTTCGGATGCTGAAGAGCCTGCTGTATTGGAGTTTTAAAGTCATTAAGATGTTGGATATGCCGAATTGAGTCTGGAATTGTGATAATTTGAGATTCATTTTCTCGAGACATATTTTGAGTATATACTAACCATATGTCTGATTGCATTTTTTGTTCCATTGTTTCTGGTGACGCTCCGGCATTTCGAGTCTGGGAAGACGAAAAACACGTCGCTTTCTTAAGTATTTATCCGAATACCGATGGTGTTACCGTTGTTATTCCAAAACAACATTATGAAAGTTACATTTTTGATGTCCCTGAACAAGTGATGACAGATCTGAATATTGCCGCCAGGAAAGTGGCTCGAGCGATTGACGCTGCATTTCCAGAGGTTGGTCGTACCGGATTGATCTATGAAGGGTTTGGAGTGAATCATCTCCATGCCAAATTATTCCCAATGCATGGCACGACGGATTCTTCTCAGCCTTGGCGAAAATTAGAGATTGAGCGACCCAATATTTATTTCGATCACTATCCTGGCTACTTATCTACGCATGACGCGGGGCGGGCAGATGATGCTAAGCTTGCTGAGTTGGCAGAGCAGATTCGAGCAGCTTTTTAGCTTAATCTTGTAATTTTTTCTGTAGTTCATTCAAGAGCATTTGAACTCGGCTGTAGATTTCTGGTTCTTTTTCAGACCGAACCATTTTGTCTGTAACCGCAGATAAGATTTTTGAAAGTCTTTCTAGAAAAATCATAGTTTGAATATTCTCAGATCCTGAAACAATATTACCTCTGTATTCTTCAAGTTTTTTCATAGAAGTCGTAGGAAAGGCATCCTTCATATCAGTGCCTACAAAATTGAAGATGCTGCCTTGCATTCTTCGCTTCATAAAGCCATCTATGAGGAGAGTTGATTTTCTGTATGATTTTGCGTGATCTTCTAGGAAAAGAATTGGTTTTTTTTCCAATAAATACTTTACATGCATTCGAGTTGGAATACTTCCAGCTTGTTGTGGGCCATAATCTTTGGATATTGGCCCATTTTCTATGTCGGTTAAACGTAATCTTTTTTGCCAAATTGATTGAAAAAATTCCTTTTCTTATAGTGACCAGTTATTTGCGGCGCGTTTTTGCAATGATTCTACCAATATCTCAACTAATCTTCGGCTTTTTCCGCCAACGACTAATTGAACAGTTGAATTACTTTCTTGCTGTATTTTTTGTATTTCCGATAAAAGCATTTTCCAAGAAGATTGTAATGACTGAACAATATACTCAGAGTCCATGTTTATCATTTCCTCCAGTTGATTCAGGGTATCTAAAAGAATAGTTCTTCTGATTTCATGTTCACTTTTTGGGGAGAAGCGGGATTTTGCACCTTCGGAAACATCTGTTTTGTGCGTTGAGGGAAAATCCATATTGATTCATAAAAGAGTATCATGGATTTGTTTTTCAACAAAAGGATATCATTTTTGAAAACTCAGTGTTACAATACTCGTCTTGGGCCCATAGCTCAGCTGGCTAGAGCACCTCATTTGCAATGAGGGGGTCAAGGGTTCGAATCCCTTTGGGTCCACTGTTTTTTGAATTAATGAAGGTTTGACCTTTAGGCTTATAAGTTTTTTCCAACGTTTTTCCAGTCAACAAATCCGGATTCTATCGCGTTATTTAAAATATATGCTCTCATTTTAAATATTTCTGTTTTTCTTACAATTCGCGCTTTGTATGTGCTTTGAAAAAGTCTTCCAACCTTTTCATATTTTTTGTTAATAAACAAAGTGTATCGAGTAATGCAAGATCTCATGAGTTTTTCAATTGCTCTCGGGTCATTTCCCTGGCGGACAAGAAAATGATAATGGTTTGGAAGAAGCGCGAATGAGTCAAAAGTGAGGTTTTGACCGAGTTTTTTAATTTTTTCTCTAAAAATATTACGAAAAATGTCATAATCGATAGTTTCAAAAAATATTTCTTGTCTATTGTTTCCTCTGCAGTAGAGGTGATAGTAAGAATTTTTTCGATATTTCTTTACGATATTTATTTGTGGCATGGGTCTTTTTTTATCAGATAAGGCTAACGAAATACTTACAGGCCGAAAGGTCGAACCTTCAAGAACACCCTGTTGCAACCCCCCGCACCTCATGTTATACTGCGGATCTCTGTTAAGGAAATACACATATTTTAATCCGCACGCGGTAAACACCAAAAGTGGGAGCCGAGTGCACTAAAGTGTGAATTCTCCACAGAGAATCGAGACACGCAAGTGTCGCTCGTGAACAAGGAGAATTGTAAATAAAAATTGTAAAGATTCATTAGGTCGCTGCAATAATACAGCAACCATTTCAAATGAATTCATCGAACGTATCGTTCGATGTATATGAACTCATGCACATGGTGGATGCCTTGACAATACCTGCCGACGAAGGACGCGCTACACCGCGAAAGTGACCGAGAAGCTGTGACGAAGCTGTGATCCGGTCGATTCCGAATGGGGAAACCTTCCTCTTTATTGAGGAGTTCCAGATTTATCTGGTTCGGTAACCCGCTGAACTGAAATATCTAAGTAAGCGGAGGAAAAGAAATCGAATTGAGATACCCTGAGTAAGCGACGAGCGAAAAGGGTAGAGCCCAAACCAGCTTTGCTGGGGTTGTAGGAGCCCATAAGTGTGTTTGTATCGTTAGTTGAATGCCTCGGAATAGGCAACCAAAGAGGGTGACAGTCCCGTAGACGAAAACGAAACAAACGCCAGGGATTTCCTGAGTAGGTTCGGAGACGGCAAACTCCGTTCTGAAGCTGGGGTGACCACACTCCAAGGCTAAATACAGGTATTGATCGATAGCGAACGAGTACCGTGAGGGAAAGGTGAAAAGAAGGGTTTAAGACCCCATGAAATAGAACCTGAAACCATGTGCTAACAAGCAGACAGAGCCCGCAAGGGTGATGTCGTGCCTATTGAAGAATGATCCTGCGAGTTTTGTGTTTGTCCAAGTATAAGTCGTTGCCACGACGGATGCGGAGTGAAAGCGAGCCTGAATAGGGCGATTAGGACAAATGCAAAGACCCGAAACTTGGTGAGCTAACCATGACCAGGCTGAAAGTAGAGTAAAATCTACCGGAGGGCCGAACCGGTGTACGCTGTAAGGTGCTCGGATGAGTTGTGGTTAGGGGTAAAATGCCTATCGAACCAAGAGATAGCTGGCTCTCCCTGAAATATATTTAGGTATAGGCTCAGGTAAAGCAGTATGGGGGTAGAGCACTGGTAGGGGATTCTGGGCTTCGGTCTGGACCTCTGTCAAACTCCGAATACTATACTGTGTTTCCTGGGACTCAGTATCTGGGGGCTAAGCTCCAGAGGCGAGAGGGAAACATCCCAGAATAACAGCTAAGGTCTCAAATATCTACTTAGTGGAAAATGAAGTCGTTGTCCATAAACACCGAGGAGGTCGGCTTAGAAGCAGCCATCCTTGAAAGAAAGCGTAACAGCTCACTCGACGAGGACGACGGCGCAAACAATGTAACGAGGCTCAAGTAGATAACCGAAGCTTTATCTTTGTACTTTTGTACAAGGGGTAAGGGAGCGTTGTATGTGCTTTGAAGGTCACCCGACAAGGGATATGACTGGAGCGAATACAAGTGAGAATGCAGGAATGAGTAGCGAATAAGGGGTGAGAATCCCCTTCTCCGAATGACCAAGGTTTCCGCACCCACGTTCGTCGTGTGCGGGTTAGGCGACCCTAAGATGAGGCCTACGGGCGTAGTCGATGGATAACCGGTGAATATTCCGGTCCTTTCTTTCTCTGATTGACTTGGGGAGGGACGAGGAAGGAGAATCTGAGCGCAGTGATGAATATACTGTCGCTTAAGCAGCAAAGCAGTCAGGACAGGAAAATCCGTCTTGGCGTTTATCTGAGCTGTGAATACGAGTGCCGCAAGGCGCAAGTCAGGTGGCTTCTTCTTTCAAGAAAAGCTTCGCAAGAAGGAGAGAGGAAATCGTACCGATAACCAACACAGGTGGTCTGGTCGAGTAGACTAAGGAGAGCGAGAGAAATATGTTTAAGGAACTCGGCAAATTAGCTAGGCGTACCTTTGGAAGATGCCTTCCTTGTTCAGCGATGGACAAGGTACAACAAAAGATTATGCGGGGACTGTTTACCAAAAACACAGGTCTGTGCAAACTCGAAAGAGGAAGTATACGGGCTGAAACCTGCCCAGTGCCGGAAGGTTAATTGCGAGGGTGGTTTGGACTTCGGTCCATTCTTGCCTTCAATCGAAGCCCCGGTGAACGGCAGCAGTAACTATAACTGTTCTATGGTAGCGAAATTCCTAGTCGCTTAATTGGCGACCTGCACGAAAGGTGTAACCATCGCATAACTGTCTCAAACATATACTCGGCGAAATTGAAATGGCTGTGAAGATGCGGCCTACTGACAGCAGGACAAAAAGACCCCATGAAGCTTTACTCCAACTTGACACTGATTTTTTGATTGAAGTTGTCTAGAATAGGCAGGAGATTGGAACTTGTTTCAATCATTAGTGAAATACTGCTCGCTTTTTTCAAGAAATCTCACCCAAGGTAGATGCATACTCTACCGGGGACACTGTTTGGTGGGGAGTTTAACTGGGGAGGTTGCTTGCTAAAGAGTAACGCAAGCGTACAAAGGTACTCTTAGCCCGGATGGAAATCGGGCTGAATGTATAATAGCGTAAGAGTGCTTGACTGTGAGGCCTACAAGCCGATCAGGGACGAAAGTCGGTTATAGTGATCCTCGTGCGTTTTGTGGAAAACGCCGGGCTTAACGGATAAAAGCTACTCTGGGGATAACAGAGTCATCACACCTAAGCGTCCCTAGCGACGGTGTGGTTTGCTACCTCGATGTCGGCTCATCACGTCCTGGGGGTGAAGAAGCTCCCAAGGGTTCTACTGTTCGTAGATTAAAG
>CAZFLN010000019.1:0-7930 GCA_964519905.1 uncultured Pseudomonadales bacterium | reverse complement strand
AAGTGGTACGCGAGCTGGGTTCAGACCGTCGTGAGACAGGTCGGCCTCTATCCGCTGTCAGCGTTGGATTTTTGAAGGACTTTGCCCGTAGTACGAGAGGACCCGGGTGAGGTAGTCCCTAGTGTTCCTGTTGTTGCCATCTGGCGCACCGCAGGGTAGCTACACTACTGTGAGATAACCGCTGAAAGCATCTAAGCGGGAAGCTCGTCCTAAGATGAGAAATCCCTATTGAGATCCGTGGAAGACTACCACGTTGATAGGCACTCGGTGTAAGCTTGGCGACAAGCTCAGCCTAGGTGTACTAATCGATCCATTGAATATACATCATAAAAACGATACGTTGATGAGTCCAGGTGAAACTGGTCTCATCACAATGAGTGCTGTATTACACTGTCCAAGTGACTGACCAATCTGACCAAATTATTTACAACCTCCTTGTTCACGGGCGAGACGCTGTCTCTGCTCGTGTTCAGCTTGTGTATACGCAAAAATGTATCGCGAGTACGAACGTCTAAAGACGCCAGTACTCCGGTCTCTCGAGCGATGTGGTCCCAACTCTTCCCATTCCGAACAGAGTCTTGAAACACATCAGCGGTGAAGGTACTTGGGGAATGGTCCCCTGGAAGAATAACTCGAGGCCGGAGTAGTGGCGTTTTTTTTGTTTTTTATTCACCGTGGGAAAAAGTGTTGTTAAATCTCATAAATTTCTGCTTTCCAGGCATGCTATAATACTTTCTTGTCTTATGAAAGGAGACTCTTCGAACATGGCGAATACATCAAGCGCTCAAAAAATTACGATGGAAGAACTGTTGGCTCAATCTGGCCAGACATTAAAAGTTCCCCATTCTGGTGACATTATTTCCGGAAAAGTTGTTGATATTACAAAGAAAATGATCCTTCTCGACATCGGTGCAAAAACCGAAGGTTTAGTTGTGGATCGCGAGTTCCAAGCTGCGAAAGAAATGAATCCTGACCTCAAGCCTGGAGACAAGATTGATGTCTTCGTGCTCGACAGTGAAAACGAACAGGGTCAAATTCTGTTGTCAGTTCGCCGTGCGGTCATGGATCGCAAGTGGGATGACCTGATTGCTCTGGTTGAGTCTCAAGAAACCGTTCAAGTGGAAGGTGTTGAGGTCAACAAGGGTGGTATGGTCGTTATGCTCGACGGACTGCGTGGATTCATTCCAACCAGTCAGTTTGGTCGCCAAGTCACTGGCAAGCTGGACAGCCTGAAGGGCGCCATGCTTGATGTCAAGGTTTTGGAATCCGACAAAGAAAAGAACCGCCTTATTTTCTCTGAACGCTTAGTTTCGGAGGCTGACGAAATCGCAAACAGCGATAAAGCAGTCAGTTCTGTGCAGGCTGGAAATGTTGTCAGCGGGACCGTCACTGGTGTGAAGCCATTCGGTGTGTTCGTCGCTGTCGAAGTTCCAGTTTCTGGTGAAGGCGAGGACGCTCAGTTTGGAGTCCTCGAAGGAATGGTTCACATTTCTGAAGTCTCTTGGGACAAAGTCGATGACTTGACGAAGCTGTACGAAAAAGGTCAGAAGATCGACACCAAAGTAGTCTCTGTTGATAAAGATCAAAAGAAACTAACTCTTTCTCTGAAGCAACTCGAGAATGATCCTTGGGATAAGCTCGCACAGGATTGCCCTCCAGGCACAACTGTGACTGGAACTGTTTCACGAATCGTTCCATTCGGTGTATTCGTAAGCATCTCTGGCGGAGTTGACGGTTTGATTCACGAAAGTAAGCTCGAAGGTCATGAGTACGAAGAAGGACAGAGTATTTCTGTCGTCATCGACTCGATTGATTCTGATCAGCGTCGTGTGAGTCTCTCACCAACAACCGACGAACTTCCGGTAACATATAAATAAAGAAGGATGATCCTATGGCCAAGCAATACTTAGTTGTTACAGAAGATCAAGTTCTGGTCGATCTCGACCTGGTGTTCGCTGCCATTCGTCAAGCCGATGGGGACTGGGAACAAGTCCACGAGGATCTCATGGGTATGATGGAAACAGTCAACCATATGGTTGACCAGGCGGAAGAGGCCACCAACCAAGAATAAAAAAGAAACCAAAGAAAAAGCTGCCACACCAGGCAGCTTTTTCGTTAAGGAGGTATATGAAAACATGCACATTACGGAGGGCAACGAAATCATGCACGCCAGCGAGCAGCATGACAGATTCGACACACGCTCTCCTCCCATCACTTCTCTGTAAGCAGAATACCGCTGACAGATTGTAAAAGAAACATATTCACACTGCTGAGACACAATTTTCAGCAGTTTTTTTCGTTCCTAAAAATTGAAATAAAAATAAAAAAGGAAGTATGCAAGTAGAAAGACCTGAATCTGTAGGGCACCAAGCACCCGTTCACTCCCACGAAGTGCCACATAATGACCGCCCTACACCAGAACACGGAGAACATATGACTGAAAAAAATGAAAAAATGATAATCATCGAGAAAGGCAATCGAGAATTTGCCCTCAAGTTTTTGGCCGAGCGATTTGGTGAACCAATTTCACTTGAAGAAGCGAAGAATTGCTGTGTAGCTTGTATTGACGATGACATTGTACACACAAATCCAACGTCTGGCGAAGAGTTCGATTTTGTACATCAGTGGGCTGGAAGTGGAATTTACTGCTTCGTATCTGAAAAATATACACTTTCAGAAATTTTAGAAATAGCTCGAAAATTTGATGTTTTTTCTTCACACGTTGGTTGTGGTGCGGCTGCTCTTGCTCATAAGCATGTTCTGGAAAATCCAGACAGTAAGAAATTACTTATTGAATTGTTCGAAGGAAATTCTAACAAAGTTGATGAAATCTTAGCAAAAGTTGATGAAATCTTAGCAGCTGGTCCCGATGAATTGGGTCGAGCATATTCTCAGCGTATCGCTGAAATGGTTGATATTCATCACGAGCATTTGCAGGTTGAGAGAGTCCATCACAACCACTCAGCTGCTGTTGGACTTGTTGATCTCGCCAACGGATATCATGGCCCTCATATGCAAGGGAAGGGTGCGTACGTAATTGATAGCGCTATTGATGTAGTTCCTACAATAGATCCTCAGAAAGCTGAGAACGAAGCAGTGTTTTACGGATTATTGTCTGAGCAAATTGCGAGAAGTGGACATTCTAATCTGCCTAAAGATGCAATGTTTACTATCCTCGTTGTTGCTGATGAAAAGGATGCAGCTTTGGGTAGGAAGGTTCATTCGCGAATTCAGGCCAGTATTTTGGATGAGGGTAAAGAAGGAACGATTCAAGTCATGTATTTCGATCGTACAGAAGTAGAAGCAGCAAAAGCACAGCTTACTGCGTAACAGACATTGAGACTGAGAATTCGAACAAGAATTCCCAGAGTACGAGCCCGCCAGCGCCGAAAAATCGGCTGCTGGCGGGCTTTTCGTATATAGTGGCAGCGTTTTGTCTGTTTTTTGTTTTGAGCAAAGTGTTACACTGCCGCTATGCCAAAGAAATCAGCTGCTCCCAAAACCGTGTATATTTGTGACTCTTGTGGAGCTCAGTCTCCGAAGTGGTCAGGGCAATGTCAGAGCTGTGGTGCCTGGAATACTCTGGTAGAGAGTGTTGCTGCTCCAAAATCAGTGGGGAAATCAACCAGCATGTTGTATGGGGCAAGTGGAGCAAGTCTTCTGTCTGCCCGAGAAGTGGCCGAGAAGGGTGCCGGGAAAGCGCAACGATTTACGACTGGGTTATTTGAGTTGGATCGTGTTTTTGGTGGCGGTATCGTGCTCGGTTCGGTTTCTTTGCTTGGTGGGGAACCGGGAATAGGGAAGTCAACAATTCTTACTCAAATGTTGCTAAAAATGATTGTAGAAAAAGAAAACTTCTCCGCACTTTATGTAGCTGGAGAAGAAAGTCCCCAACAGATTTGGCAACGAATTGAGCGAACCAAGCCCAATTCTGCCAAAAACGAAGACTGGCAAGACCAGTTGCATTTCCTTTCTACTTCGAGTGTGGATGTGGTGATTGCAGAGGCAGAGAAGCTCTCTCCCTCCCTTATTGTGGTCGATTCCGTGCAAACACTCATGACCGAAGACCTCACTGGGATGGTTGGTTCGGTTGGTCAGCTGCGAGAAGTAACGTCCCGATTGGTCGGATTAGCAAAGCGAACGAACGCCGCAATCATCTTAGTTGGGCATGTGACGAAGGATGGAGACATCGCTGGGCCAAAAGTTCTTGAACACGTTGTTGACTCTGTTTTACACATAAGTGGTGAAAGAACAGACGAAATCAGAACAATACGGTCGCTCAAAAATCGTTTTGGACCCACCGACGAAGTCGGACTTTTCCGCCTTACCGAGGCTGGAGCACAAGAGGTAACGAACCCTGCAGAGGTGTTTTTAGAGCAGCAAAACCAGGGGAAACCGGGCTCAGCGTTGGCTTTGTGCCTCGAAGGAAGTAGGCCTGTGGTGGTGGAAGTTCAGGCTTTGGTGGTGGACACTTTCTTGCCGACTCCGCGTCGCGTCGCCCGAGGAATAAATGTGTCCAAATTACACTTGCTGTTAGCTGTGCTCCAAAAACACGCAAAAATTTCCGTCGCGGACAAAGATGTCTATGTGAATGTTGTGGGAAACATTGAGTTCCGTGATCCCGCGATTGATTTAGCCGTGGCGGCGGCGGTGATTTCGGCAAAGACCAATTCAGCTTTCCCCAAAGAGATGGTGTTTAGTGGAGAAGTGGGGTTATTAGGGGAAGTTCGCAAAGTAGTGAGTTTTGAAAAACGGGCTAAAGAAGCTGAGCGCCAAGGCTACTCACCGGTGGTGAGCTCCGTATCGGTGCGTTTTGTGTCTCAACTGAGATCTTTCCTCCAGAAGTAAACTGTATAACAATCTTGGTTCCCACATGTGGGAAAAGTTATCCACATTTTTGAACTGATAGAATTTATTTGTTTTCTCCAGGCTAAAAAATGCTCGTTCTAAGTTATAAGACACTAAAAAATCGCCTCAATATCAATTTATAGGTTGCCAAGGGGGAGAAGTGGTATACAATAGAAAAGGAACAAAAAAAAGAAGCCTCCCCATCGCTGCAGAGCACGAGTGGCGAAGCTTCCTTTTAAAGGTAGTGTCCTAATGTAGGGCAGGAGGACACCAAGAACTACGTTACACCGTTGCGGCGAAATAACAACCCGCACAATAACCGAAAGACTTGGTGCTCCAGATGAGAAACTGAAAACGAGAGTAGCGTGGAGGTTCGGGAGTTGGGCAGGCCTCCGAACTTCCACACTGTTCTTGTCACTTTTTGCTTACGAGAAGCATGATGTGTTACAATGCAGGTATTCCAATAATTGTTTGATATTTCTTCCAGTGAAATCGTAAAAACACTCCTTTTGAGAGCAAAAGGCACTGCAAGCGAGAAATAGAGGAGAGATGTATGGCTTCGACTTCCGTTCAGCCAACCGATACAGTCATAGAATCAGCCCCAGTGGGAGATTCGCCAATTCAAGTTGTAGATACCCCCAAGCCAACAGCCGACGCAATTGTGTCGCCAGCGGTTGAAGTTTCTGCGCCAGAAAAAAAGCAAGAGTCAGACGCCCCAGCAGAAACCAAGGGCACAGTCACCTCGGATGCTCCAAAGCGCAAACCAATTTCCCGACCGAGTTTCCAGCCGAGCGATCGAAGTGAGCGCCCAGCGCGTGCCCGAACATCGTCCCGATTGAGCGTAAAGAATGGAAATCATTCTCGTCGAGATCGTGACAACCGAGACAACAGAATGCCTCAAAACGATGATTTCAATGGGGGGAATTCCCGCAAGTCATCTGGTGGAGAAGAAGTATTGCAACCAATTCATGGTTTTGTGGATGTGAGTCCAGATGGTCATGCGGTGATTCGAACCGGTTTTTCTCAGAGTCGAAATGACGCCTACCTGAGTATTGCCTTAGTTCGAAAGATTGGTATTCGACCAGGTGACGAAGTGGAAGGAATCGCTCGAGAACCTCGAGAAAATGACCGCTATTGGGGACTCAAGGAAATCACCTCGGTGAATGGCAAGCCAATTACTGAGGCTCGTCAGCGTCGCCGTTTTGAAGACCTGGTACCAGTGTATCCAAAGGAAAAACTTGTTTTGGAAACCGGAAAAGAACCAGTTTCCACTCGTCTTATTGATCTGGTGGCTCCAATTGGAAAAGGTCAGCGTGGCTTGATCGTTTCCCCTCCTAAAGCCGGTAAAACCACTATCATGAAAGAAATTTCGACTGGTATTGCGACAAACTTCCCAGATGTTCATCTTATGGCAGTTTTGATTGGTGAGCGTCCAGAAGAAGTGACGGACATTGCACGCCACGTTGCTTCCATCACCGATGGAAAAGGTGAGACTGCAGCTTCCAACTTCGACGAACCAGCTATTGAGCAAACTCGTGTTGCCGAAGTTGCTTTGGAGCGCGCAAAGCGTTTAGTTGAGTTAGGTCGCGACGTTGTGATTGTGATGGACTCCATTACTCGTTTGGCTCGTGCTTACAACTTGGCAATTCCAACTTCTGGCCGTACGCTCTCTGGTGGATTTGATCCAGCCGCTCTGTACCCACCCAAGCGTTTCTTTGGTGCGGCTCGTAATTTTGAAGAGGGCGGAAGTTTGACTATTATTGCTACGGCCCTCGTCGACACGGGCTCACGAATGGATGACCTGGTCTACGAAGAATTCAAGGGAACCGGAAACATGGAACTCCACCTGGATCGCCGTATCGCCGAGCGCCGCATTTTCCCAGCTATTAACGTGCAGCGTTCTGGAACTCGCCGCGATGATCTCTTATTCAGTAACGAGGATTACCAAAATGTGGTGATGATGCACCGCATGATGGATATGCTTGACGAAGAGGAGAGAACAGCCATGGTGGTTCGTCGTCTCAAGGAAACCAATAATAATAAGCAGTTCTTGGTAAGTCTCAAGAGCTAACGCCTTGGTGCGGCTCGCGAGTCCCAGGAAAACCCTGTATACTGGTATCATGTCGTTTCAAGTCTTTTCGCCTGGACGTTGGAACCGCGATGCGAATCGCGGTCAAGACGGCGAAAAGAAAGAAGTCTCCAGAAGCGAGCGGCAGACACGATCAGATCGAGATGGAGCGTACAGCGACATCCTCGAGTTCAGCATTTTCTTACGTAAATATTTGTATAAACGTGGGTATTTTTTCTTTTCATACGTAGAAATCCTTAAGGATTTGGTTGTGGGCCTTTTGTATAAGCGACGAGGAAAGTTTGCGCGACCATTTTTGCACACGGCGCTCATGAGTATTATGTTTGTGGGGATCACGTTCGGTCCGCTCATTGTGCAACAGGCCACTGCTGATGTTACGACGATTTCTGAATTGCCTTCTGCCGTGTTGCGTTCTTCGACGGGAGATGTGGCTTTTGTGACGGAACAAAGTGAAGAGGTCGCACGTTTCCGTGGTGGAGAGGTGGTGGAGCATATTGTTCAACCAGATGAAACTATCTCAACGATTGCTCAAAAATATGGATTAGCCCAAGAAACGATCCTCTGGGAGAATAACCTGACAATGGGAAGTACGATTCGCCCAGGTGAGTCACTTCGAATCTTACCAGCAGATGGATTACTGCATCGAGTTGCCAAAGGTGAAACCGTGTACACACTGGCCAAGCGTTTTGGCCTGGGAGATGACGATGCCGCTGCTCAGCCGATCATTTCCTTTCCCTTTAATACGTTTGCCGACGATAACACGTTTGCTCTCACCACCGGACAAGCAGTATTTATTCCAGGTGGAGTTAAGCCGCAGGCGGCAACCTTGCCAAGGACGGTTACTCGCGTTACGACTCCAGATGCCGGAGCCGTTTCCGCCAGTGGTCAGTTTGTGTGGCCAGCTCAAGGATATATTTCTCAGGGATTCTCCTGGTATCACAAAGCGTATGACATTGCGAGTCGCGGAGGTGGCAGACTTCTGGCTGCTGATTC
>CAZFLN010000018.1:6588-13904 GCA_964519905.1 uncultured Pseudomonadales bacterium | reverse complement strand
CATGACCTCCCCCGACGGTATCAACTGGACATCCCGAGCAAGCGCTGCCGATAATGACTGGAGAGGTGTCACCTACGGCAATGGAATGTTTGTCGCCGTTGCTGTTTCTGGTTCCGGCAACCGCGTCATGACCTCCCCCAACGGTATCAACTGGACCTCACAAACCAGCGCCGCTAACAACGAGTGGTACGGGGTGACGTATGGCAATGGCCTCTTTGTCGCTGTAGCCAGCTCTGGCACTGGCAACCGCGTCATGTCCTCCCCCGACGGCATCACCTGGACCAGCCGTACCTCTGCCGCTGACAATAATTGGTGGGAAGTGACCTATGGCAATGGTATGTTTGTTGCCGTGGCTCGTTCTGGCACTGGCAACCGCGTTATGACCTCCCCTGACGGCATCAACTGGACCATCCGTACCTCTGCCGCTGACAATGAATGGCACTCAGTCACATATGGGAATGGCATGTTTGTGGCAGTGGCTCAGTCTGGCACTGGTAATCGCGTTATGACCTCACCTGACGGCATCAACTGGACCAGCCGCACCTCCGCCGCTGACAACAGCTGGCAATCAGTTACCTATGGGAATGGTATGTTTGTGGCTGTCAGTTATACTGGCTCCGGCAACCGTGTCATGACCTCCGGAAAACCAGAACAAACCATCACCCCACACAACAACATTTACCAAGGTGGCATGACCATCCGCGGTAACACCGTGCACGAAGGAAATGTCTCCACCACCGGCAATACCACGGTGCAAGGGCATGTCTCTCTGGACGGCAACCTCGTCCTCACTGATCCAAATGGCACCACCACCTTTGGTGGACAAGCCTACAACTGGTCGGGTGCAGTAGTACAAAACGGCTTTATTCTCACCACAGACGCTTCTGGTAACCTGACCTGGCTTGACCCAGCTGCCCTAGATATCCCCCAATACTGGCAACTTATTGATGGAGCCGTCATTCCGTCTGAAATGACAAATGACCTCCTTCTTGGAGGAACTGCTACTTCCTCTGCCCTCGTCCGACTGCCAGGAACCACTGGCGAAAGTGGATGGTTCAATACGGGCGGAAACTTTGGAATCGGCACCAATGCGCCAACCACCGAGCTCGAAGTTGTGGGTGATATTACCTCCAAGGGAACGAAGTGGACAACCCGTACGTCTGCTACCGAGAATAACTGGCGCTCGGTCACCTATGGGAATGGAATGTTTGTGGCCGTATCTGATAACGGATCAGGGAACCGCATCATGACTTCGCCTGACGGCGTCAACTGGACGAGCCGTACCTCCGCTGGTGATTTTGCTTGGAGAGGAATGACCTACGGGAATGGATTGTTTGTGGCGGTGGGAGAAACAAGTACCGGAACTCGAGTGATGACTTCCTCTGACGGCATCACTTGGACGCTCCGCACCAGCGCTGCCGATAACTCTTGGCAATCTGTTACCTACGGCAACGGCATGTTTGTAGCAGTGGCGCCAAATGGCGGAGGGACACAAGTCATGACGTCTCCTGACGGTGTAACCTGGACCCTCCGGACAGCGGCAAATGCCAACCAATGGTGGTCAGTCACTTATGGAAACGGAACGTTTGTCGCCGTCGCTCAATCTGGAACTGGCAACCGTGTCATGACCTCTCCCAACGGAATTACCTGGACAATCCAAACCAGTGCCGTTGACAACGCCTGGAGCTCTGTGACCTACGGCAATGGCCTCTTCGTCGCCGTGGCCGAAACCGGCTCTGGCAATCGTGTCATGACCTCTCCCAACGGAATTACCTGGACTCCTCGTACCTCTGCTGCTGACAACATCTGGAGTTCTGTAACCTACGGTAACGGTCTCTTCGTGGCCGTGGCTCGATCTGGCACCAATAATCGTATTATGACCTCTCCCAACGGAATTACCTGGACCAGCCGCACCTCCTCAGCAGATAACGCTTGGCGCTCGGTCACCTACGGAAACGGAACATTTGTGGCTGTGGCAGAAACCGGCTCTGGCAATCGCGTCATAACCTCCGGCAAACTCGAGCAAACCATCACCCCACACAACAACCTCTATCAAGGCAACCTCCGCGTCCATGGCGATACCACGGCACCAGCGCTCCACGCTCGTTCTTCTAATGAACAATTGCGACTCAGTTATAGTGACGCGGCGTATGCACAGTTTACTGTCCAAAGCAACGGAGATCTAAACATTAACGCCGTGGGACCAGGGAGTGTGAAGATCTCTCTGGCCGACGACCTCCAGCTGGCCACCGGAAATGTGCTCGATGTGAATGGTGATGTTCGATTTACGTTCGGACCTGACCGGATGAGTATCAATGATGAAATGCGAGTTACCTACGACCCGAGCAACTACACCAGTTTTGAGACCGACGCAGACGGCAAACTCACCGTTACCCCAACCGGCGGCCAGGTAGACGTGATTGGCGATATTCGTTCGACGGGAACGGTGTGGACGAGTCGGACCAGCCCTTCCAGTGACGTATGGACCTCTGTTGCCTATGGCAACGGAATGTTCGTCGCTGTAGGAGCCTGGAACACGGGCACTGGTGTGATGACTTCTCAAGACGGCATCAACTGGACGCTCCGTACCGCTGCTGCCGCCAACGGCTGGAGCTCTGTGACCTATGGCAATGGGGTGTTTGTCGCCGTGGCCAGTTCCGGCACCGGAAACCGCGTCATGACCTCCCCCGACGGTATCAACTGGACCTCCCGTACCTCCGCCGCCGATAACAACTGGCAGTCCGTCACCTACGGCAACGGCCTCTTCGTTGCCGTTGCTGTTTCTGGTTCCGGCAACCGCGTCATGACCTCCCCCGACGGCATCACCTGGACGCTCCGTACCGCTGCTGCCGCCAACGGCTGGAGATCTGTGACCTACGGCAACGGTCTGTTCGTAGCCGTAGCCACATCTGGAACTGGCAACCGCGTCATGACCTCACCCGACGGTATCACCTGGACGATTCGTACTTCAGCCGCTGATAACTTCTGGCAGTCTGTTGTCTATGGAAATGGATTGTTCGTCGCTGTCTCTGGTTCAGGAACCGGAAACCGCGTCATGACCTCACCTGACGGCATCAACTGGACCTCCCGCACCAGCGCTGAGGATAACTACTGGAACACCATCACGTATGGCAACGGCCTCTTTGTGGCGATTGCCTTAAATGGCACGGCTGGGCAGCTTGTCATGACCTCACCCGACGGTATCAACTGGACCTCCCGTACCTCCACCGCTGACGACCAGTGGAGTTCTGTTGCCTATGGCAACGGTCTCTTCGTCGCCGTGGCTCTATCAGGCACGGTCATGACCTCCGGTTTCCCGAGAGAGACTATTACCCCCGAAAAAAGTAACCCGACATCATCAGTTGGATCAACCTGGATTTCCCAAACTTCCGCTGCGGACACAAGCAGTTGGCACTCTGTCGCTTATGGCAATGGGATGTTTGTGGCGGTGGCTTGTGGTGTAAACGCAGGAGCCTGTAACGCCACATCCGGCGACCGAGTGATGACCTCCCCCGACGGCATTAACTGGACCCTCCAAACAACCTCAATTAACAACGAGTGGACCTCAGTAACGTATGGCAACGGTCTGTTCGTAGCCGTAGCCACATCTGGAACTGGCAACCGCGTCATGACCTCACCAGATGGAATTACCTGGACTATCAGAACTTCCGCTGCTGACAATGGCTGGCGCTCGGTTACCTATGGTGGCGGCCTCTTCGTGGCTGTGGCCAACTCAGGTACGGGCAATCGTGTTATGACCTCCCCGGACGGGATCACCTGGACCAGTCGTACCTCCGCCGCTGACAATTTCTGGCAGTCTGTTGTCTATGGAAATGGATTGTTTGTCGCTGTTGCCACTTCTGGCACTGGTAACCGTGTCATGACCTCCCCCGACGGGATCACCTGGACCAGTCGTACCTCCGCCGCTGATAACACATGGTGGGCAGTAACGTATGGCAATGGGATGTTTGTGGCGGTAGCGGGCTCTGGCACTGGCAACCGCGTTATGACCTCCCCGGACGGGATCACCTGGACTATCAGAACTTCCGCTGCTGACAATACTTGGGACAAAGTAGTCTATGGCAATGGGATGTTTGTGGCGGTAGCGGGCTCTGGCACTGGCAACCGCGTTATGACCTCCCCGGACGGGATCACCTGGATGAGTCGTACTTCAGCCGCTGACCGTTCCTGGCGCGGCCTCACCTATGGAAACGGAATGTTTGTCGCCGTGGCCTGGAACGGCACCGGCACCCGCGTCATGACCTCCGGCTTTCCAGAACAAACCGTCACCCCACACAACAACATCTACAACGGTGGAATGGAGATTCGTGGCGAACAGAATACCAATTTGTCTGGGTCCCAAAACCGATGGGTAAAAACCACACATCCAAGCTCAGTCGTCGGTTACTCAACTGTAACCTACGGTAATGGAATCTTCGTCGCCGTTGCTCTGGGTGGAGGACCAGTCATGACCTCCCCTGACGGCATCACCTGGACCGCTCAACCGACTATTCACTTCAATCAATATAATGACGTGACCTACGGTAATGGAATCTTCGTCGCCGTTTCCTCAACCGGAGTAGGTACTCGTGTCATGACCTCCCCTGACGGCATCACCTGGACACTCCGTTCCACCCCTGTTGACAACAACTGGTCGTCAGTGACGTATGGAAACGGCATGTTTGTCGCGGTGGCTATCACTGGCACGGGCAACCGTGTCATGACGTCACCTGACGGCATCAACTGGACCGCTCAGACTACACCTGCTGACAACAACTGGCGAGGAGTGGGCTACGGCAACGGCCTCTTTGTTGCCGTTGCCGGAACTGGGACCGGCAACCGCGTCATGACCTCCCCTGACGGCATCACCTGGACACTCCGTTCCACCCCTGTTGACAACGAATGGAGACGCGTGACGTACGGCAACGGCCTCTTTGTCGCCGTTGCCACGAATTCAGCAAACAACCAAGTGATGACGTCACCTGACGGCATCACTTGGACCGCACGCATTGCTCCAATAATTAGCAGTGGGGGCGGCACATGGGTGAGTTGGTTTGACGTTACCTATGGAGACGGGAGGTTTATTGCTGTGGGATCCCTCGCGTCTTTAGCACCAGGATGGATTATGACGTCACCTGACGGCATCAACTGGAACGCTGAACAATCAGTTCTGTTTGGACAAATTACAGGCATTACCTATGGAAAGAATACCTTTGTGGCTGTATCACCTGATTCTACAAATCAGTTCGCCATGGCATATGCCATTGACCAGCCTGCTCTTCTGGTACAAGGGGATACAACAGTAAATGGGAATGTTTTAGCCAATGGCGGAGAAACAGATGTCACATACAACAACAGCTGGACAACAACAACCTCTTTTGGAGGCCATTTCCGAAATATCGCGTATGGCAACGGCACCTTTGTGGCAGTCTCTCTTGACGGAACAAGACTTGCCGCTTCACATAACGGCGTCACTTGGGCAGCCATTACCGCCCCTGGCGGAAATAATGATTCTTGGATAGGAGTTACCTACGGGAACGGTATCTTCGTGGCCGTGGCTTGTGGACTTGACGCGCCATCCTGTAATGCCACGGCTGGGCAACGTGTTATGACCTCCACTGACGGTGTGGGCTGGACGCTCCGAAATGCCGCAAATACAAACCAGTGGCGCGATGTAGCCTATGGGAATGGTCTCTTCGTGGCTATCGCTTCTAACGGATCCGGCAACCGTGTCATGACCTCCCCTGACGGGATAACCTGGACCGCTCAAACAAGTGCGGGGAACCACACGTGGATTGACATCGCGTACGGCAACGGTCTCTTTGTCGCCGTGGCTTGTGGTGTAAACTCTGATAGCTCGTGTAATACAAATGCTGGGCAGCGTGTCATGACCTCCCCTGACGGGGTAACCTGGACCGCTCAAACTGCTGCCGCTGATTACCATTGGCAGGGAATTACTTATGGGAATGGATTATTCGTTGCAGTTGCCACCGCCGGAGCTGGCAACCGTGTCATGACCTCACCTAACGGGGTAACCTGGACGCTCCAAACTCACCCTGGTCCGACACAAGGATGGAATGGCGTTATCTATGGAAACGGCATGTTTATAGCTGTTTCTATGGATGGAACAAACCGATCAATGATCTCTTCTGACGGAATAAACTGGTCATTCCAGTCTCCCGCACTCTCAGGCTCGCCTTGGTACCAGATAGGCTTTGGAAATGGAGTCTTTGTTGCCATGGCTTGTGGCTCTCCTGGAACGGCGTGTAATGCCACGAACGGTGTACGCTTTGCGTACTGGGGCAGTAATTTCCTCAAGAATGGTATTATCGAAGCCTCGGCACTCAAACTACGAAATATTGCCGATGATGCACTTGGCTGTTCCGACAGAAACGAAGGTCAACTTATTTACAATAGAAAAATTTCCACCATCGGAGGAATGTTCTTCTGTACTCAAACCGCCACTAACGGCACATATGAATGGCGCTCTGTTACGAATGCCGCTGGTGGTAGTCAGCCTGACCTTGCCGAGTACGCATGGGCGAGTGATGTCAATCTTGGTGGTGGTGATATCGTTTCAGTCACTCAGAGCACAGAAGATCGAGATAATTTCTATGATCGGTTTAACATTATCAGAGCCTCTCGCAATGAAAGCAAAAAAGTACTTGGGGTCATTTCTTCAGATCCAAGTATTATCTTGAACAAACCAAACACTGGCCTGCATGAACAAACAGATCCACACCTCAAGCCGCTCACACTGGCTGGACGTGTGCCAGTAAAAGTCGTCACTGAGCAGAAGCTCAACATTGGCGACCGCATTGGATTATCAGACATTGATGGAATTGGTGCAAAACTTCCTGGTTCAGGCTTCTCTGTCGGTACGGTACTAACTGCTTTTGATCCTGCAGACGCATCATGCTCAGAAATCACTGATGCCACACAAGCCGGTTGGCCAAACGACAATAAAGATGAATGCTACCTCCTTCCCGACGGAAGAGTTCTCGCCAAAGTACTTGTTTTGGTAAATAACGAATACTCCTTGGCAGATGCCGCCCTCGCAGAAGATGGCTCCTTTACTCTTGGTGGCAGCACTGGAAATGCTCTCAGCATTGTCGATGAGCTTGGAAACTTAACTGCCAGCATCACCGCCAGTGGATCTGCTACCTTCCGCAGTATCGCTGCACAAGAAATGTCCTCAAGACTTATCTCTGGTGAATCAATGATTCTTTCTGGCGACGCGACTATTGAGGGTACATTAACTGCTCAATCTGCTCGCTTCGCACTTCTGGAAGCAAACGGGGCCAGTATCTCTGGAA
>CAZFLN010000018.1:0-6578 GCA_964519905.1 uncultured Pseudomonadales bacterium | reverse complement strand
GCAGAAAGTGTGGAAGGACTGGAAGATCGAATCGCTGCTTTGGTCGCCGCCCAAAACGCCAGTACAAGCGCCACACCAGACATTGACCCAGAAATCCAGGAAGATATCGATACCATCATTTTGGGCGGCGAGGACGAAGAGGTCATTACGCTTCCAAAGAATCTACTCGTACTGGGTCAAATCCAAGCCTCCGGCAGTATCTCTGGCGACACATTTAGCACTCAAGGAACTATCCTGAGTAAAAACTCGCTCAGCTTTGGCTACGAAACTGAGTGTTCGGTCGAAACTGGCTGCAACACCTTTGCCATCCAACCATCTGGGCTGGGCACTCTTTCTTTCATGAACGATCTCATCGTTCTTAACAACGGAACCGTAGCAATCAATGGCGACTTGAATGTCAGCGGAAAAGTCACTGCCCAAACAGTAGAAACCAACCAACTCCTGGCTCGAAACAACCCTCTCACTATCGACATTGCGACAATGAGCGCAGAAATCCTCGATCCAGAAATGGAAACAGATCTCGAAACCGAAACGCCAGAAGAAGATATTCTCGGAGCACTCATAATTCGTGGAAACGAAGGGCAAGAAGTTGCTTCTTACCACGCTGATGGCTCTACTCGTCTCCAGCACCTGGCTATTAATGCCGAAGACGCTGGATCGGATCAAGAAAACGAAGATCAATCTGAAGAACTGAACTCCAGTTCGGGTACAGCCATTCTCAAGAGCGGAAAAAATATCTTTACCATCCGAACCACCCAGGTTCGACCCAATAGTCTGGTCTACCTCACCGCGACGAGCTCAACTGGCAACAAAATGCTCTACGTCTCTGTGCAAACAGATGGCAGCTTTACAGTCGCCATTGACGGCTTAGCGCATACACAAGACATCAACTTTAACTGGTGGGTCATTAACCGCTAATCCTCTGAAAGCAAACGCATTGGACTTGAAATTAGCACCGAAAACACGCTACACTAATCAAGATATGAGCACACCAAGTTTGAAAAAAGGACCAGCACAGTTATCCAGTATTCTCTTATTGTTGGGTGCTATTTTCATTCCCTTGTTCTTTCTCCCTGGAGTGGTTGATCCTGGAAATTGGCAAAAGCGAATCCTCGTTGGAGTACTCGCCTTGGTCCTCACCACTTTGTGGGTAATACAGACACTCATTTCTCGCCGTGCCGTTGTAACACTTAGCAAGCCAACGATTTTCTTCGGCGCATTTGCTGGGGTGAGTATTCTTTCTGCCCTCTTTACACACAACGCCTTGTACCATCTCACCAACTTTCCGGTAACGTGGTTCTTCTTTGCCCTCTTCCTCGTGTTTGGAAGTACGTTGGCCAGAAGTGTTCGTTGGCAATCAGTACTGCAAGCACTGCTTTTCCCGGCAACCATTGCCACGCTTATTGCGCTTCTGCAGTTCACGCCCATGGCTTTATCAGAAAGTCTCAACCGAGTGTTCGGCACCGCGTATCCAAGCACCCTGGCTTTTAACCCAACGGACTCATTCTTAGCACTCGTTGCCTTTGTTCTTCCCGTTGGGGTTGCGGCAGTTTTGTCCATTCGAGATGCAGCTCCAAATGCCGCTCGAGAAAAACAACAACAAATTGTGATGATTTGGGGACTGGTGCTTACTCTTATTGCTCTGGTTTTGGCATACATTGGATTTAACAACCCCGCCGTTCGCCCATTCATCTTGCCTTGGAGTGCCGGATGGAACATCGCTGTTGAGTCCTTCAAATCTGTGCCAACGCTTCTGTTTGGATTTGGCCCGAGCAGCTTCTTAAACGCTTTCCATCAATATCGTGGAATTGGATTTAATGCACATGAGTATTGGTCTGTGCGTTTCGCCAGTAGCTCGAATGAGTTTCTCTTCCTGCTCGCCACGCACGGAGTTCTGGGAGTTGGTGCTTTACTCGCCAGCTTTAAGACTTTACTCCCAATCTTACGAACCATTCGTTCTCGCCAACTTTCGCTAGTGGTGTATCTCTGTATGCACCTAGCCGCTTTCTTCGTGATTCCTTTCACACCACTGCTGTGGTTCACCTTCCTCTTAGGAATCATTGTGGCATTAAGTGAAGCAAGCTTGCTCAGAAGTGAAGAGGTGTGGAGTGCCGAAGTACCAGAAAATATTCGCTTCCCTTGGGCTTCTTCCTTGGGAACTGCTGGTGTTGTAACGGCAGTTGTGGGAGTAATCTCAGTCTTTATGATTGCTCCGTTGCGCAGTAATTTCTTACTCGGCTGGAGCCTGCAACAAGCCAGCACCGCCGACGCACAAACAGTCTACGCGGCTCAAGCACAAGCGATGACATTGACACCTTTCCACCCAGAATATCGTCGTGCGTTTGCATCAACCAGTTTTGCTATTGTCCAAGCCATGCAGCAAGAAGCGCAAACACAAGGAGCAGAACTCTCCGAAGAACAGCAAAAACTGGCTTTGAGCCTCCTCCAACAAGCGGTAAACGAGGGTCGAAATGCTGTCGCGGCTGATCCATCCAGTACTGAAAGCTGGGAAGTTTTGGCGAGTGTCTATAGCAATATTCTCTCCTTAGAAGGCGCAGCTGACTGGGCTTTGGCCGCACGCATCCAAGCCATTCAAACAGATCCTTTCAACCCTGAACTTCGTCTGGCTCTAGGACAACTCTATGCCCGACTTGGTGAACAAGAAAATGCCTTCCGTCTATACGAACAGGCTATTCAGCTCAATCCTCGATGGGTACAGTCCTACTATCTCTTGGGAGAATCAGCGCTTTCTATTGAGAATGCTGTCGTAGCACAAGCAGCCTTCGAGAAAACACTCGAACTCTTGGCCAGTGACTCACCAGAAAGACCAGTTGTAGAAGATAAACTCCGAGTGTCACGAGAACTGCTGAAAAACCAACAAGAAGCAGCGGCTCTCCAGGCCGAACAAAACGCCACCAGCTCTGGTCAAGAAAATACTCAAAATGAGACCGGAAACGCTGTCTTCCCAGAAACACCGACACAACCAGAAGACCCCACCCAGGAAAATCCTCCTACTGGATTCTCTGATCTTTTCTAGAAGAAAAAAATGAGGCGAAGAAAGACCGCTCGCTACTCAGCGCAAATGTAAAACATTCCGTCGACTCCGTCGGTGACTCCGCAACGAGATTGGCTTTCAGCCGCCTGAGGATCAGAAAGATTCTCGAGCAAGGCAGAGACACGGAACCCATTTCCACTGGCTAATTGTTCGTAGGTGTATGTCCGAGCGGCAATCGGATCACTTGGCAGATTCATGTAACGAGTACTTCCCGCAACAAACTCTCCACCCCACGCGCAAACATCGTCACCAACCGGTCCACAACCCACTATTCTGCCGTCGGAAGCGGTTGGATACATCTGATTATCGTTGTAATACAAACGCAGCGCTGTACGCAGTTGAGCAAGGTCAGATTTGCGCGATGAATCACGTCCACGCTCACGCGCTCCGGCAAGATTCACTAGTAAAAGCGCGGAAAGAATTCCAATAATAGAAATCACAACCAGAAGCTCTACCAGGGTGAATCCCCCTCTGGATTGCGCTTGATTTCGTACGTGCGTCATAGTGCCTCCGTCATGTTCGTAGTCATACTCGAGATTCCATAGTTACACAAAAAACTTCCACAATTCTTGGGTTGGCCATCGCCGACGGTCCCATCGTATTCATCACCAGGCTCACCATCACCGTTTAAATCTGTAACCAAATCTTGCGTATTTTCCAGCCGAGCATAGAGGCGATATCGCTGTCCATCGGTCGAAACTTCATAAAAATACTGCGAATTGGGAGAGCGAGGATCATCTGGAACCATAGCCATGTACACATTGTTCGCGTCTTCAAACACTCCCCCCCAGGTGAACTCTGTTGGTGCGGGATATCGATTGTAATCGTTGTAATACATCTCAAAAGAACGTTGAATTTGGCCAAGTGAACTTTTCCGCTCCGCGTCGCGACCACGTAATCGAGAAATCAGAAAACTATTGGTTCCAATGGTGGCAAGGATTCCAATAATCGCCATAACCACCAAAATCTCAACTAACGTAAAACCTTGATTATTGGAATACATTTTGAGTGATCGATACCAGTGTTTCATAATTTTCCTAGTCTCCTCCCATACACACCCCATTTGGACAGGGGTCGCATGAATTATCTGGAACACATGTGCGTCCATCTGCAGCACAGCGATAAAAGGCACCACAGCAAGTAGTGCACTGGTTGGCATAGCACCAACTTCCGCATCCGGCCGGTGGCTTGGGAGTTGGTTCAGCTGTGGGAACAGGCGTACCACCTGGGCTCGGAACCGGAGTTGGCTCTGGCGTCGGCGGAACTGGATAATCTCCCCCACTGACCGGACGACCACTACTCACACCAATAGAAAAATCTCCTTGTCCATCATTGTTATGATCTGGACCACACCCGTTATGACATCCATACTGTCGAATGTATGGATCGTCACGGTTTACTAACCGTGCAAACAACACATAATCTAAACGATCTGGGCTCGGGACATACAGGTAGGGACTTCCATCAGGGTCACACATAATTTGCGGTAAGTACGGAGCAAGATCTGATTGACCACAGTGCAGTAATGCCTCAGCCGGTGGATACACGCCGTTGTCAGAAAAATAATCTTCAAACACAGTTCTGTATGACTGCAAATTTGATTTTCTCTCGGCATCTCGTGCACTGGAAATATACTTTTGAATACCAAAGATCACCGCAAAAATAAGAATTACTAGTAAGACTAAAACGACAAGTAACTCAATCATGGTAAGACCACGGCGAGAGTCGCGAGAAAGTCCGGTGAAACGCATAATCTCAGTGTAGCACAGAGGGAACATCGAACAAAAATCGAAATCAAAAACGTATATGTAAAGTGGACCCAAGGGGACTCGAACCCCTGACCTTCTGCATGCCATGCAGACGCGCTACCAGCTGCGCTATGGGCCCTGGTGAGACTTGATTATACCAGACTAAGCTTTTGCCTGGTAGATACAAGCGGAAAGATTACTACTTCAAATCACGACGCAAAAGCTTTGGTTGAGGACGGTACTGACGTGGACCAAACTCGGCCAAGTTCTGTGATTTCACCGGAGCCGGTGGATGCTGCTCCAGAGTAGTCAACAATTCAGCTGCTAATTCATCCAAGCCAGCGTTTGTGGCGGCAGAAAAGAAAGCAACTTGTTTCGTTACAGAAGAAAATTGTTCTCGAACCAGCGATTCTAACTGGGCCAGATCCTCAGCCGAAAAAAGATCAGATTTGTTGACGCCGATCAAAAACGGACGCTGTTCAAGTTCTGGATTATGCGCCACCAATTCTTGTTGTAGAGTTTGCCACTGCGCGCGCAATTCCTGCGCTAATTGCTGCAAGCCTGATTTCTCGGCGTACATACCAGAAAGAACAGAAATTGTATCGGGAGCCAAGACGTACAGCAGTACTCGACAGCGCTCAATGTGGCGCAAAAATTGGTGTCCTAAACCTTTCCCTTGGCTTGCGTCTTCGATAAGTCCTGGGATGTCGGCCAGCACCACTCTGTTTGCCTGCTGATTTTGATATCGCTCCATCACCCCTAAGTGAGGAGTCAGTGTGGTAAATGGATAGTCAGCCACTTCTGGTTGTGCTTTGGTGAGCACTCGTAAAAGACTGCTCTTCCCGGCATTTGGGAAACCAACAAAACCAACGTCTGCTAAGAGTTTCAACTCCAGTTCAAGAACGCGAACCTGCGCGGCTCCTCCTTGTTCATACTCCAACGGAGTGCGGTTGGTTGAGTTTTTGAAGTGATCGTTGCCTCTCCCGCCTTTTCCTCCAATTGCGACACGGAACTTTGCTTCTGGGTCGAGCAACTCTACGACGAGTCGCTTTTCTGGTTGAGCTCCATCGGCGACTGCATCAGTATTTGTGACTTCCCAAACCAACGTCCCCATTGGAACTTCAATTTCGAGATCTGTACCGTGCTTTCCATGACTGAGTCGTTTCCCGCCATTTTGGCCATCCTGCGCGGCGAACACTTTTGTACTCTGGAAATCTCGCAAGGTGTTCTTGTGAGCGTTCACAACTAAGTAAACATCGCCACCATTTCCGCCATCGCCACCATCCGGTCCACCTTTAGGAGCATATTTTTCGCGCCGATAGGAATACGAACCGTCTCCGCCCTTGCCGGAAGAAACTGTTACTAAAGCGATATCAATCATAATTAATCTCTCTCAATATGTCTTACTGTATACAAGTGAATCCAAGTGTTTTTCTGTAGATAATTCTCTATCTTGTATCAATCTTTTTCTTAGTTGTTATTATACGCTATGTCACTGGATGATTATTGAAGGAAGCTTCCAGGATTCATGAGGGTGCCACCCTGTCGTACTTCGAAGTGCAAGTGCACACCAGTTGATCGGCCCGTGGTTCCCATGTCGCCAATGACATCACCCTTATTGACTGTCTGACCAACACTCACACGAACCACTGATAAGTGAGCGTAGAGAGTGACAAAGCCATTTCCGTGATCGATCATAACGCGGTTTCCGTATCCAGAGTTGTCTACCCAACCTGCCACGACCACTTTTCCGGAATCAGCAGCCAGAATTCTGC
>CAZFLN010000017.1:0-15885 GCA_964519905.1 uncultured Pseudomonadales bacterium | reverse complement strand
ATCGCCCGCAACGTCGAGCAAATTCCTAGCAACTGGACCGGCAACGCGGTGGGCAACGGCGCGCTGTTCCGTGGCAACTCCAATTCCGGCGCTTCTATGGACGGCTTCAACCCGCTCACCGGCATTAATACACGAACGCACACGCTCTCTAACGGCAGTGTGGTTTGGGATCTGGCTGGAAACGTGTACAACTGGAACAGTGACACGATCCTGCGCAACCAGCAGCCAGTGGCATGGGACGGGGTCACAGACAACACCAGTGGCTTTAATTGGAGCGATTATGCGGTTGGTTCAACAACCCGCTTTATTAAAGAATATAAGGCAGGATCGCCTTTACAAGCGGTCAACGCCGGTCCCTCTAATCCTTCCTGGAATGCGAACCAGGGAATAGGTCGTATCTATCACTATTCAGATCCTTCTGACTCAAACACAACCGTGTACGCTTTCCTCCGGGGCGCGGCTTGGGATAATGCTACGTACGCGGGTGTGTTCGCACTCTATTTGAGTAATGTCCCCGGGAATCGTCATCCCTTTATTGGGTTTAGGTGTGCCAGTGATCCTGTAGAAATCTCTTCCTCTTACGCCTCTTCTTCGGGTTTCGGTGGTGGGGGAAATGTTACAGAAGTTGGTTCGATTGCAGATGGCAAAATCTTCCAAACGCTGAATGTCGGCTCTGCCGACGATTTTAAATTTTCGGTCTACGTTTTCGATTCTTCTTCGGGTAATGAGGGCGGCGAGGTCAACGACACGGTAGCCCAGCTGTATGTCCACGGCGCCCCAGTGGCCACCACCTACGACAATATGGGGGACGGCTGGTGGCTCCTTTCCGCCACCGTAACCGGTGCCAACGAAGACCGAGAGTATGGACTCCAAGTGAAACAGAACAAGACTGTCATCACCGATGACTGGACGCTGTCCAAAATAGGCGAGTACAGTGTCTTTACCACCACTGCGTACACCAACAACCAAGTCTCTACTTGGGACTCTCTGGTTCCAACTTCCAGTGCCGCCGGCCACGCGCAAATCCGCTACCAAATCTGTGCGGACGACGGCACCGTCTGCCAAACCAACAGCACCTGGCAGTACTGGGATGGCAATTCCTGGGAAACCGCCAGCAACGCCACCGCCCACACCAATACCATCGACGAACTCACTCAAGAAGCGCTGCAAGCTTTCCCGGTAGACAACCAGAAACTGGCGGTGAAACTCTTCTTCGACTTCGGCGGCAGCGACATACCGACTCTTACCTCGCTTGACCTCGGTTTAACCACCGACATCACGGCCCCGGCTGTAAACGCCAGCGACATCACCATGAAACGCTCGATCAGTGGCACCGACATGGAAGAGGACGACTGGACCAACAACACCCAACCATACTTCTCCTGGCAACCTGGCGAAGATAACGACGGTGGCACGGGCCTGCGCGGTTACTGTCTCTATCTTGGTACGGATGCCCTGGGCGATCCAGCCACGAGCAAAGGACTGCTCGGCACCTCACCTGGCTCTACGGCTGGTTCGGACTGTCAGTTTGTGGTCACCAGCACGGCTGTGGACTTTGCCACCCTGTCGTATCATGGCTCTCCCTGGCTGACTTCTTCTACCGATCCGTACTACTTCAACGTCAAAGCGATCGACAACGGTGGCAATGTCTACGCCGGCTCGGCCACTTCGTTCTCGTTCCTCTTTGATAACACGCCACCAGCCAACGTCGCCTACATCTCACCGGCGGCCGGTAACTTCTCGAACGTAGTAGACATGAACTTTGGCTGGCCGACTGGTGGTGGCTCAGCTTCTTCCGACACCCACTCGCAAGTGCTCGGCTGGCAGTACCAGATTAACTCCACCAGTGGACCTTGGCTGGGCACCGAGCACAGCGATGCGCTGGGTCTCAACTACATCCCTATGCCCAGCAGTTCCTATAACCTCACGCAGGAGCAAGACGGTCCGTCGATTGTGTCCGGCAACAACGTGGTGTACTTCCGAACCGTAGACGTAGCCGGCAATATTTCCTCTGAAGCCACGATCCGCACCGGAAACTTATCTTACGGTGGCGCCGCTCCCAATTGGGAAGGCGCTCAGTCAGTCACGATTACTCCCAGCGAGTCCGACACCAACGCCTTTGCGCTGTCCTGGCCAGAAGCCGAAGCCTCGATTGGCCAAGAAGTAGCCGGGTACTACTACATGGTCAACACCACGCCACCTTCTACCTACGCCACGCTCACCAGCAACCCCGCCACCTACTTCTCCACGGGCACTTCTACCACAGTGAGTACCACCAGTCTGCCTAACGTGAATAAAGGGACCAACACGGTGTACGTCGTGGCCGTAGACAACGCCGACGTGCCAAACTACTCGCCCAGCAACTACATCACCGGCACCTTTACGCTCAACTCCACCGATCCAGACAATGTGGGGAACCTCGTGGCCAGTGACTCGTCCATCAAGTCGCAGGAACAATGGAACGTCACCCTCACCTGGACCGCCCCGTCTTACCAGGGAGCAGGCAACCTCACCTACGTGGTGTACCGTTCCACCGATGGGGCGAGCTTTAGCCAAGTAGGAACAACCCAAGGATTATCCTTTGTGGATACTACGCCGCAGTCACGACAGTACTACTACCGCGTAGTAACGCGCGACGGCGCCAACGCCACTTCTTCCGGCAGTAATGCTGTGAGCATCACGCCAACCGGAAAATGGACCTCGCCGGCTACCCTCGAAAGCGGCCCAACCGCCGAAAATCTCACCACCAAGCGGGCACGTATTGTCTGGACCACCAACCGTGCCAGCGACTCAAAGGTGGCTTACGGGACCAAGAGTGGCGAGTACTATGCCGAAGAGCCTTCCAACTCCAACCAAGTCACCAACCACACCATTAACCTCAATAACCTGGAGCCAGGTACCAAGTACTTCTACCGGGCCAAGTGGACGGATGAGGACGGTAACACCGGCGAAAGCGAAGAGAAAACCTTTAGCACGCTGCCAGCTCCCACGGTGCAGGATGTGGTGGCGCGCAACGTAGGATTGAGTACCGCAATTATCGAGTTCACCAGTAACGGCGCCAGCAAGGTGAAGATCTACTACGGCACCTCCACTGATTTCGGTGCTGCCCGAGAAATTCCTACCTCTACTGGCGAGGTCACCTACACAGCTGAGCTGACAGGCTTAACTGACGGCACCAAGTACTACTACAAGATTAACGCCTTCGACGGCGAAGACAGCGAGTACGAAGGCACGATTCTCGACTTCGAGACGCTGCCCCGACCGCAGATCAGCAATGTTCGACTGGAACAAGTGGCCAACACGGCCGAGTCAACCGTCCGCGTGACCTGGAATACCAATACAGCGGTGTCGTCGATCGTGACCTACTATCCGGAAAATAACCCTGGCGCAGCCCGTGACGAGGTCAGGGTGGCTCTAGAAACCGGCGCCCACAGCATGTTGGTACGCGGCCTCCAGCCAGAAACCAGCTACATCTTGGTGGTACGCGGCCGCGACCGCCTGGGGAACGAAGCAGTGTCTGACACGCAGCGTTTTACCACGGCTACGGACACACGCCCGCCGCAAATCCTGGACCTCAAGGTCATCGGCGGCACAGTGCCTCCAGTCGGATTTGCGGCGGGCGACATCCGCGCGCAGCTGATCGTAAGCTGGAACACCGACGAACCAGCAACTTCCCAAGTCGAGTTTGGCGAAGGCACCGGCTCCACCTACGCTCAGCGCACGCAAGAAGATGGCAACTTCACCACCAACCACACCGTGATTCTCTCTAACCTCACACCAAGTCAGGTCTACCATTTGCGCGCGCTGTCCAAAGACACGGCCGGGAACGAAGCCGCCAGTATCGACGTCGTTACCATCGCCCCCAAAGCCACCCGCTCCGCCTTAGACCTGGTTATTAAAAATCTCTCAGAGGCCTTTAGCTTCCTGAGCTCCTTCCGCCTCCCATAAGTATGAGTACCTCTGCCCCTTTAATTAGCGTCGAAAATGTACACAAGACCTTTGTGGTCAAGACTGAGTCGGTACCCGTGCTCAAAGGGGTGTCTCTCACCGTACGAACCGGCGACTTCCTGGTACTGTTTGGCCCCTCGGGCTGTGGAAAATCCACCCTGCTGCACATTATGCTTGGTCTCGAAGCACCAACCAGCGGGCGAGTGAGATTCTCTGGTAACTCACTCTACGAAACGCTGGACGAAGACGGCCGCAGCGAGTTCCGCAAGACGCATATTGGCATGGTGTACCAGCAACCAAACTGGATCAAGGCGCTGACGGTGAAGGAAAATATTATGTTTGGCCTGCGCATCAGTGGTGTGAGTGAGGCCGAGTCTCTGCAAAAGGCGGACAAGGTCTTACAGCTGGTGGGTATGCAGGAGTGGCAGGACTACATTCCTACTGAGTTATCTTCTGGCCAACAACAGAAAGTGGCGTTGGCGCGAGCGATCGTGACCGATCCTGACGTGATTATTGCCGACGAACCGACCGGAAATCTCGACTTCGAGTCGGGCCAAGAGCTGATGCGCTTGATCTCACTGCTGAATCAGCAGGGAAAAACCATTATTATGGTCACACACGACCTGGAGTACCTCACCTTCGCGGCACGAGCCGTGCAGATGTTTAATGGCGAGATCATCGACGAAGTCACGAATCCCAAGACATTCTTGCAAGGCAAGGAGCATGTCTTTAAGCGAACACCCGTGAGCACCACAAATGGAAACGGGAGTCCTAATGGAGTACATGGGACAAATGGGGCAGCCTCAACTCCTATCACCCAGAAGAGAGAAGAAGGAAAAGCCTAGTATGTTGTTCCGCCGCCGACCTGCCCAACCAAAAGTGCCGCTCAACTTCGCGCCTCGACGCATAGAAGGTCCGGCGCAGCCTGCTCCGTCGGCAAGCCGTGGTGATGCGGCTCGGGATTCTCTTTCTGGGACTACTGCTCGTACCCCTCGCACTTCGACACGAACAACTCCCTCCGCGACTCCTACTCGAACCTACACCGCCAAACGCCTCAACCCTTTTGCCCGAATCGCGGGAATGGTCACGGGAGTCTGGTCGGTCGTTACCTTCCTCTTCCTGGTGATTGGATACGTCGTGCACCAAATGTTGCGTCGAGTGCTGTCGTGGCGAGTATTTCCTCGCTCACTGCAGACCGGTCTCGATGCCGTATACGGCGGATACTCCCGCGTGCTCGACGGCAACCGAAAAGGCGGAGCCGATCGCTCCTACTTTATTAGTCTGGCGCTGCGCAATATGCAGGTCAAGAAAACGCGCACCGTGGTCACCATGGGTGGCATGGCTATTGGTATTGCCTTTATTGTGTTCCTGGTGTCGGTGGGATATGGGCTGCAAAACTTGGTGATCTCCCGGGTGGCTCGTCTCGAAGAACTGAAACAAGCCGACGTGCTCCCTGGCCTCACCCCTGACCTAGCCCTGACTGATAAAACCCTGGCAGACTTTTCGGCTATCCCAAATGTCGATCAAGTTTTGCCGGTAATCGCGGTGGTGGGACGAATGTCGTACCAAAACTCGGTGTCGGACATGGCCGTATATGGGGTGACGGCTGACTACCTCCGCAACTCGGCTATCCAGCCGTCGCGCGGCCGGGTCTTTGATAGCAACGAAGTCACGACTTCGGTGGTGTCCTCAGCTAGTATCCAACGCGAGGTGGTAAGTCACGAGCCGGCCGCGCCAGTGTCCACCTTGGGAGACTCGATTGGCGGAGTAGAATTTACTATCAATGCCGGAGCTTGGCTCCGCGTCCGCTCTGAACCATCCCCGACCGGAACAATGTTGGGCTATACCCGAGCTGTGCAAGACAATCAAGTCGGCACAGAGATCTGGGGTGAGGCCTACAGTGGCGGTGTAGGTGGGGCAGGAACTGCCGGAACAGGAGCAGCGGCGGCAAATCCCGACGCTACCGATTCGGCTCAACTCAACACGCAACTCGGCAAGTGGATCAGTACGACTGTCCTCTTATGGCAAGAAACCGGTTGTACAATAGAAACTGACCCCCGCTGCCAAGACGGGTATGTCCCTCTTTTAGACGAGAGTGGAACGCAAATGTCTTCGGATGGCTACCTGGCGGAAATTTCCATGCGAGTAACCCCGCTCTCCAGAGAGGAGCAAGTGCTGGGAGTGAGCATCGTCTCGCCAGCCTACGCCCAAAGCGCGGGTTCTCTGCCTTTGGTGGAAATCGAGACTGAGTCTGCGGCCGAAGTTCCTTCGTCTGTTCGGGTGATTGACCTCCCTGCCAGCACAGAACGGGTGGCAGTGGTGAACCGCTCGGTACTACAGGTGCTGGGAATCACCGAAGACGAAGCGGTGGACAAAGAAATTACCATGACCTTCGTTATCGTGGGCGAACTCCAGAGTGAACAGACCGAAAAGGTCGAGTCTGCTCCTCTGGCGTACCGCATTGTTGGGGTCACCCCTGATGAAGGAACACCGATGGTGTACGTCCCATTTGTCGATCTGCGTGCTCTCGGGGTGGACCGCTATTCCCAAGCTAAAGTGGTGGTGGATGACGTGGACCATCTCCAGCGGGTGCACTCCACGATCGAGGCCAGCGGATATGGAACTGTTTCGGTCACCGACACGGTGGCCCAAATCGACAACCTTTTTGCCAGCTTCCGCTTGGTGCTGGCCGTACTCGGATTGGTAGCGCTGTCGGTGGCGGCTCTAGGAATGTTTAACACGCTCACGGTGTCGCTCCTGGAGCGCACCCGCGAAGTGGGTCTGATGAAAGCCATGGGCATGAAGTCCCGCGAAGTCCGCGAACTCTTCCTCACCGAGTCGATGATCATGGGCTTCTTCGGCGGAATAATTGGCCTGGTGATGGGCGTCCTGCTCGGAAAACTCCTGAGTATTATCCTCTCGGTATTCTCGCTGGTGCGTGGAGTCGGCTTTGTGGATATCTCCCATGTGCCACCATCCTTCGTGCTGATCGTGATCGCCATTTCAGTGATCGTGGGCATCCTGACCGGCTACTTCCCGGCCCGCCGCGCCACAAAGATCTCGGCCCTGAACGCGCTTCGCTATGAGTAGAAAATACTGAGGATCCGATCCTCAAAAATTAGATTACTAAGCCAGCGAAAATTTTCGAAAACTGCAACCCGACAATTTACGCTCGTCGACCCATAGCTTGGGCGAATTGATTCGTGTTCACGGGAGCAGCGCCGGCTTGTCTCTCCAGCTGAACAATTTCACCATTTTGAATCTGCGCAGAATCGTTCAGGCGCTCTTCGTTTGGAACAGAACCAAACTGCGGTGCTTGCCACTGCTGCACTGGGGCGGGAGCCGCTAATTCAGCCGCAGGCGCGTTGATGGGTGTAGCCAAGAAATCGAAGGCTGGGTTCTGTGACTGGCGCCGAGCATTCAGGCGCATAAGTTGGGCCACGGTCTCGAAGGTACGCGGACTGTCTACCACCGCCAAACGGTCGGTAGCATACTCAATACCTTGCAGTAAGTTGTGGGCAGCAGACTCGTCGATCACTCCAATCTGGAGCTGACTCAACACAAAGTACACCCACTCGCTGTAATTCAAGTGCTCTGGCTGCAGCGCCACATGCATCTTGGCAAAGTGACTGACTGAGTTCTGGGTAACCGCCACCGTAAAGGCATGATCAATGCTATAGCGCTCTTTCTCGTACACTTCTCCGAGCTCATTAAAGGAGTGGAAGCCAAAAAGCACCACGATATCCGCGGATACTCCAGCATTCTTGAAGGAAATATTCGCCGGGTTCAAGGGGAGAACGCCATTTTTGGGAGAAATAATTAATTCAAACTGACCGGACTGCTCGTTGACGTTGTAACTCACCTTGTCTACAACATTTTCGTCATAGGCAAAAGACATGACAAGATCTCGATTGCCCACTTCTGTTTGAACTTGCTCGATTCCGAACAAACTCGCGTACTCTGCCCGCATGGGAGCGCTACAAACTACGGCGACAGATTTCCCCGCTTGCTCCCAGACTTGTTTCCAGGTCAGAGCGGCGGCGACTGCGTCGTAGGTTGATTGAGGGTGGATACAGAGCACAACACTCTTGGCTTCTTGAGCCGCCTGAGCCAAAGGAGTAATGTCGTGTCCCAAAGAATTTCCTGCCATACGCGACTATTATAGCACTCTTACAGGTCGTTTTCCACTAAAGTGAAGGCCAGAAGCGTATCGCCCTCTTGCGGCAGCTGTTCCGCCTTGGCTTGGATAACAACTCCACACTCGTCGTCCGCTGAAACAGAGCCAACATCCACTTTCCCCTGCTTGATACCTTTGATCTTTCCTTCGTACACAACTTCGTCATTTCGCAGCACCTTCACCTGGTTGCCGATGCGGAGGAAGCCGGACTCAACGCGTGATCCAAGAATAACTTCGCCACGAATGGAGAAAATCTGCAGAACTTTTGCTCTGCCTTCTTCTTTTTCAAGCATTTCTGGTTCGTTCAGACGGCGGAGGAATAATTCAAGAGCCTCAAAGAGTTCATAAATAATCTTATACGTACGAACTTTTACCTTTTGACGCTCCGCTAATTTCTTCAAACTGCCAGGATACCCAACTTGAAAACCAACCACCACACTTTTGCTGGTCTCGGCCATTTGAATATCTGACTCTGAAATATCACCTACAGCAGCGTGAACAATCTCAAATTTATCCGCGTTTAAGTTGGCCTGAATCGCTTCTAGTGATCCAGCGACGTCAGCCTTCAACACAACTCGGAGCTTTTCGGCTGTTTCACCCAGTAACTCACTAAAGTTAATGTTAGCAAATGGATCCACGGCAACTGGCGCTTTTTCTGGAAGTGGAACCGTTTGAACCGCTGATCCAACCGGAGGAACATCATCAAATCCCGTAATTTCTACTGGGGTACTCGGTGGAGCGATATCAATTTGAACACCGGCTGCGGTGTGCATCGTACGCACAGATCCAGAAGCGCCTTCCGCAAACAGTGGGTCACGCTTGTGCAATGTGCCAGATTGAACGAGCACAGTTGCCAGTGTTCCACGGAAGCGATCTTTACTTGATTCAATCACTACACCAACGGCTGGAGCGTCTGGATCGGCTTGGAGCTCCATCAATTCACCCATGGTAGTGAGAGTTTCGAGCAAATTATCAACGCCGTCACCTGTTTTGGCAGATAACAACACCACGTCGGTGTCACCACCGTAACCAGTGACAAAAACACCATGCTCAGTCAGTTGACCTTTAATTTTTTCTGGTTGGGATTCAGGGAGATCAATCTTATTGATCGCCACAATCATTGGCACACCAGCTGCTTGGATATGCTTCAGAGACTCAACGGTCTGTGGTTTCACGCCATCATCGGCAGCAACAACTAAAACCGCAATATCGGTGACACTTGCACCACGAGAGCGCATCTTCGAAAAAGCAGCGTGTCCAGGGGTATCGATAAAAGTAATCTTTTTCCCTTGAAAATCTGCTTGATACGCACCAATGTGCTGAGTGATTCCGCCAGCTTCGCCAGAGGCGACGTGGGCTTTCCGAATGTAATCCAGCAAAGAAGTTTTTCCATGGTCAACGTGTCCCATGATAGTTACGACTGGTGGACGCGCTGATAGTGCCATAGTGCTCTCCTTGTTCCAATTTCAATCTGTGGCTTTAGGCCAAAGTAGATTCACTACTCGCCAAGCGTTCGGCGAACGCGTTACGAGCTGACTCTAAGATTGTCATCTGTTCTGGTGTGTATCCACCGGTTTTGTTGATATTTTCCCAACGATGGTGAATGTCTTCGTAGGTGGTCAAACGACTTTCAATCATCTTGGTACGCAACTCTGGGGTGATACCTTCCAGGTGGTCAATTTCGTATTCTTCATTTCCGGTAACACTGGCTTGCTGTTCACCAGCAGCAGATTGGATGGAAATTTGATAATCAGTCAACTTTGCAGCCAAGCGAACATTCTGTCCACCTCGGCCAATAGCGAGCGGGAGCTGATCATCTGGAGCGGTAATAACAGCTGTTTTATTCTTCTCATCAACCGAAATCACGAGAGACTCAGCAGGAGCCAAAGCGGCTGCTAAATATGCCTTAATATCAGTAGAAAAAGGAATAATATCAATTTTTTCATTGTTTACTTCGCGAATAACTTCTTGCACGCGAACACCTCGCTGTCCAACACAAGATCCAACAGGATCTACGCCTGGTCGGTCCGAGAAAACAGCGATCTTCGTACGAATACCTGCTTCGCGAGCCAGTCCTTTTACCTGCACTGCTTCAGCGGACAATTCTGGAACTTCACGCTCAAAAAGCTTGAGTATCAGATCTTTATCAGCTCGTGAGACAACAATTTGGTTTCCTCGAGGGGTTTCGCGAATTTCTTTGATCAGGAACGTCAAACGCAAGTTTGGTCGATAGAACTCACCATGCATCTGCTCTTCTGGTGGCATAATCGCTTGACCACGACCGAGATCAACAATCGCGTTGCGACCGTCGTATCGCATAATGGTTCCCTGGGCAATAGTACCCATGCGGTCGGTGAAGTCTTCGATCATGGCATCACGCTCAAACTCGCGAACCTTCTGGAAAATCACGTTCTTTGCAGTTTGAGAAGCAATGCGGCCAAAACCAGCTGGGGTGACATCTTCGCGCTTGTCGTCTTCGATTCGGAAAATTCGAGCAGAGCCTTCTGTACGATCAAGACTGACTTCGAATCGGATCGATTCGTCTTCTTCTTCCTCGCTGAATAACTCTGGACGATCTTTTCTCAAAGCTGCCTCAATCGCAATTTCGATTGATTCAACCACTTTATCCACAGAAATGTTTCGCTCTTTTGCCACCTGTTCCAACAGGGCCAAGAAACCACTTTTCACAACTGTATTCGACATGGCGCTCCTTCTTTTCTCGTATGTCAGATTACTCTGGACGTGTCTTTATAAAAAAAGGTGGGTCTGGCCCACCTCGTCTGGATTCGAGTACTAGCCCGTATTATAGCGTAAAATGCCGAGCAATCAAATATTCAGGAGTCTAGACAGCTTTTTTGGTCTTTTGTTCAGTCTTCTGAGACTGCCACAGCCAAACGCAGATCATCCCAAGACCTATCAGTCCTGAAAACACCCGTACAAACAAACCAACCACCGGCAGCATGAGCAGTAATGCCCATCCCGCGCCAACGAGAGAAACGATGATAATTCGAGGAAACTGAGCATATTTTTCTGCTAAAAACAGAGCGAAAGTCACAGCAACGACACTCCACCCGAGCCAGAGAATCCAGATGAATATCAGGCTCGCAGTAAATGCGAGCAGTACGCCTAATCCCGTTGCGAGCAGCAGGAGTATGGCGATGGGGAATAACAATCCCACCGTGAATCCCCAGGCGGCAACAGCTCCGAGATTTTGCTGTAAGAAATTTGGAGCACGTTTCCAGAGTGGCAGCGTCAACAACCATATGCCTGCGACCAGAACTCCACCCTGTACCGCTCTCATCAAAACAATCGCCCAAGAAGTGCTTGATTCGGACAGCTTGCGTGGAGAAATAACAAGATTTTCAGACGAAACTTGCACGTTTTCGGAAGCTACGAATTCTTGCACTGTTCCAGCTAACGAGCCAATTTCTGCAGTATCTTCTAACCGTAAGCGCTGAGCCTCAACCTTCGCCTGTTGAAGTACCGTACCTGAAATTATCACCTCTTGTGCCCAAACTTGAACGTCTTGCTGCACTACACCAGAAATATTGAGTCGTTGAGTAGCGGCTATTAAGGAACCACTGACTGTCGCTCCTTGCTGAATCGAGATTTCTCCCGCAGCAGCAATAACATTGCCCCGAACTTCCCCTTCAATTATGACTGTTCCTCCAGCCACATAGACATCTTGCTCAACAACTCCAGAGAGAACCGTACTGCCAGAAAGCACTACGACATCTTGACTAAAAACACCCTGTTGAGTTTGTCGAACTTGACCAGCCAATGCAAACACTGGCGACAAAAGAGTCTCTCCCACTTCCCAGGAATTCGTCTGAATAAGCTGTGGAGTAACTGACGAAAAATCTTGAACACTTTCTGATTGTGAAGAATCAACACTCCCCTGAGCACCAACCGGGCGAACAAAGAAAAGGGTACAAGCAATAACGGTGGCAGCTAACAATAACCAGCTCAAAATCCAGGTTTTCATACCCGTATCCTATGCCAGCTTGCGCCACTGTTCAAGCAGTCGTCGCTGTTCGCGTGTCTGCTTAGCAGGAACTTCTACGATCAATCGGACATACATGTCACCTCGACCGCGACCTTGCAGCACTGGCACACCCTCACCGCGTAAACGCACCAGTGTATGACTGGCGGTTCCAGCTCGAACCTTGAGCTTTAGCTCTCCCTGCAACGTTTGAACCGTGGTTTCGCCGCCAAGAGTAGCGGTAGCAAAGTCGATATTTTGATCAACAAATACGTCGTTTCCGTCGCGCTTGAAGCGATCGTGCGGCAGCACATCAATCGTAATGTCAAAATCGTCGTAGCGAATGCGTGTCCCGTCATCGACTCCAGGTGGAATTTTGAGTGTACGCTGCTTTCCTTCAATCTCGACTTCTTTGGTGACGCCATTTACTGCGTCCATAAACTCAACTCGCAGAGTGTATCGAGGCTTGCGTGGCCCACGAGCGCCAGCGAAACCACCACCGAAAAACTGCTCAAAAATTTCAAATGGATCAGAAAATCCGTCCATGCCTTCGAACGGATTGCCTCCACCGCTGTACGTATACGTAAACGGACCACCTTGGCGAAAGCCACCAGCAACTGGGTTTCCACCCATGCCGGATGCCGGATCAAAGGCAGCGTGACCAAACTGGTCGTAACTCTTCCGCTTTTGCTCATCGCTGAGAATTTCGTACGCTTGGTTAATCTCTTTGAACTTTTCCTCAGCGTCGGCGGCCTTATTTTTATCCGGATGAAACTCCAGCGCCATCTTTCGATACGCTTTTTTGATCTCGGTCGCAGTAGCAGATTTGGGAACTCCCAGAATTTCGTAGTAGTCTCGTTGAGTAGGCATGTGGGTGATTGTACTTATTTTTTATAGAAAATTTACCGATTTTTTGGACGCCTTTTCACAATAAACCCTGTAGAAGTTTCGTAGCCTTCAAGTTCTCTCAAATGCTGTCTGAAATCACGACCATCAGAACCAGTTACACGTGCTGCGCAGACATTCACTTGTTGATCGCGCCGCTGCAATGCTGCAGCGGTGCGATCAATCAATTCTTCCTCTGTAAGACATGACTGATTCTTGCCACGAACTTCACACCCTTTTCGTTTGTCATGGTAGGGACAAATATTTCGCGGATCTTTTTCACCTTTTGGCATGTGTTTCCAATCGTGCTTCCTATTAATTTTAGGAAATCACCTCGCCGTCTTCGGCAGCACCTTTGTCATCGTCTGACTTTTTGTCTTCTGACTTCTTGGTGTCACCGTCTGCGGCAGCCTCAGCAGCTGGTTGTTGAGCAATCTCACCCAACTTCTGAGCAGCGGTAAAGGTTTCTTGTGTGGCAGCATCGAGCTGTTCTTTGGTTGCAGAGTCCGAGTTCGCCAGCTCTTCGAGCTTGGTAGCGGCTTCCTCGATCTTCTTGCGGTCTTCTTCTGGCAGCTTGTCACCTGCGTCCTTGACCTGCTTCCGAATCTCGGTTGCGACGCCTTGAGCCTGGTTTCGAGCCTCGGCGAGTTCACGCTTGGCTTTGTCGTCAGCCGCGTGCTTTTCCGCTTCGGAACGCATTTTCTCGACTTCTTCTTCTGACAAGTTCGTGGCATTTTGAATCGTGATATTCGTTTCCTTGCCAGAGTTCTTGTCCTTAGCCGAAACATGCAAAATGCCGTTGGAGTCAATGTCAAACTTTACTTCGATCTGAGGCACACCGCGTGGAGCTGGTGGAATACCATCGAGGATAAAGCGACCCAGAGACTTGTTGTCAGCCGCCATTTCGCGCTCACCTTGCAACACATGGATTTCCACCTGCATTTGGTTGTCAGCAGCCGTAGAGAAGACCTGAGACTTACTGGTTGGAACTGTGGTGTTGCGCTCAATCAACGGAGTGCGAATACCGCCCAGAGTTTCCAGTCCCAGTGTGAGCGGAGTGACATCAAGCAGAACAATGTCCTGCACGTCACCAGCAATCACACCAGCTTGAATAGCCGCTCCAAGGGCAACCACTTCGTCTGGATTCACTGATTTGTTTGGTTTCTTGCCGAAGAATTTTTCCACTTCTTCAATCACCTTTGGCATGCGAGTCATACCACCGACCATCACGACTTCATTGATGTCACTGGCTTTTACTCCGGCATCTTTGAGAGCCTGCGCGACTGGCTTGAAGGAGTTGGTGATGAGATCACCGACCAATTCTTCGAGCTTGGCACGAGTCAACTTGAGCATCAGGTGCAGTGGGCCATTCTCGCCTTGAGTAATGAATGGCTGATTGATCTCGGTTTCCACAGCAGTGGACAGCTCGATTTTGGCTTTTTCGGCGGCGTCGCGGATGCGCTGGAGTGCCTGCTTGTCCTTCGACAAATCAATGCCATTTTCTTTTTTGAACTCGGCAATGATCCAGTCGATGACTCGACCGTCGAAGTCATTTCCACCTAAGAACGTGTCGCCGTTGGTAGCTTTAACTTCGAATACGCCATCACCGATTTCCAGAATAGAAATATCGAAGGTTCCTCCACCGAGGTCGTAGACGGCAATGAGTTCATTTGTTTTCTTGTCCAAACCATACGCCAAAGAGGCGGCGGTTGGCTCGTTCACGATACGCTCAACAGTCAGACCAGCAATTTCTCCAGCCTGCTTCGTAGCTTGGCGCTGTGAGTCATCAAAATAGGCTGGGACGGTAATGACCGCACGAGTGACGGTTTCACCCAAAAATGCTTCAGCGTCAGCTTTGGCTTTCTGCAAAATCTTGGCAGAAATTTCTTGAGGAGTGTAGTCCTTGCCATCGACTTCGATAATGGCTGTGTCGTCCTTGCCCTTCTTAATACTAAACGCCACGTGCTCTTGCGTTTTCTTGGTCTCAGCGTCATCAAAACGACGTCCCATCAAACGCTTAGCCACCTCAACCGTGGTGGTCGGGTTCAAGATCATCTGACGCTTGGCCGCATCACCAACCAGGTTTTTCACTGGCTCAACGATAGAAGGGAAAGTATTACGCCCCTCTGCCGTTGGGATAATAACGGCCTTTCCACCCTGCATTACAGCAATGGCGGAGTTGGTGGTACCAAGGTCAATTCCGATAATTTTACTCATGTATCCTCCTTATTTGGATGTCTGTTCTGATTCTTTTGTGTTTTCGGCTTCTCCGTTGCCAACCACGACGTGCGCGTGGCGAACCACCGTCTCAAACAACGTATAGCCAGCTCGTTGCTCACGCACCACTTGGTCCTTTGGCCCGGCGATTACGTCCACGGCTTCCATAGTTTCCGCGGAAAAAGGCTGACCAACGGTAACAATTCGCTTTAGTCCGTGCTGCTCCAAAGTGGCTTTCAGCTGATTTGCGATCATCTGCAAAGATGGATCCGCAAAATGCTGGAGAGCCATTTCGAGATGATCCAGGGTTGGCAACAAGTCTTGTAAGACTTCGGCACTGGCAATTTTGCGGATTTGGGCGCGCTCTTGCGAGACGCGAAACTCCAAATTTTTATAATCCGCAAGAGCGCGCTTATGTGCCTCTTGGGCAGCGGTCAGTTCTTGTTGCAACGTCTCGATTTCTGGCAAGACTTCTTTCTTTTTTGCGTTCATACCAAGTTTCCTTGTTGTTTCTTCTGTAGTTGTGGTGGGCAGATTTGAGTGTTGTGGAGTGAGTCAGGCAAGGCCTTACCCAATCATTTCCTGCAAAAGTGCCCGGAAGTACTTCAGCATTGGAATCACATACGCGTAGTCAAGACGAGAAGGGCCAATCACACTCAGGTTGTACACACCCGGT
>CAZFLN010000016.1:2243-18148 GCA_964519905.1 uncultured Pseudomonadales bacterium | reverse complement strand
ATTCTTCTGGATCGATTCCGCCGGCGCGCAGCACGTTTGGGTGGACCATTCCAGCCCCGCCGACTTCGTGCCAGCCAGATTTACAGAATTTACAGGCTTCGTTGCCGATTCGACCCGTTCCGTTACAAATGGTGCAAGAGAAATCGACTTCAAATGAAGGTTCCGTAAACTGGAAATGGAATGGCCGCAGACGAGAAGTCGCTCCAGGACCGTAAAATTCGCGAGCGAAAAACTCAATTGTGCCCTTGAGATCTTGAATGGTAATGCCTTTATCAACCACGAGACCCTCGAACTGGTGGAACATTTGCAGATGGGTCGCGTCTTGTTGGCGACGATACGTCCGGGCCAGATTGACCATGCGAATCGGTGGCTGAGACATAAGGCGCTCCATTTCTCGTGGCTGCCCATTGGAAGTATGTGGCGTGAGAACCATGCGACCGAGCTGAGGATGCGCTGGTGCGTCTACAAAGAATGTTTCCCATTCATCGCGCGCGGGGTGATTGCTGGGCATGTTGAGCGCTTCGAAAGGATAGTACTCCCACTCTACTTCTGGGTACCGAACACGTGTAAACCCAAGTTTCCCGAAAATGTGGGCGATTTCACTGATTGCCTGTGAGACGGGATGTCGGCGCCCGACATACTGGTCGTACGGCGGGAGCGTCGCGTTTTCCCAGGCAGTTTCGATGGTTTGAGCGTTTTGAGTATTGGCGAGTTGTGCTTCTAGCTCTTGGCGGAGTGCCTGTAATGCTTTGCCAGCCGCTGGTTTTTCTGCTGGGGAGACACTGCGCAGGGCATTGGCGGCTTGCGTAAACAGCCCATTTGCCTTGCCAAATAAGGCAATGCGGAGGGATTCTGGGTCTGTATCCGCTAAGTTTTTCGCTTCGGAGCGAAGAGTTTGAAGGGTTTGTTCGTAGGTTTCCAGGTTCATGTGTCCTTAGTATAGTCGTTTTTTTGATACAAAAAACCCCCGAGTGTCTCGAGGGTTTTTGGTGACCGAGGCGGACGGCAGGTTATTTAGCCTGCTGTGCCGTCTCGATCACCTTGGTAAACGTTTCAAAGTCACGAGCAGCTAGTTCAGACAGCATCTTACGGTTGAGCTCGATGTTTGCCTTTTTCAGCTGAGGGATGAGTCTGGAGTAGTTCAAACTCGCGTTCATAGCGCGCAAACCGGCTGTGATACGAGTAATCCACATTTGGCGGAAGTCACGCTTGCGGCGCTTTCGGCCAACGTAGGCGTAGTGACCGGCGTGCAGCATCGCTTCGTGAGCGACTTTGTACAGTCGGTTTTTTGTCATCCGGTACCCAGAGGTACTCTTGAGGACTTTTTTATGCCGAGCTCGGCGGGTTGTTCCTGTCTTGACGCGCATGGCGATCCTTTCTGACGGCTCTTAAGCCAGACCAAGCATCTGCTTGATCTTCTTGGCAAACTTACCCGTTACTTCTACCGGAGTGCGGTAAGAGCGGATAGCACGCTTACTCTTTCGAGCGCGCAAGTGTCGCATGTTTTGGCGTCGGCGCAGGACTTTGCCGGTAGCCGTAATTTTAAAGCGAGCTGCTACCCCTTTGCGGGTTTTCTGTTTGTATTGTTTTGCCATAGGTAACTCCGTAGTAGAGAACAGAAATTATATCATACGTATCTCGAAACGATACAGTGGAGATTTCTATTCTTGCGCCTCATTCTTTTTCTTCTTCGCTGGCATAAGTTGCATAGAAAGCATTTTTCCGTTCAGCTTGGCCGGGGTTTCCACCTGACCAACATCACTGACGGCTGCCACAACTTTGTCCATCACGTCATTTCCAAATTCTTTTTTGGTGATTTCGCGACCCTTAAAGCGCAGTAGCAGACGAACTTTGTGTCCATCCTCGAGGAATTCTCGGATGCGCTTAATGCGGGACTCGAGGTCGCCAGAAGCAATAAAGGCGGACAGACGCAGCTCTTTAATTTCGCCAACCTTGCTGGCTTTGCGAACTTCTTGTTGACGCTGCTCTTGCTGATACTTGTGCTTGGAGGCTTCGATAATTTTCACCACTGGAGGATTGGCTTGTGCCGTCACCAAAACGAGGTCCTTGCCTTCTTCTTGCGCCATGGCTAAAGCCGTGTCACGACTCAAGACGCCAACTTGATTGCCGCGTGAATCGATCACCCGGACTTCGGTAGCGCGAATTTGGTCGTTCATCGCAAAATCATAGCGTTGAACTCGAGTTTTTGGTTTACGTGGTCGGAAACGAATCGGACCCTCCTCTTATGGTTTGTGTGTATTATATCAAGAAATAGACTGGATATGCCAGGTATTATTGCTTGCTGACTAGTTTTCTGCCAGTGTTCGATTTTTACTGTGTGTCTCTATAAAGGTTGCAAACTCCCCTATTGCCTGAGTACCGAGGTTTTTGTTCCCCCGGGCTCGCACGGAAACTGTTTGGTCAGCGGCTTCTTGGGCGCCGACGATGAGCATGTAGGGAACCTTTTGTTTTTCGGCGGAGCGGATACGCTTTTGCATGCTCTCAGCTTGATTCCAGTTTTCAGCACGTACGCCAGCAGCCAGAAGTTGCTCTACGACCTGCTCAGCATACGAATTGTGGTCTTGGGAAATAGGTACAACGACCACTTGGGTTGGAGCGAGCCAGAGTGGAAATGCGCCGGCGAAGTGCTCGATCATGAGACCCATGAAGCGCTCTGGCGAGCCCAGAATAGCGCGGTGAATCATGACGGGACGCTGGAGCTCGCCGTTTTGGTCGGTGTACTTGAGATCAAATCGTTCAGGTTGAATAAAGTCAAGCTGAATGGTTGAGATCTGCCACTCGCGACCGAGAGCATCAACGGCGATAAAGTCCATCTTTGGTCCGTAAATAGCAGCCTCTCCCTCGGCTTTCTGGTACTCCACTCCAAGGGTAGAGACAATTTCTTCTAGCGCTGCCTGTGATGAGTTCCAGACTTCTTCGGAGCCTAAGTACTTTTCTTTATTATTTGGATCCCAGAAAGACAGACGAATCCAGTACTGCATTTGGAAGGCGGCCAGGGCTTTTTTCACCACTTCGGCGACTTGGCGGAATTCTTCGGCCACTTGATCTGGACGACAAAAGGCGTGCCCATCGTCTTGAGAGAAAGCTCTCAGGCGAGTGAGGCCGGAGAGTTCGCCTGGTTTTTCATCGCGATACAGATTCGCGTAGTCGTTGTAGCGCAGTGGCAAATCTTTGTAACTTCGCTGCTGACTGGCGAAGATTTGGGTGTGCATCGGACAGTTCATTGGCTTGAGGAAAAATTCTTCGTCACTGTAATTCGAGTGTACGTGGAACATGTCCTCTTTGTACTTGTCATAATGACCAGAAACCTTGAATAATTCGGCACGAGTCACTTGTGGTGTCCAGACTTCCTGGTAGCCAATGGCAGACTGGAGTTCGCCCACGAATTTCTGGAGCTCTCGACGAATAAAGGCACCTCGTGGCGTGTACAGTGGCAAACCAGATCCAACGAGCTCAGAAAAGACGAACAAATCAAGTTCTTTCCCCAGTTTGCGGTGGTCGCGCTTTTTGGCTTCTTCGAGGTTTTGCAGGTGAGTTGCTAGGTCTTCGGCTGTGGCAAAGGCAGTTCCATAGATACGAGTGAGCATTGGATTTTTTTCGTCACCTCGCCAATAGGCACCGGCGACACTGAGGAGTTTGAAGTGCTTGAGTTCTTGGGCTGGATTTTCGACGTGACCACCCCGACAGAGGTCCGTGAATTCGCCAGAAGTGTACAGGGTAATTGTCTCGCCGCGCTCGACGATACCGTCGATCAGTTCAAGTTTGAACTCGTTGCCAGCAAATATTTGGCGAGCTTGGTCAGCACTGACCTCTCGGTGTGAGAAGCCGTCCCAGTTTCGAACGAGCTTGTGCATAGTTTTTTCGATCTGTTTGAATTCATCTTCTGACATCGTGTCGCCTTCGGCGAACTTGATGTCATAGTAAAAGCCAGTGTCGGTGGCTGGGCCAAGTGTGAGCTGTGCGTTTGGATGTGACTCCAGAATAGCCGCGGCCATGAGGTGAGCCGCAGAGTGTCGCAGTGCATTTAGGTACGATTGATCGTGATTGAGCAAATTTTTTGTGTTCATAAAAATGGTTCTTTCAACAAGTTTTCAGGCTTTCAAGTGTATTGTAGAGGGAAATTCAAGAAAAAACATGGACGAAGCAGCTCTGGGTGAGTCGGCGATTGCCTCTGCTCAGCCCTGAGCGGTCGACGTGCTCGTCGTCATTGTGATGGTGCGTAGAGTGCACAAATGCATGGTGGGATTATAGCAGATACTGGAAGGTTTGACCTTTAGGCCTATAGTTTCCAGAGACGCCTTGTTATTTTTTAAGAAGATAGAAGAAGGAATATTAGTTTTTACCAGAGGAAAAAAAGATATGGGCCTAAAGGTCAAACCTTTCACCATTTGGTGAGTCTGACAGGGTTCGAACCTGTGACCTCTTCAATGTCAATGAAGCGCTCTACCACTGAGCTACAGACTCTTGATGTTCACAACGTGGTAATTGTACCACGGGAGTGAGGCAAGAGAGAAAAACTATTCACTGATTTGTTGCTCGTGCGGAGCAACTTTTTGAGCATAGGCTTCTTGCGCTGCTACGTTGGCTTTTTCTTTTCCACCTTCAAAAGCACCTGGACCTTTGCCACGAGCCTGAGCTTTAGCTTGTAAGCGCATTTGTTGCATGGCAACAGCAGATTTTCGCAACATGGAAATTTTTCGCTGAATTTTTACAAACAGTGTTCCGGTTGTTGCGTCGATTTCTCCCGCTTGTTGGTTGGTGTGAATACCGAGTGTTTGATTCCGACCAGATACTAAGACAGAACTTCGCTTACCTTCCAGCTGAATCTGATTTCTAATTTTTTGTAAGTATTCCTGTCTCTTTTGGATGTGTGTAAATTGCGCTCTTCGTTCACTGCTCTGCTCTGGTGTAGAAGGGATTGGCAAAACAGGAGCAGTTGGGAGCTCTGGACTTTCAGAGATCTCCTTTGGTTGTCGAGTTTGAGTGGCAATTTCTTGACGTGCTTGTTCAATCTGTTGCGCTTGAGATCTTACATTCCCATCGAATAAGGTTTGGGGTCCTTGAGTGATAACATCTCTCGTATTGATTCCAGCGAGAGTGTCAGTCGTGAAATCAAAGGCACTTCTTGGATGATCTGCCAACTCGCTTCTAATCCCTTGTAAGTGCTCTTGAGCGGTGAGTGGGCGAGAATTCTCTACATCTCCCCAACTAGCTGGTCTTTCTGAAACAGTCTCCTGAGAACCTTGGCTCGTTAAAAATGCTTCTAAAAAATCACGATTTGGATTTGAATTTGGAGATTGGGCCTCAGCACGAGAAACACTCCCGACTTCTTGGAGAGTAGCAACGCCAAAACTGCCTGAGTGCGGTGTGTTCACCGGATTTCCTCCTGCCATACCCTCATTATACCCGAATTAAGCGGAATTCGCAAGATTTTTAGTCTGGAATTACTCATCTACTTTGAGTGTAAAACAAACCTACAGCGTGAGCAAGTGGTCAACGGCTGCTTGCTTGAGCAGCATGGACTCGACATAGTCGTGCTCTTCTCGACTGGCCTCTCGGTCAGTTGGGAGTGCTTTATGGACCAGATCATGATCCACCGTGATCTTACTATGACGAATGATAGCACCGAGCAGCATTTCAACCTGGAGTGCCAGCAAACTCTGAGCAGCAATTTCTTGCTGGATTTGCTCAAGGGTGCGTTGAGTTCGAGCGAGGTAGTCGTCAACACTCATGTTGAGTTGTTCTAACTGTTTTCCAAGATCTCGGAGGCGACGCTCTGTTTCGGTGCGAACCAAGAGCTCTGGGATAACAACCTCGATTTTTTCGAGTAATGCCTCGATAACAGCGTTGATTTGCTCACCGCGCTTGGCTTCAGCAACCGCTTCTGCTGTAGCATCTGCTTTTTCTTCGGACTTTTCAGTTTTATCAGACTTCTTGTCTTTCCAGGCCTCGTGCTTTTTCTTGAGTTCGGTCACGATTTTTTCGTATCCATCAAGCTTCACTTCCGAAGGTGTGGCGATAATAAATGTAACGGTCCAGTCTGCGTTTGGCTCAATGCTCTCTAAACGAACTTCTGGATCAGTGAGTGGGAGGAATTTATTTTCTTGCAAACCTGTACGGTACATGTCTGGGAGAACTGCTTCGAGAGTCAGGTCTCGCAGGCCTTTTTCACCGAGGTTTTGAGCGATAAGAGCAATTGGAGCTTTGCCTTTGCGGAAGCCTTCAAGTTTGGCTCCACTTTGCTGACGAGCAAGGACTGATTCTTGTGCTTTTTCGACTTCTTTCCAAGAGAGCGTGACTTTAAAACTGGTGTTCTCACCAATTAAAGGAGATTTCTCTGGATCGGTAACAGCTGGCTTCTTGGCCTTTGGGCTGGTTTTGGCTGCAGGGCTCTTTTTTGGAGCTGATGCGGTTTTTTCGGGAGTAGATGCTTTTGACATCTGGAAATTATACCATAACAGCTCGAGAGCCCTGCAGCCAAGAAATGACTATTTGATAGTTTTAATCTGGTAAATCACTTTGCCAGCTGGGATCTCCACCTCGACCTTGTCGCCGGCCTTTTTGCCAACGAGTGCTTGACCGAGTGGTGATTTTTCAGAGATTTTCATCTTGGTTGGATCGGCTTCCCATTCACCCACGATGTGGAATGTTTGAGATTTATTTTTGCCTTCGAGTTCAACCAAAACCTCGGAACCAACGCCAACATTTCCATTTGTGTTGGTGGTAACGATTTGTGCTTGAGAAACCAGGAACTCAATCTCGGAAATTCTTCCGTTGAGCATGTCCAGGTCTTCCTTAGCGGAATGGTACTCAGCATTTTCAGAGAGGTCACCATAAGAACGAGCCAAGGCGAGACGATCAATAGCGGTTGGAAGTTTAATTTCCTTCAACTCTTGCAGCTCAGCTACGACAGCGTCGTATCCTTGTTGTGTCATGGTGATAGTCTGTGTTTCAGACATATCGCCCTTTCTACCGACCGATATGGTCCAGTTGGGGTATTATACGGTTTTTAAGAATTGGTGTCTATATCACTCAATTTTTCGTTATAGGTTTTTGCGAGTCGCAATAACTACGAGTCTTTTCCAGGTCGTTCCTGGTGGATAACAAGTCTGGAGAATGAGCTTTTCTTGGTCGTGTTGTACTTCTAAGAAACTGGTGTCATTGGCATCAACAATCTTCACTTCTTGCACTTCGTAAATATAGTCTTCTCCCCAGTATCGCACTTGAATTTCATCGCCTTGAACCGAGTCCTTCAGCGCGTAGAACTGGGCATTATAGCGTTGAATGTTAAAGGTGTTGTTCGTAGAGTGGGCAAAGAGATAGATGGTTTTATTGCTCTCTGTGGCTCCTGGCAGGCCGGTGCCACTCGCATGGGCTACACCAATCTTGAGAGCTTCTTCATACTCTTTTGTATTACTCGCACTGACGTTTGGAATAACTCGGCTGGCAATTTGTAATCGCGGAATATTGATCGAAAAATAGTCTTCCACTGTGCGAATTTCTGGTTCTGGTGTGGGTGTTGGTTCTGGGTTGGTTATTGTCTGGTGTGATTGGAGTTGTACCGCGGCAATACGGGCAGAAAGTGTTTTCCAGTGCTGCTGTGACTCAATCACAATAATTGGTGTGAAGAACATGACAAACAGGGCAATAGCGCCGGCGTAGGCAAGATTTCCACCCCACTTTAATGCTTTTTCCCAAGAAATAGCTGGGAGCTGGATGTGCGGCAAGGCAATAGCCGGGAGCGAAATGGTTGGAACCGAGAACTGTGGTGTTTTGAACCTCGGAACGCTTGGAAGACTTGGAATGGCAATGTGTGGCCAAGAAATTTCCGGAAGTGTCCAGGCAGTCTGCGAGGTGATCGATTCCGTTGGGATGGCTGTTGTTTGAGCAACTGGGATAAAAACAGAGTGTGCTTCTGCGTTCTGCTGAGGTTCGATTACTCTCTCTGCTGTATGCGGAAGTTCGGTTGCTGTTTCGGTCTCAGTCTCAGTTAGGGCGAGGACCTGAAGTTTTTGGGCTTTAGTGGCTTGGTATTCGTCACTCGAAAATAATGGGACAGGTTGTTTCCCGTACTTGAGCCAGTGCTGGTGGAGGTCAGAGACCAAGTAGGTTGTCATAGGCTCGGGGTTGGTTTTGGGGAGCGGGTGGGAAAATACTGTCCCACCCGCTCCCCAGCGGTTTCAAAAAGTTTTACAGCAATCGCTGTCGGATGAGGGTCAGACCCACTCCCACGGCTGCCAGACTGCCGGACATTCCGAGCAGGACTTCACCAGTAGCACCAGTTTTTGGCAGTTGCTTTGGCTTTTCTCCTGGCTTTGGAGTTGGCTTGGTTCGGGCACATCCGTACTCGAAGTACTTGGTTTTATTGAACTCAAGCTTGCCTTTTTGTTCAGTTGGTGTGGTTGGTCGGCACCAGTCCTTCACTCGCAAGCGAGTGGTGATGTCTGGCTCGTCATCTTGACAGACGACTCCACCCATTCCGTTTTTCTCGGCGTAGGTTCGGTACTCTGTCCACAGTTGATCATTTTGACGCAGCCACTCTGCTTCCCAGTCCAAACCTGGTTCACCCTCGTCGTAGCGACCGTTGCCGTTCAAGTCTTCAAAGATACGAATCTCGAAACATGAGCGCTCTTTTCCAGGACGAGGTGTCGGAGTTGGACTCGGTGTAGGAGTCGGCGTCGGGGTTGGAGTGGGCGTAGGGGTTGGAGTCGGTGTCGGCGTAGGAGTCGGTGTACTTCCGCCAGAAACCTCTGCAACAAATAGTGCGTACACGACGAAGTCGAAACATCCGTCGATTTCACCTAAGTCACCTTCACCGAAGACGATTCCATTTGGAGTGATAACGCCTTCTGGTCGAGCAATACTCGTATCAAATTGACCAGAGGTCAATGAGGCTGTTCCCATAAATCTGGTTGAGTTTGGAACGTAATTCAGTCGAAATGCTTGATCATCAGAAATTGACACTTGAGAAGTGACTCGTTCTGCATTGTCTGCAGTTGCGAATCCGGTGATGTTAAAGTTTTGTGCCATGTTTGTTGGCCAGTTTTCAACACCGATTCGTGTGTTTCGAGCAATAGTTCCTCGAGTGTTATTATGAACTGCATAGCGGAACTCAATTCTGTCTCCAGGATTCAAATCGCTGATGCTTTGTTGCCACTCACTCTGGCCTTGCTTACGAACCATAAAGGTTGGAGCATCCGCACCATGTTGGTTGAACACAGCTGGATTTCCCTCAGCAACCTTGAGTTCGTATTTTACGAGGAATTGAACATCTTCATTTTGAGCATTCTTGCCACCGGTAACATTGTTCCAGAAGAAACCAACATTCTCATCTTGTGAGTTGTTGAATACTTTACTCTGCCCTGTTCCAGCATCTGGAATATCGGTTACAACCAATGATCCAGTTTGGTTGGTAGCTGTTTTTGTACTATTTGCCACATACTGCAGATGCAGATTTGAGGCAAGGTTGAACTTTGGTACGTAAGAAAGTCCAATTCTTTCCAAACTATCAGCTTTTACCCAGGCTAGAATTCCTCGGTGTGCAAACGGTGCGTATACTTGCAGACGATCAATAGTGTTGTCTGGAGTTGGGTTAAACGCTGTTACGTACACGTGGACAGTATCACCAGCTTGAAGGTTGTGAACTTCTCTCTGAGCCGTACCAGAAGTGGTATTTACTCGGAAAGTAACTTCAAAATTTGGCTGCACTGTCGCGGCAGCTTGTGATTGCAGAGTCATAAACCCGGCTAATCCAGCAGCAACCGCCACTGTAAGTGTCAGAACGGCTGCTGCCATTTTTTGCTTAAAGGAAGATAAGAAGCGTTTCATAGTGTGTATCCCAGTACTTTATGAATTCCAAGTTTTATCGAATGTTACCAAGTATGTTTCTCCCTGATGTTTAATCTCGAAAGGGGTTGGAACTGGTGTTTGATAGTCATTTGTTGCAGATGGCACCATGGTTGGCTGTTCAAATGCAGGTGCTTGAGTATTTGTTGGTTCCAATGGTGGTAACTTAGTAGCTGTTGGTTCAGGAGTTCTTGTTGGTTGCACCGGAGTTGCAGTTGGTTGTGGAGTTCGCTCCTGATTTGGTGTTCCAGATGGAACAATCGTGTGACTTCCATTAGGGGTGATAACCATGGTTGCAGGTCCTTGGGGAGTTCTCACTGGTCGGACTTCACATCCTTGTTGAACTAAGAGGAATTGGTTTCGTACACCAACTTCCCCACTTGGGAAGGTTTTGAAGTACGGTCGTTGACGTCGATAATTAGTCGGATCCATCTGTGTTCCGTTTTCATCGCTTGCAAGGAGGGTATTACTATTGAGAGCGGAGAAGATGTGTGCTGCCAATGTTTCTGGAGTGAGAGTTTTGCCTGGTGTAAACGCATGACGGACATCATGCAGACTGAGTGTTGTTATGGTACTGTAGTTTGCGCCAATACGGAGATCCTGTTCGATAATTGTTGGAGCAGTTTCGTCGTCTTTCCAAGTGACACAAATAAATTTAAATTTCTGATTTGATCGATCAATATAGGTTGGTCCTTGATCTGGGGCCATGATAATTTGGAGGGCTTCTTCATAAGAAGTTACCTCAATGACAGCCTGAGTCAGAGCTCCATTTTGTTGCCAAAGCGGATCGGTGTTTCCATCTGGGGAAGAAGTTGTCGTGTCAACTTGTAATCTTGTGACTTGAGCAGCTGTTGCTGCGATAAACGCTGGTGTGCAGCGATCAGAGAGGACTTCTTTACAGACCTTGGCTACGAGACCTGTGTAGGCCTGGAGATTCATGAGTCGAAGGGCCTCTGCATTTTCAGCATATGTCTGGACTGTGTAGTATGTCTTATCAGCGTATTCGGTACTGGCTACAACATTGTTTAATTGAGGTAAGAGATTAATGAGTGTATCTTTGAGTCGAAGTTCACCTTTGTGTGGACCATCAGGAATTACTTCGATGTTGTTCTGATACACATTGTCTGCTTCATTTAAAATCTGCTCACCACCTTGTGAATATACTTCTTTCAGGCCATGATGCAGTGAAGCTTCAATGATTCTCTGACGGTCTTCTTGAGGAAGTTGAGCGATTTCTGAATGCGTGACAATCAGTTTATCTGTTGAGAACGGGTGATAGGCTCTGGAAATTGGGTCCAACCGGAACCATTCTTCTAGACTGGCATTTTCTCTCACTCGGTGGTCCTCCACCGTTTTGAGGGCTCGGGTGAATTCAACGAGATTTTTTACGGGTAAAATACCAAGTTCCCAGCCATCGAGTCTGAAGTACTCTGGGAGCTTTTCTGTATTTGGAGCAATTTCAGTTGCTGTTGCGGTTGGTTGGCGGTCAGGAGAGGTAATGATTGCTGGTGTGCTTGTAGCCGTTGGAGCCGGTGCTTCCAGTGTGCTAATTCTGTCTTGTAGTCCAGCAATCTGAGTTGCCTGTGGATCTTCTGCAGCACCACAACCGGTGAGTCCGATTGCAATAAGTGCTAAGGGAGCGACGGATCGCTTCCAATTCTTGTTTTCTGGGTTACGAGGAGTACTCATTCCTCTATTATACGAAAATGACCCGAATATGTCAAATATGATCACATATATCCGATCAATATCGGACTAGAGCGTTTACTCGGACTGCTTCTCTACCAGGCCGTCTTCGTCGCCAATTACCATGATCCGACCGCCAGCGAGTATGTCATTCACGAACGGGTCTCGACGGGTCTTGCGGAACTCGAATTCATCTGTGGACATAACGGTGTAATTGATTTCGTGCCCGCGAAGTTTCTCTTCGGCATCAATCAGTGGTTGGAGCTCTTGCATCTTGATATCCCCTACCAGGAGAATGTCCACTTCGTCATGGAGTCTAGCTCGATGCTGCGCAAACTTGCTCGAAAACATAACAAATTTAGGGCTTCCAATTGCTTTGCGATTCTTCTTGATGGCATTTCCGAGTCCACTGGACTTAATAGCTAGGCGCAAGAGTTCTGGGTAGTAGTCATACTGTTTGTTGAGAGAATAATAGAGACGATTTCCTCGTTGCTCGCTGCGTAGGATGCCAGCGCTGGTCATGCGTTCGAGTTCACGGCGAACGGCGTTGATCTCTTCGTCGATTTCTCGAGTGATTTGGCGAACATAATAAATCTGTGCCGGGTTGCGGAAAAACAGATGGACCATTTTGACCCGAACTTTACTGATCATGAAGTCGACAAGTTTTGCCATCTGTCCTCAGTTTAGCACACTATTTTTACTCAGTCAGCAGGTCGCTTTTATGGCGACCAGTGAACCAAAGAGTTTAGTACTCAACGGTATTGCCTGTTTTCACCACCGAAATCCATGTTTGACCACGGTTCAGCTCAACGTCTTGACCTCGTACCTGGAACTTCAGTGGAGCCACGCGAGAGGCTTTGCTCCAAGTGGCGTCAACAGCCTGGCCATCCATAAAGATTAAAGCCTTGCCGGTACCAGTAGTGGTGTACAACATATGCTTATTTTCGTTGATGGGTCCGCGTTCAGTCGTGAACATCACAACCACGTTTTTGCTGCGGATTTGCTCATTATTATTGAGGTCCATGTGTGGCTGACCACCCATTACCCGAGTGTAAGAATTGCTGGCAGAGTCATAGTTCCACTGCACTGCAAAGTCCTTAAATCCGTCCCAGAAGTTGTAAGAAATACTGTTCACACTTCCGGCTGTTCCGTCATCCTTGAATTCCCAAGCCTGGAACTTTGATTTTCCAGCCCAGCTGGTGATTTTTCGACTGTCGGCTGCATACTTCCAGAGACGTTCTGTGGATGTTTCCATGGTGTGCTCGGTTGCCAATGGCTTTCCGTTGGCCAGAGTAATACGGTTGTAGTTACGAGCAAAGGTTGGGAAGCCGATTGAGAATTGGTTCAGGTTATTTTTACCCACCCAACCGTACTCAGAAAGTTGCCCCAGAGCATCACTTGGTCCTGGTAAGTTGGCTCCACCAACGTGGGTGTAGAGAGGCTCTTGGTAGGTAGAAGCCCAGTCAATAAAGTAGGTACGAGCGGAACGCACCGGAGCCAAAATAGTGTCAGAAGCCTGGACATCACAGTACATCATGGCCATAAAGCGGGTGATTCCCCCTTCGGCAATGGCTTCATAGACGATATCTGCTTGGCTCAAACCAGATTGTGGTCGAGAGTCGACAGAGTTTTCGATCATAATAGCGATTGGAGTGCGGTTTTCCCAGGCTTGGCGCTCAGCCACGGTGTAGAGTTGGCCGTTGAGTGGACATGCTTCGGTTTTTGGAGCGGAAGTATCAACCGTTACTGCCCCATCGCCCGCGGTTGGCACGAGTGGAGAGATAAGCTGGGAAAAACGATTTGGTTGTCCTGGAACACCAGCTGTTTGCGGTAAAAGGCTGGAAGCAGCGACGAAAGAAATGGCGGTCGTAGCCAAGTAGGTGGTGGCAACAAGAGCGATAAGAGCGTTTTTCTTCATGATTTCCTTTTAATCTTCTTCTCTACTTTGTTTGTATGTCACAATAACGGGACAAAGATCTATCATAGCGATTCTCTGTCGGCCTGTGTAGAGGCAGAAACTCTCTTGGAAAGAAGGAACAATGGGACAACTCCAAAAGCGATTTGAGCAACACGCGCAAGGGCAATTCTCTGAGGATCCGCAGAAGCAAGTTACCTGGAAGCCAGAAGCGTCTGGAAAAAGTGAGAGTAACGTTCACTCTCTTCCACTGGCTCCACGTTGGCAGATTCGTGGTTTGCAGATTGGTCTGATAATTATTGTGACACTCTTGGCTATTTTGATTTTTGTGTAGTTGGTTAAGCTATTGTTTCTTGTTGGAAAAAACAAATTTTCCGTCTACCAAAAATTCTTTGCCGTCGACCAGCACTTTGCTGCCAGGAGAGGTCATGTCTTTGACGATGTCCATGTGGATAGCAGACTGTGTTTCGCCGCCACATTCGGGGAAGCCTTGTCCAATGGCGCAGTGCAAGGTGCCGGCCATTTTTTCGTCGAAGAGAACGCTATACATGTAGCGGCGAATCCCCGGATTACCTCCGAAGGCGACTTCGCCGAGCCGGCGAGCATCTTCGTCGGTGCTGAGGATTTCGTCTAGCATGGCTTGGTTTTCGCTGGCAGTGGCGTCGACGATCCTGCCGCGCTCAAAGGTGAAGCGAATATCTCGAATAATTTTGCTCTGGTACAGGAGTGGATAGTTGAAGTAGATGGTTCCTTCGACAGAGTCAGCAACTGGCGAGGTAAATACTTCTCCACCAGGCATGTTGGCTTTCCAGTCATCGTAGATCCAGGTGCGGTTGGCAGCACTGAGGTGAAGGTCAGTGTCCTGACCCACGATGTGCAGATCCTGCACGTTGGTAAGAAACTCAGCGCAACGCTGCATGTTGTCTTGAATCTCTTGCCAGTCGCGATTTGTGGCGCCGAAGTAAAAATCTTCGAAGTCGTCTTGGCTCATGTTCGCGTCTTGCGCCATGGCGGCGGTGGGGACGTAGGTCAGAACCCAAGGTTTTCGCATGATGATGTCTTTGACCGGACGCATGAGCTTCGAGCGTTCCATCATTTTTTTGGGATCCGTTTCGGCCAGCTCGCGTTTGTTGGCTTCGCCCACGATGGTGATAGTTTTGTCGGCTTTTTGTGCCAGAAACTCGGTGACATCTGGCTTGTGATTCAGTTGCTCCGGAGTGGCATATTTATAGAAAAAGTGAGCCACACTGTCGTCATGAATATCGTACAGCGGATGTGCTTTGGCCAAGACGACTTGCTTGTACACTTCGCGTGCTAAAGGCAGTGATTCCGGGGAAATGGCCCGGATCCACACATGATCACCCGGCTGCGTTTTGATGCATTTCTGGACAAGTATTTCAGCGAGTTGGGTGTAACGTGGGTCGCACATGGTGCGATTGTAGCATTTTGAGGAAATTAAATTTTCCTTTTCGCACAGCTTCTGTAAAAAGAAAAATTCAGTGATAATATTGCCCTTACAGGTATGGAGTTCCCGCAATAAGGAAAGAAATGTGGAAAGTACTTTTCAAGATTTTTTTGTTTCTCCTTGCTCTTTTTGTTGCGAGTAGACTTACTCTGGGGCTATTAGTTAGAAACGAGATGCTTTTTGTATATACTGCATCAAGCTCACTTATGTATCCTACAATACAGCTCGGCGAGAATATTTTCGTTATCCCATTAAAATCTGAGTCACTATTTACAGAAAAAAGAAGGCAAGAAATTGTTGCCTATGGGGATAAAGACAACGCTCTTTTTTCGAGAATAATAGGGTTTCCAGGTGAAGAAATAACTGTTAATTCAGGGTCTATTTACATTAATAATGTAAAACTCGAAGAAAATTATTTTGAAGGAATGAGAGGTCTTTTGAACGAAGCTCCCATTCGTTTATCAAGTGATGAAGTGTATTTGTTGTATGACGATGAATCAGCTGGAAGATACTCTCCTGGGGTTGTTCGAGCAAATTCTGTTTGGGGAAAGGTTGTTTGGTAGTCTGAAACAGGGTGATATCACTTAGTTTTGAGAACCCGCTCCACCTTTCCAAAAGACTCTATTTATCAGATGACAAAGTCATCTCGACTATCATAGAATAAAAACGTCGATTGTACTAAAAAAGCGTAAGGTCTTTCTGTTTTCAACAAGAAAATCATCAAATCTTTGGTTAAATTATTTGTTTTTTGCTGTAAATTTTCTGAAAACTGTTTTCTCTCGTGTGTATATAAAATTTGGTATCTTTTTAATTTTTTCCTTGTTAGCCTTTTTACTCATTAGGTTACTAGCTCTGTAGTATAAGAAATAAAAAGGACCTCTTTCGGTGCCGTTAAACTAATCAAATTTTTACCATCTAGTAAATCTAAACTGTTTTTTTATATTAAAATGAAAATCTATGTCCAGAAAAAAT
>CAZFLN010000016.1:0-2233 GCA_964519905.1 uncultured Pseudomonadales bacterium | reverse complement strand
GAAAAAATGATACAATGATTATTCTTATATATCTCTTTTAACTTCACTCCGACTAATGACACTTATGGCTAAACATTTTTTTATCTCTCTTTAAAAGAAGTTTTTGTAATTTTTAGAAGCACATTGATTATTGTTATTTCTTCCAATACGATTTCTTTTTTATTATCATTAGCTTTTATCACATTAAGTAAAAATTCTAATAATTGTATACTTTTTTCTTTTTTACTTTCTGTTCTTCTTATTTTTTCTTTCCCACTAATAACAATATCCACTATTTGGTTTGATAAGAATTTTTATTTTTCTCAAAGCATTCAAAAACGACTGATTACGCTTGCACTGTTAGTTGGAATTTTTTTCAAATTTTCCTTTAATATTGTCCTTAAAATCTGTACTTTTATATAATTATTTAAGCATTATTTTTGCTTTTACACGTTCTCGATATATAATTCTGATATGAGAAATGATACTATCTCGCTTCTTAAAGAAACCTCAAAAATCGGTTTCAACGCTGCAACAAGAGTGAGTGCAGTTGTTTTAATTTTTCTCTTAGTATCATCCTTTTATTTCTCAGTTCTCAAGACTGGATTTATACCAGCTTCTTTTTCATTTCAACAGAATTTTTTCTTTTTTTTCCTTTTACATGGATTTATGTTTATGGGTCTTTGGCTACTTTCCTCAAGTATTCTTGGAGCATATATGTTGTATCAGAAGAAGATGAAATTTGACATTTTGGCACTTTTCTCAACAACCTTCTTTTCAATTGGAACATCAATTCTTGAGTATATTTTCTTCTTTTTTGTAACTGCAATCCTTTTAATATTTAAGTAGGTATCACATTCTACAGAGATTCTTTTCTACTTTCTTAAGGTTAAAAATTAAGCTTTAGTAAATCTCATCGCCAAGTAGATAATAAAAAATTACGATAATATCAGACGAAAAATGAGTGTAAAAATATTTAACGAAAACCAAAATACTATTTGAATATTGTACGCATCAATAACTTTAATACTCTTCGTTTTATTAAAACTAATTTTTAGAAAAATGAGAACTATGAGAGTAGAAAGTAAACTAGAAAGTACTAAGAATAATGGAACTCTAAAAAAATAGTCCCCAAATACATTGGTTCTAAAAAAAAATAAATTTATATAGTTCACTAATACATCAAGAGTTGTAAGAATTACTGCGATTAAGTATTTATTCATAGTGGTTGGAGGTGGTACCCTCCAACCACTATCTTATCAGGTGAATTCAGATTTTTCTCGCTCTATCTAATTGAATTTCTCCAATTTCTCAAACTTGAGACAGTATCAATTCCTTCATTGATACAGTCAGCAATTGACTCTGGCGAAAGGTTCCCAACGGCTATTGAAGTGCTTCCAGTTGCACGAAACTCTAACACTGCAATTACAACCTGTGAGCCAACTCCAACTCCACAGTTCACAACTATTCCAGCTATAGAGATTGCAACTGATTCTGGTATGTCAGATATAGAAGAAATACAGTGCCCAAGATCTCGCGCATACTCTCTGCTAGAAAGAGTCGCACTTTGGTCAGCAACACAGGACGGTTCCAAACTCTGAAGTGCTCTACTAATGGCAGGGTGGTCTCTGAGAATCTCATCTGTATTAGCAATCTGAAGCTTAATGAGATTCCGATTATTAAACCGGTTTATCTCTGCCATCCAACCGGTACGGCCGTCCTTTCGGACTTGCCACCATACCACGTTTTCTTGGCAGTTCGGTCCGCCGATGATCTGCACAAACTGCCGTACTGCCACGTTCATGACAACACTGTGGCTGGTTGCTGCTCCGCTCCGCATGGGAACAGGATCTGGAGTAGCATCAGATACAGAGGCTACATCACCAATCTGCAACTGACTTGCTGTATTGCAACCAGCAGAATTGGTATTCTGCTGCTGTGTACTCGGGCGCGGTGTTGGCTGCGCAGTTGGAGAGGTTGAATGATTGTTACTCAAGGGATCACCATTGCGGACGAGATTGCGCTCATTATATGAGTTTATTTCCGCAATCCAGCCAGTCTTTCCACCGTATTGCGTTTCCCACCACACCATACTCCCATTGCAGTGCGGACCACCAATCATGGTGATCTGCGCTCCGCGGGGAACGGTTGTGAGGGAAGCAGTGTCTGTGCTCGGACCTGCTCTGAGACGAGCAAACTCACCGGTGTTTACCACACCGATTGCACCGACAGAGAGACGACTGGCCGAGTTGCA
>CAZFLN010000015.1:19512-19959 GCA_964519905.1 uncultured Pseudomonadales bacterium | reverse complement strand
ACGTATGCTCTTCACCTGTTCACGATCTGGTTTCCTCCACGGACCAGATGCTTTACCTAGGCGTGAAGAAAACACGGCCTATATAATTACATACGAAGATGAAATTTTGATGAAATCCATCGCATCCCAAAAGGAGAGAGAAATTTCGTACAATACGCTATGACCACAAGTACTCTAGAAAACATCGCTCCTACTGTCACGGCCGGGTGGATTAATGATACTGGGAAAAAACAATTCTGGGTTCATCATAGCCAAGAGAACAAACCTACAGAGCCAGAAAACTTGGTCTTCGACACTGCTTCACTTACCAAAAGCGTCTGTACTGGCCTGCTGGCACATATGCTCGCGCAGCAAGGTGTTTGGAATCTTAGCGATCTGCTTATAACTTGGCTCCCAGAATATAGGGGAGGGGAGCGCAAACGGCTCACTGTGTTTGATCTCCTGGCC
>CAZFLN010000015.1:7133-19502 GCA_964519905.1 uncultured Pseudomonadales bacterium | reverse complement strand
TAGGCGACGATCTGCCCGCTGGGGCGCCGGGCGACCTGCTGTGCGAGCTCGCGCGTCGGACACAGCACCAGAGCACCTGGCGTCGCTGCTGTGAAGTTGCGGGTCTGGGTCGGGTTTTTGCGCTTGGGCGCCTTGGGCGGTGCCTCACCACGCGCAATGGCTTCCTCAATGCGCCGTTCGCGCTCACGCTCTCAGAACTCAAACATCTTTCTGCCCCCGAACTGTGGGAGCACATTTTGCACGCACCATTCGGGAAAACCACCACAATGCAGCCACAGTACGTAAACACCACGAGTATTTTGCTCGGCCAAGCTATCGAACGAGCTACCAATACGCCACTCGCCAGCTTGGCCAACTCACTTCTTTGGCAACCACTGCAAATGAAGCACACCTCCTTTTTTCCCGAACAACTTTTGAACGAGTTTCCAACAATTGAAATTGTCCCCAGTGAAGTCTGTCCATGGCGCAGAAAAAAAATCCAAGGAGAAGTGCACGACGAAAGTGCGTGGATTCTCCGAGAAAAATTTGTAGCCGGATCGGCTGGTCTGTTCAGTACCGTCCCAGATCTCCTGACCCTCTGTGAGGCACTGATCCAGACCGTAAGAGGGGAACAAACACCGCTGGCGCTCAGTGCAGAAACGGTGCGGACCTTCGGCCAAAACATTTTCTCGCCTCCTCATTCCGGAAGTCTTGGGTGGGAACTCAACGCTGACTGGATGGGTGCGGCGCCAACTGGCACTTTTGGGAAAACTGGTTTTACTGGCTGCAGTCTGGTGGTGAATCTGGAAGCGGGGCGCGCTGGCGTCCTGCTCAGCAACACCACCTATCCCGCGCGCCCCGCCGACCGCAGCAGCCTCACCAAAGCACGACAGGCCTTTGGCACAGAGCTGTTCGCCTGATATACTACCGACATGTTCACACGACAGAACCAACAGCACACTTGGTGGACCGGCATTTTTACATGGCGGTAATTGCTCGTGCAAGACAATCAACCGCCACTGGGCGGTTTTTTTTCGCCAAATCACTCATTCAACCAAAAAAGAAACATCACACACGGTGTACCATACAAACAACACACTAAAGGAACTCATGAACCAATCAACACACAACACCTCGAAGCCAGCGACTGATTCACCAAACTCTAAGCACCGAGTGCTTTCTGGGATTCGGGCCACGGGGCGACTCCACTTAGGCAACTATCTCGGAGCTGTAAAGGGCATGCTTACGCTGCAAGACAATCCAGACTATGAAACGCTCTACATGGTGGCCGACGCCCACGCCGTCACCACGCCATTTAATCCCGAAGAACTCCGCGTGCATCGCCGAGAGGTCATTGTCGACTACTTAGCCGCCGGGCTGGACCCAGAAAAATCTATTCTGTTCCAGCAAGCCGACGTTTCTGGACACTTCGAACTGGCATTTTATTTTTCCAGCGTCGTCACGATCGCCCGCATGCAGCACTTGCCGACCTTTAAAGAAAAAGTCAAACAGCACCCCGACAGCGCCACCATGGCACTGCTGAATTATCCAATTCTGATGGCTTCGGATATTCTGTTGTATCAGGCAGATGCGGTGCCGGTGGGTATTGACCAAGAGCCACATCTTGAAATCGCCCGCGAAATTGCCAGAAAATTCAATACGCTCTACGGCACCGCATTCCCAGAGCCACAACGTTTCGCCACTCCTGGTGGGTACGTGCCATCACTCACTGGACAAGGGAAAATGAGCAAATCAGTCGAGGGTAGCTACATTCTTCTGATGGACTCACTCGACGAAATTCGCAAAAAGGTCCGCGCGGTCCCAACCTCCAGCCAAGTTGGTGGAGAGATGGGCAGCGGCGTACAAGCGCTCTTTTCTTTCTTGGAACTCCTGGCCCCACAAGAAGTCGCTCGCTTCCAGTCAGCATTTGCAGACGGCTCATTACGCTACGTTGAACTGAAAGACACGGTTGCCGAGGCGATTTTTGCAGAACTGGAACCACTCCAAGAAAAGCGTCGCGCACTGTCTCAAGACACCGCGTTTGTAGACAACGTGATCACTACCGGACGAGAACGAGCCACCGCTCTCGCGAACGAAACTTTGCGAGAAGTGAAACAGGCAATTGGGTTGGCGTAAGCTCTAAGCTCTTACATTCTGAGTTATAACAGCGGGGGGGTGTGATATTTTTTATCACACCCCCCGCACATCTCTAAAAACTCCGTTTCTATTCCTCTCGACTCACCTTCAGCCTCCGAGGCTGCGCCTTAGCTGCTTTTTGGAAGTTAATTGTCAAGACTCCGTCGCGCAACTGTGCACCCGGTTCCACATCGTGGTTTATATCACCCGGAACAGCAACCTTGTACGAGTACTCCCAGTTGGATTTGCTGTAGTACGTCTTGGAGTCATCCTTTTCTTCTTGAGCCGCACTGGCGGTGATATACAGCACACCTTTTTCGAAAGTGACTTCAATATCATCTTCGGCCACGCCAGCAACGTTGACGCGGACAACCACTTCCTTCTCGGTCTCAAACATCTCGAGCCCTCGAGAAACAGAACTGCTGGCCAACGAGAATGGCTGATCATCCCAGACATCTGGCCAGTCCTGCAAAATTTGTGAAAGTCGTGGTCGGTAGGGCACAAGTGCCATACTTGCCTCCTTTTTTATTCGTGTTTTATTCGGACTGATAGGGCAAAAACACCTTCGGGCATTTCTGGCAATCAGTCTTCTTTATTGCTAATTTACCGCGGAAGAAACGCTCTGTCAAGCAGAATTCTTTCTTGACTGCCAACTAAAACAACTCTCCATCATTAAGAAAAAATAGAATCGCATGCAACTGGGCTTGACGAACCTTTTCCATGTAGTGCTGAGGCATGTCTTCGTCCAGCAATTCCGCCGACACATCAATCGAACCATCCCAGCCACGAATCACCAATCCGTTATAAACCTGATTGTATTTCTGAGCAATCTGCTTGCGCTCTTGTTCATCATCGGTCGAGTAATACGCACGAGCTAAACGGGAAATTTCTTGTTCAAGGTGTTCTACACGACTCAGAGTTTCTGCTGACATACTGCTCCTTTGCTGATTGGAATCCACAATCAGTATACCGTACAATACCCATATGCCAGAACTCCCAGAAGTTGAGACCGTTCGCCGGAGTCTCGCTCCAAAAATTTTGCGTCATACCATCGAAGTCATCGATGTCCGCCTCCCAAAGATAATACGGGGTGGCGCAGAAGAATTTTCCAGCCAATTACAAGGGAAAACAATTACTGAACTCGATCGACGTGGGAAACTCCTCACGCTGTGGCTCGACGACCGAAAAGATGCACTCCTGGTCCATCTCAAAATGACCGGACAATTAATTTTTCGCCACACCAACAATCCAAACGAGCAAGTAGTTGGCGGCCACCCGTGGCCACCCTTTGATGGCGATTTGCCCAACAAATACTCTCACGTGATCTTTGGCTTTGACGATGGTGGCCGCCTGTACTTTAACGACTTGCGACAGTTTGGCTTCTTGCAGATCGCTGACGCAAACGAGGTCTCCCGAATTCACGCCACGTACGGTCTTGAACCAGGTCGACCAGAATTCACTCTGCCAAACTTTCTTCAGATCCTTGAAAAAAAGCGCGGAGTGCTCAAGGCAGTGCTCCTGGATCAACGATTCATCAGCGGCCTCGGGAATATTTACGTGGATGAAGCCTGTTTCTGGGCCGGAATTTTGCCGATGCGACGAGTAGAGTCCCTCAATGAAACAGAACGAACGAGATTATTCGACTCCATTGTGAACGTTATCCACACCGCCATTGAACAGCGGGGGACAACCGTCCATGACTACGTCGATGCAGACGGCAAACGAGGCAATTACTCTGACTTTTTAATGGTCTACGGACGAGCTGGTCTCCTTTGCCTGCGTTGTGCGGAGCAAGGAAAAGAAAGTTTGGTGCAAAAAGTAAAACTTTCGGGGCGAGGAACGCATTTTTGTGAGAAATGTCAATTCTAGGGGTTCCCCTGCTACACTGTTCTCATGAAAATCCTTATCCTCCACACGAGCACGCGACCAGAAAACTTGTCGCAGCACGTTGCTAAGTTTGTGCGACAAGAATTTGAGGAAAAGAGTGGGGCAGAGATCCTTTTTGCCGCTGCGCAAGATTTTCAGCTTGACCTCAGTACCGAAGGCTGGAACGCTGCGCCAGCCGAAATCATGGAATTATTTGATCAAGCAGATGCAGTTGTGTTCGTGTCTCCAGAATACAATCACGGCTACCCAGCCAGCCTCAAGTTTCTCCTGGACAGTACCACTGGTCAACTTACCCACAAACCCGCCGCTTTTGTAGGAGTATCAAGTGGTGGATTCGGCGGCGCACGAATGATTGAACAACTCGTTGGTGTCATCAGAAAGCTGAAAATGATCCCAGCGTACCGAGATTTCCACGCCAGTGATATTGAGTCAGCAGTCGACTCTCAAGGAGAACCAACCGACCGAGCAACTTGGGAACGTCGCCTCCAACCACTTATGGAGAACCTCCTCTGGCTGGCTCGAATGCTCAAAGAAGAGCGTCAGAATCAATCCAAATAACTCCCTGACCAGCAATTTTGCTTTTGGCAAATGAGGGAAAACCCTTTACACTCAAAGCATGCCTGCCAGCTCCCGAACCGCTTCGCGTGCTAAAACACAAGCGAAGATGACATCGAATCAAACCGTCGCAAAAAAAATTTCCACTTCTGGAAAAACACTTCCTACACCTCCAAGTCTGTGGAAAACCCTCGGACCTTCTTTTGTTTTGCTCGGCATCGCGCTCGGCAGTGGTGAGTTGATCCTCTGGCCATACCTCACCGCCACCTACGGACTCGGCCTGCTTTGGGGTGGCTTACTTGGCATCACATTGCAATTTTTCCTCAATACCGAAGCCATGCGCTATACACTCGCTCGTGGAGAAAGCGTATTCGTCGGCTTCCGAAAACTTGGATTCTTCTGGCCAATCTGGTTTATTTTTTCTACCTTTGTTCCCTGGTCGATTCCAGGATTTTCTTCTGCCTCTGCTTCGGTTCTGACAACTGCATTTGGGATCACCAATACATGGGATAGACCAATTACGATTGGATTACTGATCTTTACTGGCATTCTCCTCAGTTCTGGGAAAACACTGTACCAAACCATGGAAAAGCTCCAGCGAACTATTATTCTTGGGACGTGTGCCATTATGTTTGCACTCGCATTTTGGCTCACCGCCCAAAATGACTGGGTAGCCGCCGGATGGGGGCTCCTCGGCCAAGGTGACGGCTGGTGGCTCTTCCCCCCAGGGATTGCCCTCTTTTCGTTCATGGGAGCGTTTGCATATTCTGGCGCCGGCGGGAACCTGAACTTGGCTCAGTCGTACTACATCAAGGATAAAGGTTTTGGAATGGGCGCTTTCCGAGACAAAATTGCCAGTCTTTTTGCCAACCGAGAACAAAAGCTCCAGCTCGACGGCGAAGATTTCCCACTCACAGCCGTGAACCGAGAGCGCTGGAACGCGTGGTGGAGGCTGGTGAACATGGAGCACATTATTGTTTTCTGGGGACTTGGACTGGCAACAATCGTTCTCCTCGCCACCCTGGCCACCACATTAGTGTACGGTGACTCGAATCCAGAAGGCATTGGCTTTCTGTTCCAACAAGCCACGGTGATCGGCCAGCGCACCTGGCCAGTAATGAGTACGTTCTTCTTACTCTCGGCCTGTTTGATGCTCTTTAGCACCCAAATTGGCGTGCTGGAGGCGGCGGCGCGCATCATATCCGAAAACTTCGTACTCCTCGTGCGCCGCCGAGAAGGCGAACGCTGGAATCTTTCGTTACTGTTCTACATCGTTCTGTGGGCACAAATTGGACTGGGAATTCTGGTCTTACTAGCAGGGTGGAGCGAACCACGATTCTTGCTCACACTTGGAGCCGTCCTCAACGGTGCGGCTATGATGGTTGCGTTCCCACTGCTCCTGAGACTCAACACACGATATCTCCCAGAAATTGCTCGCCCCAGCTGGTTCCGAAAACTTGGAGTACTGGCTGGGTTTGGCTTTTTCGTGATCTTTTTTGTCTTGTTGTTACGAGATATGGTGCTTTAGGATTTTTTTCGTCTCAGGTCAGTCGATTGCAATAATTTCTGAAAACGATCAGTGAACAGTGAAGATCTTTCCTGCAAGTGTATGAGTCTTTGTACGATCTCGACATCTCTAGAGGAACCACGTAGCTGGTAAACAGTCGTAAAATTATTTTGAAAATCCTTTTCTTTTGATCTTCGAGCTTGCTTCCATGCGTCACTCAACCAAAATATGGCTTTTTCATAGGCTTCAGGTTTCTCCAGAGATAATTTTGAAAGTGCAGTAAAAAACAGCCGTTTATTCCGCTCATTCACTTCTGGTTTTACCGACGGATCAAAGTACAAAACAACAAGATCTGCAATGGCAAGCATATTGTTGTGCTCTTCAATGCAATGAATCAAAAACGACCAAGCATCTTCTTCTGTATAAAAATTCGGAGCAAAGTTATACCGGGCACTCATGTCCTCACACATTTCTACCTCAGGCAAATTAATGTCCGGATGATTTCGAATTTTTTTCAGCATCCGTTCAGCAGCATCAGTAATTTCATCTGGAACAACCTGGTAATCGCTTTTATTGAATGGAAAATCATAGGTTATACCCCAATCGATGTCACCTGGGACATACTGACCTCGCATGAGCTGTCTCACTCTATTTGACGGGTGCAAGGCGCTTCCATATAAAACAAGAGATAAGCCTTGTACATGCGGAAAATTTTTCTCTAGCCGCATCTGAAGTTCTTGCATGAGTCGTGCTACTCGAGGATCTGGCAAAAATTCATTTTTTTGAATTTCTTGCAGTACTGGTTCCATTTTTTCTGTTTGCCAAAAACGCACAGCTCGACGAATTTCTTCAGGAGTTTGAGATCCCTCCTGGATATGCTTGGCGATCTCTTTTCTTGTAAGCAAACGTCGAAAAAGATCCAACTCTGGAGATTCTTTCATAAATGAAAATTCTGTTTGTTTACTATTTGCTTTTATCTGAATATTATAGCCCGGAAAACGGCTAAAATCTCTGGTATCATTGTCTTGGTATCACAAATATTGAAGGGATCTTTATGCCATACACCGTTCCTACTTTGCCATATTCATTTGACGCGCTCGAGCCACATATCGACGCCAAGACTATGGAAATTCACCACGATAAACATCACCAAGCATACGTCGACAAACTCAACGCAGCGCTTCCAGAGGAAACTCGTGACGTCGAAACCGTGATTCGCAACCTGGAAAGTGTCCCAGAAAACGTCCGCACAGCCGTTCGCAACAATGGTGGCGGTCACTTTAACCACAGTTTCTTTTGGGTGTCTCTGAGCGCACAGGGTGGGGGAGAGCCAACTGGCACGCTCGCAGAAAAAATTTCTGAGAACTTTGAATCTTTTGAGAATTTCAAAACACAGTTTGCTGACGTTGCAGTGGCTCGATTCGGCAGTGGCTGGGCTTGGTTAGTGCAAAAAGCAGATGGTTCTTTAACTATTCTCAGTACTCCAAACCAAGACACGCCCATTATGGATGATGGATCTGTAACCCTCTTGTTAGGACTCGATGTCTGGGAGCACGCCTATTACCTTACGTATCAAAACCGCCGACCTGACTACATTTCCGCTTTTTGGAACGTGGTTGACTGGAACGCGGTGGCTGCTCGCCTGAAATAAACTTTACCAAAAAAATATGAAAAACTGGCAACAACTTTCTCTGGATGAAGGGATGCGCGCGCGCATGGCTTTGCGCGCGCGCATCACAAAAGCCGTCCGAGATTTTTTTTGGAGTCAGGATTTTCTCGAAGTTGAAACCCCGCAGTTGGTCCCACAACCCAGTATGGAGCCATACCTGGAAGTCTTCGAAAGCACGCTGCTCGACGAACATCGCCAAGCCTACCGCGCGTTTCTCACGAGCTCTCCAGAATTCTCAATGAAGAAGCTCCTCACTGCTGCAAACAACACAGGAAGCGAGTACAACAACTTATTTCAGGTCTGTAAGAGTTTCCGCAACCAAGAAGGGTGGAGTGAGCGCCACAACCCAGAATTCACCATTTTAGAGTGGTATCGCACCAACAGTGACTACACGCAGATTATGCACGACTGTGAAAATTTGGTCCGCTTTATTGGTGATACAGTTTTTGAAAGTACGATTCTTTCTTTCCGTGGCTACACATTCGACCTCGCCAAACCATGGGAGAGAATTTCTGTAGAAGCCGCGTTCCAAACGTACGCTGGTCTGGATCGAGAGACTATCCTGTCCGCTGAAAAAATCACGATTGCTGCCCGTCAAAAAGGGTATACGGTCGACGAAAATACTACCTGGGAAGAACTCTTCAATCAGATTTTCTTGAATGAGATCGAACCAAAGTTGGGGACGAATGGCGTTCCCACAATTCTCTACGACTACCCAGTTGAGCTCGCGGCATTGTCACGCAAGAAACCAAATGATCCACAATTCGCTGAGCGCTTTGAGTTTTACTTCGCTGGTCTCGAAATGGGCAATGCGTTTAGCGAACTCACCGACTGGCAGGAACAGTACACTCGATTGCAGGCCGATCGAGCGGAAAAAGAACGAATTGGCCGGACACTTTTTGATATTGACCAAGATTTTATTGCTGCCTTGCAGCAGGGGATTCCAGAGTGCGCTGGGATAGCTGTTGGGGTCGACCGATTGTGCATGGTGTTTTTGGACGCTGAGACGATTCAAGATGTTTTGTTCTTCCCGGCCACACAGTTATGGGACTGAAGGTTTGACCCTTAGGCCTATAGTTCCATGGTACAATCAAGCGTTCGAGAGTTTTCACGGACGAAATATACAAAAAAAGAAGTCGAGATAAGACTATAGGCCTAAGGGTCAAACCTTCATATCATATGGAATACACTACTGGCGGAAATATTCGAAAAGGACAATTCGTCCTCCACAACGGACAACCACACACAGTCGTTAAAGCTGACTTCGTGAGTCCAGGAAAAGGCAGTGCTTTCACCCGCGCGAAAGTAAAAAACGTTAAAACTGGCGCTGTAATTGAGCACACCTACAAAACGACCGAAAAAGTTGAGCTCGCCAACGTAGAGTCTGTCGAAATGCAGTACTCTTACTTCGATGGCACCAGCTATGTCTTTATGAACCCACGCACTTTCGACCAACTCGAAGTCAGCGCAGAGCTCATGGAAGATGTCGGAAAATTCCTCAAAGAGGAAATGATCTGCTACGTCCAGTTGCACGACGGCACCCCAATCGGAGTCTTCCCACCACAAAAGGTCACCCTCAAAGTCACTCAATCCGAAGATGCTACCGCTGGTGATCGTGCCAATGCCCCGAAAAAGCCAGCCAAACTGGAAACCGGCGCAGAGGTGCTCGTACCACTCTTCGTGAAACAAGGTGACAGCATTGTTGTCGACACGGCTACCGGTGAGTACGTCAGTCGAGCGTAAGATTCTTAATACTCAGTTGTTCATTTGAATATACTCTTGATCGTAAGAGTTCGGTGTTTGTTCTTTTTCAGAATCAAACTGTTGAAACAGAATACTTTTGAGAGTATCAGACTTTTTCCGTCACACGATACTCAATATACTTCCCAAGCATTAATCGAGTATGCGCATCGATCCCCGGAAGAGCAGAGAAGAAAAAACCGATCACTGGGAGTAATAAAAACTCAAAAGGTTCTAAAATTCGTCGGAACCAACTTCGTTTGCCGTTGGGATACGGAGGACGAACTTGTAAATCAATAAACCAAATCACCACCAAAGACAAAAGGGAGAGAGTTAAAACACCAGAGGTAACCTGTGGCAAGGTTTTGCCAAGAGCGGTCCGGGCAAAATCTTCGTTGAGGAGCGGGGGTAAAAAGGCTGCAATCGTGACCGCAAACCAGTTCACTGGCCACAAGAAATGATCCTCAACCACTTTAATAATCCGAAGTGTTTTATCCCAGAATGGAATGCCTTCAGCCACAATGTACTGTCGAATAATGTAGGCATCGTCAGACACTCCCCAAGCCCAACGCTTAATCTGTTCATATTGATTGAACATACTATTCCAAAATCCATTGGCCTCAGCCGCGTCAGCGTGAATTGGGAGGAAAATAGGATCGACTTCCAGATCACCTTTCTTGGCAAAATAGGCTTTAAAGAACATACGATAGTCCTCTGGAATAACATCAGTATCCCAGTACCCAATCTCATCCACCATCTGGAGTGCGATAGAGTATGACGAAAAGTTAACTAAACGATCTCTCCGCATCAAAATATACATTTGTGTAACGGAAAATACGGTCGACAAAACGCGAATCGGCATCGGTACCGACCAAATATTGTTATAAAACTGAATCGACCCCTGCCAGATACGATTGTACCGTTTCGGAGAATTCAAAAACTCATAGGTCAGAGCAGAAAAGTACTGGGGATCAAAGATAACGTCAGCGTCTTCAGAAGTAATTGTGGCAAAGGATATGTCTTTTTTTTGCTCATCTATCAAGTGTTTTTTGGCAATCTTTGCAGCCCAGGAAACGTTTGAAGATTTCCCTTTTACTTCACCTTCAATATCTGGATGGAGGGTATACCAGAGATTTCCAAAATACTTTCCGTACTCGGCTTGCAGTTGCTTGGCTTTTTTCTCGGCATCAGCACCTTCACGCTCCTCAAAGCCCAAAATAATATGAATTCTCTTGAGTGGAAAACTTTGCTTGGTGAGACCGGTGAGAGTTCTTTGTAATGTTGTGATTGGTTCTTTATAGGTTGGTATCACTATGATGTGGTTCACTTTTTCAAAATCATCGTGCTCTTTAGCGTCAGCCAGCCAGTCATTTCGCTGAGAGGCCTTAATTCGATAGTGTGCCATGAGAGAGAGAAGCGCCATAGTCAGCGAACGATACAGCCAATACACGGAGAAAGCCAAAACGAAGTAGGAAACCACGGCTGGCATAAAAATCGATCCCCAGAACGGGAACAATATCATCGACCAAGAAACAAAACCTGGCAGAATTTCCAAAAATCTTTGTGATTTGACCGGGTGACGACGCACCCAATGACGCAAAAATGACATGGGCGTAGTATACACTGTTCGATGCTCTCTCACGCCTGACTAGAGCTGCGTTGCATACTCAGCCGTTTCTGAGATCATCCAAGGCTCGCAAACTTGCCCACGATGTGCTTGCGGCGGTAGATACGGAGCATCTGTTTCAAGAAGGCGACGATCCGCCGGAGTGAGTCTCCACAGGGCACGGATATCATGAGCATTGGGATAGGTCAGGTTTCCATCGAATCCACAATACGCCCCTAAATCTAACATCTTTCGAACATAATTCTGTGGACCAGAGACACAGTGGAGCGTAAAATCAGCCGGCATACCCATTTCCTGCACAATACTATAGGTATCCCAGTACGCATTCCCCGCAGTTGGCTCTTCTGGCATCTCTCGATCGCGCACATGCAGTATCACCGGAACTTGCCAGGTATGGGCTAACTCCAACTGCAAACGAAACCAAACACGCTGATCTTGACGAGTTGTGTGATCATCTTCGGCCACACGGAAGTAGTCTAATCCAATCTCACCAATTCCGCCGATCTCTACCTCAAGAGAATCTGCCACTTGTTTCAAGTTCGCAATTGACCGTACACTATACTCACTGTCTACATCACTCGCTGCCACCTCTGTAGGATGCACCCCTACAAAGGGAGTACAACTCGCTTCTTTTGAGGCGATGGAAATTGCCCTCTTCGAAGTTTCGAAATTTGTCCCTGGTACCCACCAAAAATTGACTCCGCGCTTCTTAGCACTCAACAAGTGAGACTGCCAGTCTAGCCAGAGTGGCTCGAGATTGTAGTGACAATGAGTGTCAATCGCCGCAAAGCCAGGTTGGAACACTGCGTCAGAAAATTGCATCATACTATTTCTTATTTTTCTTGCTGTAAACGTGGAAAGAGCGGACTCAGTGCGGTAACACTCGAAGCGCTGAAGTGCTGAAACACCTGTTCTGCGGTCGTAGGAAGGTAGGGAACAAGGTGAAATGCAATCTGTCGCACCGTATCGGCCGCGGCACGTAAGATCTCGTACTGTTCTTCGCCCTCTAAACTCCATGGTTTCGTCTCCGCTAACCACGCATCCGCGGCCGCAACACGATCCAGCGCCAGCTTGAGAGCTCCGGTCAGGTCATAGGAATCTTGCAAGGCAGCGTATTCTGGCCAAAAATCCAGTGGTTCTGGCGGGGCATCACCATTCCACAGAGTCACACTTGCTTTCTCACACATCTTCGCCACGCGAGAGCACAGATTCCCAAATCCATTGGCCAGATCTGCGGTGTACATGGTATCGAGTCGCTCCCAGGTTACG
>CAZFLN010000015.1:0-7123 GCA_964519905.1 uncultured Pseudomonadales bacterium | reverse complement strand
CGTCTGGATCAGATCCAAAGGCACCGAGTGCAATCAGGAGGTATCTAGTACCATCAGACCCGTAACGGTCGACCATCTCGGTTGGAGAAATCACGTTCCCAAGACTCTTGCTCATCTTTTGACCACCAACACTAATAAATCCGTTGATGAGAATCTTGCGAGACAGCGGCAAGCCAGCTGCCAGCAACATCGACTGCCACATGGCAGATTGCTGTCGCAAATTATCTTTTCCGGCCAGTTGAATCCCAGGCCAAAAACGAGAGTAGTCAGAATCGGCCGACTCGTCTGGCCAGCCAAGCGTGGAGATATAGTTCACCAGCGCGTCAAACCACACGTACATGACATGCTCGTCGTCATCTGGCACCGGCACTCCCCAAGGCATCTTGTCCTTGAGACGAGAAATACTAAAGTCTTGCAAACCATTTTCTACAAATCGAGTGATCTCATGCATTTTATCCGCTGGCTGCACGAATTCTGGATTCTGGCGATAGTATTCCAAAAGCGGTTCCTGAAACTGAGAAAAGGCAAAGAAATAATTTTCCTCACGAATCAGCTCGATATCGAGTTTGGGGTGCAATGGACAACGACCTTCTTCGTTGAGCTCGGACTCAGTCTTTTCCAACTCACATCCCACACAGTACTTTACTTCGTACAGCTTCTTATATATGTATCCGTTGGCTTTAGCTCGGCTCCAGAATTCTTGAGCGGCGGTAATATGATGCGCATCGGTGGTCCGAATAAAGCGATCATAACTGAGTGTCAGCAGCTCACGCAGATCTGCAAACTTGGCGGCAAACTCGTCACAGTATTCTTGGGGAGTCTTACCTTGCTCTTGCGCCGCGCGGAAAATTTTCAAACCATGTTCATCGGTGCCGGTGTTGAAAATCACTTCTTTGCCCAACAAACGCTGATAGCGTGCGATCACATCTGCTTCCGTAATTTCCAGACCGAACCCAATATGTGGCGCGGCATTCACGTAGGGCAGGGTGGTGGTGAGGGAGAAGTACTGATTCATAGAGATATTCTACCTCGAGAAACACAATTTTTTGTTAGTAATTTGTTGATATTTAGGGTACAATGAAATATATGAGAACTTCTCAAGAAATTACCAAAATTATTGAGAAAAATGCACGGAAGCGAAAACTTCTGAATCCATTCTTTCCATTTTCTGAAGTTGGAATTGAATCTGGTATTCGAGTTGGAAAATCTACTTCAGAAATTTTCAAAAGCATGAAAAAAGCTGCAAAACAAAACTTGCTCAAAGAGTCTTATGAGCAAAAGGTCTTCTAAAACAGTCGAATCGCCTGGATTTTTTCTCCTTGATTCTTGCGTTGTTGAGTACTTTCTAAAGGAAGAACTTTCTCCCCATGTCCAATTGACCTTGGATCACTGGGTTAATAAAGATATAAACTTAGCTATTTCAGCAGTCACGTATTCTGAGCTGATTGCGGGAGCAAAAAAAGAAAAGGTAGAAATAGTCAAAAACACCTTAAATCAATACTATTGTTTTGAGGTATCAACTCGTATTTTGACTGGTGCTGGCGTAATGCAAACACTCTATAATTCTCGAGATCCAGATCGAAGAGACCCTGGGCTAGCCGACAAAATTATTGCCTACACCTCCATATTGTATAACTCGCCAATTATTACAGCAAATGTTCGAGACTTCCCACATCCGTACTTTATAACCGTTGATAGTAAAAACATTAATTACAAAAGAAAAAATAAAGATCACTACATAACTCTCGATATATTACAGCCCAATTATGAAATCATAAAAAATGAATATGAGCTCTGCAACTAAATATAAAATTTCACAAGCTTTTACTTCCAAACTTCTTCCACCATGAACTTTGCTCTCGGCCAACAAACTTGAGTAGAGACACAAAATCTGCTGACTCTTGTAACTGCTGAGATACCTGGGCCACGGTAGCGGCTGAGACTTGTAACTCTTTTTGAATTTCGGTGTAAGAGGCGCCGGCTTGAAGGAGGCGCGCTACTTCGAGACGCCGCTCGAGATTTTGGAGTTCTTTCTCGGTAAGTGCAGCCACCAACCAGTCATACTGCTGCCGCGCGCCGCGCTGAGACGCCGCGGAGCAGAGCGCTTTCACGAGAGGATAGTGCGGTGCTGGCACGGACGAATCTGACATATATATAGTGCGGAGTATACAAGACGTCGCTGCCTGGACAAGAGCAAAAAACAGTAAAAACCAAATTTTCCCAGAGGAATCAAACAAAAATCCATCAAACAAACCTTGACTTGTCAAAAAAAAATATTATAGTACGTATTTGACATGTCACGACCATCTTTTTCCACGTTTGTAAAAAGTATTGCTGCTTTCATCGATCTCAGCTTTGTCTTCCAACTTTTGTTTGTGCCGGCAGCTTTTGTCGTCACCATGAAAACCGTGCAGGCGGAAGACACAACCGCTACTGAATCGGCAGCTGTCGAAACCGTCACTCCAGAAGCTCCAGCCTTCGAAACGGTGCAAGAAGAAATTGTCCTTCCAGAAACTCAAAGCGAAGTCTTAGAAACTGAACTCGAAACAGAAATCCCTGTAATCACTGAAGAAGAGTCAGCAACTGACTCTTCCAACAGTACTGTTGGCGAGAAAAACGATGCAGCAGAAGAAGCAAAAACCTCTGAGACAGTGAAAACTTCGGAATCCGAATCCGTTTCTGACGAAATCGAACCTGAATCTATTCTCAGTTCTTTCATGATGGCTCCAATGGCAATTCCTGCACCAAGAACTTTGGTTGTGTCAGCACCAACACTTTTGACAGGAACAGACTGTACCAATGCCGGCGCCATGAACGACTCAGATTGTTTCACCAGTCTCCAAGACGCGGTAAATAACGCAAATGCCGGAGATACTATTGAAATTAAGTCTGATTTGACTGTTGGTTCACAAATTAAAATTGAAAATAAAACAGACCTCACCATCAACGGAAATAGCAAAAAAGTTCATGGCGGATTTCACCAGAGTAACGGGAACTCTGTCATCCTCATCAGTAAGTCAAAAATTACTATCAATAATTTGACCGTAGACGCTCAAGGTGGTACGAAAATTCACGGTATTAACATCTGGAAATCTCAAGATGTTGAATTAAAAAATGTAACAATCTTAAACGCTAAAGAGAGCATCCTATCCCCCAAATATGGCCTCGTTGTTGGTGAAGATTCACACGTTATAGTAGAAAATATCACTACAAGAGACAATGATCGCGGAATTAATGTTGATAAAGGAAGTCCGAAATTAACAATTACAGGTCAAAGTGATCACAACGAATTATTTGCAATTTATACAGACAAAAGAGAACCAAGCTATGTTGATGATCAAAATCAGCAGTATTCTAGATCAAATGTGTTTTTAGGTGGATACCGCTACTCCCTCAAATCTCTCCCAGCCACTCCAGTAATTTCTGCGCCAACTGCAAATCAAGAGTTTGATGTCGAAGATGTAACGGTCAGTTGGAACAATATTTCTGGAGCTCATGACTACGAACTTGAGCTGAATTCTTCTACAGAACCATTGACACAGATTGTTTCTGGCACGTCACACAACTTCACAGATCTGGAAAATGGCACCTACACAGTGAGAGTTCGTGCTCGAACCGCCACTGGCATCGCAGGAAATTGGAGTAATTCAGTAAGTTTTGAAGTAGATGTAGTCATTCCAGAAATCCGCAGTGTTGGATACGCAACCATGAGTAAGCTAAAAGGAGCAAGTTACACTGGTATTGTCGTTGACTCTCGATTCTTCGGCTTTTCCGATGCAACCGCTTTCAGTGCAACAATTCACCGCGCAGACGGTTCTACAGCTACTCGAATCGGTAAACAGGATGTGCTCGACATAATTAACACGAGTAAATCCCTCCAAACAAGTCTTACTACACCTTTCGCATTTGTGGGATCAACCGATAATAGTTACTACACAGCCACCAGTAATAATATCTGGACAGACGAAACAAAACCGGTAGCAATCACTATTACCATTACGAGTGCAAAGCATGGAGATGTTATTTTCACCACGCCAGTCACCCAGTCACTCACTGAAAAAAACGGTTTGTACAGTGATCTTTATCCTGCGCCAACACCAACTGGACTCAAGATCACTGACACAAACGGGAATGACGTCTCAAACAAGTCAGTCCGTACGCAAGAAGGAACTTCTTCCTGGAACGCAGCGCCAAACGCTGTGGCGTATAACTATGAATTTAGAAAGCCAAGTGGACTGCCAACATTTGAAATTCAGATTACTGGTACTTCCGTCACGGGCTTACTCCACGATGAAAATAGTCCAGAAGGGGAGTACGCCTTCCGAGTTCAATCTGTATCTGCAGATGGGACAGTCAGTGCTTGGTCCGAAGAGGTTTCTGTCTTTTATGACAAATCAGCACCAAATATTGCAAATGTCACCTTCTCGCCACAAATTAACGGAAATATTGGCGCAACAACCACCGTTGAGTTTGATGTTATCGATGCTTCAGAAATCGATATTTCTAAGAGTCGTGTTCTGTTTGCGGACGGCCCAAACACTTCAAATCAACTCAAAGAATCTGCAAAACAGTCGTTTATACACATAGCTGGCAATCGATATAAAGCCGTTTTTGACACAAAACTCTTTGTTCGCGAAAACTACGTTGGAAAGTACAATCTCACTTTCAATTTATATGATGTGCTTGGAAATCAAAAATCAAGTAAGCCAGTCAAAATTTTAGTAGACAACAGTGGACCAACATCCCAGCTTACATCCCCAGCTAATAACTCAATTATTGGTGGCACTCAAACACTGCAATTCAATTTGACCGATGATACAGGCATTGAAAGCGTGCGAATCCGCTTGAGCGAAGTCGGCAACCCTGGAAACGAAAAATGGTATCACGCTACTACCTTTAATAATACTTCTGGATCGCTCACGTTTAATACAAGTGATCTCGTTGACGGAGTCTACACTGTCGCAATTCGACCAGTTGATAGCTTTGGTCGCCCACGACTTGGGGTAAACAAAGGCATCATCATTATTGATAACACTGCACCTGAAACTTCTGGAAACATGCCAGTTGTTTTAGTAAATGGTGACACAGCCACACTCCATGGTCGAGTTTTCGACAACAACTTTGAGCACTTCTACTGCTGGGTCACCGGCGTAACTGGAGGGGAAGTTGGAGTTCGACAAGAGGACTGTTTGACTACTTGGTCCCAGTCACTCAAGCGAGCAGGAAATGGATTTACTGAGTTCGACACTGGAACCGTTCAAAATCAAACCGACGCGTCAGACACAACTTTACTTGGAAGTGTCAATATTGATGGATTGGCAGATGGTCAGTACTACTTCAATTTAGTAGCAAAAGATAAGGCCAGAAACGCAAGCGAGCCAGTCAAAGTTTTATTCACAATAGATAATACCGCTCCAGTCGCCGAAATCACGACTCCAGCCACAGAAGTCACGTATTCTGACGAAACAACAACCGCAACAATCACTGGTCAGGTTTCTGATAACGTCAAAATCAAGCAATATCGTTTTGAAATCCAAAATGCGGACGGAGTCTACGTCGCAGGACCAGGCTTGGTAGAAAGTGGATATTCCATTACAACTCATTCTTGGGGCTGGGATACCTCTATTGTTCCAAACGGCACATACACTATCTTCCTCTGGGCGATTGACATGGCTGGGAACGAAACTTCTGTCACTCGAACTGTACTGGTAGAAAATAGTGAAGCACCAGTAGTTGAAGAACCAGAAGAAGAAGTTCTGGGAACCACAACTCCTCAAATCGCTCAATCTTCCAATGGAGTCGGTGGTGGAACCGCTGAACCAGAAGTCTGTGCCGCTGCCACCCCAAGCACGATTGGTTTGCTTGGCATCAACACGTTGCCAAATGGCTTAGCACTTACTTGGAATAAAGCGGAGGGGCAGTTCACACACTACGCCATGGAAATCGTACAGATTAACGCTGCTGGTCAAGAAGTCGCTCGTCACGGTGTTCCAGCCTTTGGAGACACAAACAGCACCAGCTTCACGATTCAAAACTTGCCTGGTGGACACTCATACCGAGTAGAACTCTTCGCCGTCAATGACTGTATGCCTGGGCCTCGTGCTGTCGCCACCAGTGGAAACGTTACCGAACCAGGAGCCGAGTTTGGAACTGGCGGAATTATCCTTACTCCAGATAGCGGAGAAGAAGTGGTCCTCGGTGCGTCAACTGATGAAGAACTGATCGAAAATGCTTCTCAAGAAGAAAATAATGGCGAGATCGCTGGCGGCACTATGAACGCACTGCTCAGCGGCGTCCTCGGAGCCAGCACCGAAGACTGCACGACTACCAGTTGGTGGTGGGTCATCCTGCCAGGATTCTTGGCACTGATCGCCTTCGCAAGCTTAATCTTCTCTGGCACTGGTCGAATGATCGCCTTTGGACTGATCGCCGCCGGCTCCGGATTTGGACTCTTCCAAACGCTCTGCACACCATGGGTGTGGATGGGCGTGATCGGTCTCGGCGCTCTCTTGGTGGAAGTCTTACTCCGTCGCAGTGAGCCAGGCGTAAGTTACGTTGCTCCAGCCAAGAAAAAAGCTCGTTCCTAAACCAGCATCAATAATGTTACGATGAAGGCATGAAATCGCCTGTGGCGCTGCGTTCTTTGCGTGGCGCGAAACGATCACGTCCGGTACGAGCCAAATCGAAGGCACGGCGTTCTCTTTTCTCCCAAGTGTGGCGAACCATTCAACATTTCATCCTGCCTACTGACCGGAACAGCCGACGAGCCAAACTCCTCCACAGCGATTCTCTGGTGGCTATTGCCGCTGCTATGGTAATGGTTCATGTCTCTCTCGCAATGTTCCTCAAGTATCCAGTGCTCCCGAGCGTACTTGGGCAAGAGTCTCCAATCACTCCAGTACAAGTACTCAATCAAGTGAATACTCAGCGCGAACAGTATGGGCTCCAACCGCTCCAGACGAATGAAGCGCTCAATATTGCTGCCCAAGCCAAAGCTCAAGACATGATTGCCAACGGCTACTGGTCACACACCAGCCCAAGTGGAAAAGAGCCCTGGGATTTTATTCTTGACTCGGGCTATCAGTACTCCGTAGCTGGCGAAAACCTCGCTCGGAACTTCGCC
>CAZFLN010000014.1:0-26817 GCA_964519905.1 uncultured Pseudomonadales bacterium | reverse complement strand
GTCTCTTCCAGTACCGAGCAGACCTGCTGCGAAACGCACCAGAGAAAATGACACGTTTCCGCTTTACTTGGCAAGAAGTTATCCCCTGGTTCTCCTCTTCTGCGAGGGGAGAATAAGTAGACGAATACGTCCTGACTGTAGTCAAAAATGTGTGGTATAATTCCTCTCTATGCCAATCATTAAGTCTGCAAAAAAAGCACTGCGCGTTTCTGACCGTCGTCGAGATGAGAACATTCTCACGGCTTCCCGCATGCGAACTGCTATTAAATCTTTCATCAAGACTCCAAGTGCTGAGGGTTTGTCCGAAGCTTTCCGTCGTATTGACCGTGCAGTGAAGAACAATCTCCTGCACCGAAACACAGCTGCTCGTCGCAAGTCGAGTCTCAGTAAGCTGATTAAATAATTTTTTCACATCGTTTTTCCGAAAGGGTGCGATTTTTGATCGCACCTTTTTGGTATTTACTGGGAGAAAGTTACAACATTTCCCCTTGTTTCCTGGCCCTGACTCGGCGATACTACCACCATGAATGCGCTTCGAAAGTGGCTGCGCAAACAAAGTGGATGGATTGAGTCCCAACAAACCTCCATTCTTTCAGCCGCTACCATTATTTTGCTTGCTAACGCGGCTTCTGCTGTGGCTGGTGTGGTACGAAATCGCGTCTTTTCTGGTATCTATATTCAGGAAGGAAATGCGAGTCTCGATGCGTTTTGGGTAGCCTTCCGCGCACCAGATTTTGCTTTGCAGTTGATTGTGCTTGGTTCACTTTCCGCGGCATTTTTGCCAATGTACACACAGTGGCAGAAAAAGGATCCGAATAGAGCGGCCTCGTTTGCCAGTCAAACAATGTACCTGGTTCTTGGATTGTATGCGGTGGCCAGTATTCTTATTTTCGTGGGAGCAGAGTGGTTTGTGGGAATGCTCTTGAGTAATTCTGCAGAGCCAGAGATTTTCCCACTGGCAGTGAGAATGACTCGAATCATGATTCTTTCTCAATTGTTTTTTGGAGTTTCCGGATTTTTGACTGCCATGCTGCAAAGTGCTAAGCGTTTTGTTATTTCTGCCTTAAGTCCCGTTTTCTATAACCTGGGGATTATTGTGGTTACATTATTTGCTCATCAGTGGTTGGGTATTTATGCGGCTGCTTGGGGAACAGTGGTTGGTGCCTTTTTGCACATGGCTATTCAGATTCCAGTCATGTTCCGAGTGGGGATTCGACTGCCATTGTGGCCGGAATGGAACAGAGAAGATCTCTGGGGATTTGTGACTCGGACACTTCCGAGAACACTGGCTTTGGCGGTGGAACAGGTGAGTCTCTGGATAGTAACTTTTGTGGCCACGGGTTCAGGACCATTGGTGCTCACCATGATTACATTTGCACAGCAACTTATGTCGCTTCCGATTCGTCTCTTTGGTGTTTCCATTGGACAGGCAGCACTGCCATTTTTGGCCGCGGAATCAGATAACTTAACGGGTCTTCGTCAAACACTGTATCGATCTATCCGACAAATTTTGTTTTTTGCTGCTCCGGCTTCAGCATTGTTATTGGTGTTGCGCGTGCCACTGGTTCGTTTGGCCTATGGTGCCAAAACCTACCCATGGAGTGCAACTTTGGACACTGCCGAGGCAGTCGGAATCTTGGCGCTTTCCGTGGCTCCGCAGGCGCTCACGCATGTGTTGATTCGATCGTTTTATGCGCTCAACAACACCGTATATCCTCTCGTGATTTCAGGTGTCAGCGTCTTGATTACTGGAAGTTTGGCTTGGTACTTTGGTTTGCAAATGGGAATGGGACTTACGGGAATTGCTCTAGCTCTGACCATCTCAGGTTGTATAGAGATGGTGGCTTTGTTTGGGGGATTACTCAAGTATTTTGGGAAGGCAGATTTGGGTCGACTTCTGCTTGCTTCTATTCGAATTGCTGGCGCGGCGATTCTTATGGCTGTAACATTATTTATTTTCCAACGCGTATTAGATTTATATGTCTTTGAAACCTCGCGGACCTTCCAACTGATTCAATTAACAGCTGTAGTGAGCGCCCTTGGTGGAGCAGTATTCTTGGCGTGGTGTTGGGTTCTGCGGATAGAAGAGCTCACGATTCTTTCTCGATTGTTTGATCGATTACGCAAACGAGTGAACGGAAGAGTCTACACCGAAGTGGTGTCAGACCTGGTAGAGTAAATTTCCCGGATCCGAGAAAGGTATACTACCTGTATGCGCTTGGCGACAGTACGCTTTATTTTGATTCTTGTTTCTCTTCTTTCTCTTATCTTTGTGGGAGTGTGGTTTGCGACGAGTTTCTGGTACCGGCAGCAACTTCGAGAGTCACTTCGAACTCCATTGGTACCTGGTAGTCCAATTTATGTTGAAGAGTTTTCACCAATTTCAACAGCACCCAAAAGAGTGTATGGATACTTGCCGTACTGGACGTTACTCTCTACACAACCAGATGCCGTGCTGACCGATGTTTCGTATTTTTCGATCACGCTTGGGAAAAATGGGGAAATTGTGGAAAGTACAGCCAGTGGTCCAGACATGGGTCTGCGCCGCATGCAGGGCGAATTCTTTACTGAGTGGATGAGTGAGCGTGAGCAACTTGGTCAGCGACCGCATATCACTTTTACCATGTTGAATAACGACGATATTACCGCCTTTTTACTGAGTCCTCAATCGCAACAAGCCGCGATTGAGAATATTTCGCAAGTTATGGCGAGCTATCCATTTGCCGGTTTAAATTTGGATATTGAGTATGCCGGGCAAGCAGACAGCGATCTGAGAGCTGCGTACACACAATTTGTGGCAGATGTTCGTTACGCACTCACTCGCCAAAATCCTGGGGCAGAGTTATCTGTCGCCTTCTTTGGTTCGGCAGCCAGTAAGCCACTCTTGTGGGATATTGCTGCGCTCGACCCACACGTGGATATTTTCGTTATGATGGCGTATGACTACCATTACCGTGGATCTCCGGTGGCGGGTCCGGTGGCTCCGATATTTGGGAGAGAATCAAAACGATGGCAGGACGATATTATTTCCAATCTTCGTGATCTCACCAAGCTTACCAAGCCCTCTAAGGTCTTGCTCGGTGTTCCGTTTTATGGCTATGAATGGCAGGTGACACACGCTCAACCAGGAGCCAATACCTACCCAAGAACTGGTGCCACCGCTACGTATGATCGGGTGCAGAAGATCCTGAATGGACAGACCGGAGTGAGCGGCTTGCGCACTGGATGGGACGAGGATGCTCTTTCTCCGTACTTGACGTATCAGCGAGCTGGAAACACTCAGATCATTTTTTATGAAGATGCTCGTTCGCTTTCGTACAAACTTGATCTTGTGCAGCAAGTGGGATTGGCTGGGATTGCCATTTGGGCAATCGGGTATGAAGGGGATTCCTCTGATTTTTGGCAAGTGATTGAGAGCAAAATTGGCACTTCAGCTCGGTAAAGTCCCGAAAAGTACCCCATAACAATGATCTCCTCATTGCTCTCAAGTGCCTGGTCATGGTAAATCTGTGTACATGGCAGGAAAAATTTCAAGATGATTGTACGACTCGTTTCCAGAGTCTTGTTCCTTCTTGGAAATCCTTTCTTTTTATTGACGTTTTGGTTGTGGAGTGGAGTTCGATTCTGTGTTTCGCAGGTACGGAAAACACTGATTTGGGGAGGAACAAAAATTCTTCAAATTGTGCGTTTTCTCCTAAAAATACGCATTCGAGTTCCAAATTTTTCGCGGTCGAAGTGGCACTTTTCTGTAGGAAAGTGGGTCACATCACGATCAAGTAAATTTTCCATTCCGAAAAAAACTCAGATACATATCGACTCTGATCGAAAATGGAAAGACTGGATTTCATACGAATGGCAAGATGATTCCGTTCCTCGGGTAATTCCACGAGGGATTTTTTGGCGGAGTGTAGCGGCTGGAGTTTTGGGCGTTTTTATTGTTGTGGGAATCTCGAGCTGGGGAATATACCAAGCAGTATTTCGAGATTTACCGTCTATCGTTGCCCTTGAGACTCGTCGGCCGGCGGCCACTACGAAAATTTATGATCGAAATGGAAGAATGCTGTACAAGGTGTTTGAGGATGAAAACCGAACACCTGTGAGTCTTGAGGAAATTTCTCCCTATCTTGTACAAGCTTCTCTGGCTATCGAAGATACTCAATATTACGAACATTGGGGAATTTCACTTCGAGGAATTGTTCGCGCTGCCTGGCATAACGCGAATAATGCTACTACGCAGGGTGGATCTACCATTACTCAACAATTAGTAAAAAATACACTTCTTTCCCGAGAGAGAACTTGGCGTCGAAAAATTCGGGAAGGTGTCTTGGCGGTAGCGGTGGATGCTCGCTACACCAAGGAGCAGATTCTGGAATGGTATCTCAACGATGTGAATTATGGTGGCGCCGTGTATGGCGCAGAAGAGGCGAGTCAGTGGTATTTCGGCAAGTCCGCTCAGGAATTGAGTTTGGCTGAAAGTTCTTTGCTTGCTGGTTTGCCAAACGCGCCTACTTTTTACAATCCGTTTGGGGCTAATCCTGAAAGGGCCTTTGCTCGTCAGCGTGAGGTGTTGCGACAAATGGAAACACTTGGATTTATTACGCCAGAGCAACGCACACTCGCAGAACAGGAAGAAATTACTTTTCGCTCGAACACATTTGAGATTCAGGCCCCGCATTTCGTGATGATGATTCGAGATCAATTGGCGCAACAATATGGCGAAGAGGTAGTAGCGCAAGGTGGCTTAGAAGTCTGGACAACACTGGATCTCGATCTGCAAGCCTCCGCCGAAGCAGCAGTTCGTGACGAACTGCAAAAGCTTGGTCGACTCCGAGTGGGGAATGGCGCTACCATGGTGACTGATCCCAAGTCTGGCGAAGTTCTGGCCATGGTTGGCAGTCAAGATTATTTTGATACCAGCAATGATGGGCAAGTGAATGTGGCTTTGCGTCAGCGTCAACCTGGATCATCCATTAAACCTCTCACCTACGCCTTAGCGTTTGAGCGCGGGATGAGCCCTTCAACCATGATTGACGACACGCCGGTTCAGTTCACTGCCCCAGGTGCCCCGCCATACGCTCCCAAAAATTACGACGGAAGTTTCCGCGGCCCAGTGTCTCTGCGAGAAGCATTAGGAAGTTCATATAACATCCCCGCTGTCCGCTTGCTGGCACTGGTTGGTGTACAAGATCTGGTGACGCTTGGGCAGAAAATGGGAATCACTACTTGGAACGATCCAAGTCGTTTTGGACTGGCTCTTACTCTGGGTGGTGGTGAAGTTACCATGTACGACATGGCTCAGGCGTATGGAACATTTGCGAATGGTGGAATTACTGTCCCACTCAATCCAATTTTAGAAATTCGAGATGTCCGTGGTGATTTGGTGTATAAAAATTCTTGTGCAGATGCTAGCGAGCCATGCAATGGAACACGAGTGCTTTCTCCTTTATCTGCTGCACAAATAACGAATGTCTTGCAAGATAACGGAGCCCGTGCACCAGCTTTTGGGACTCGATCAGCTTTGGTAATTCCTAACCAAGAAGTGGCTGTAAAAACTGGAACCACGAATAGCTTGCGTGACAACTGGACTATTGGGTACACCAGAGACATTGTGGTGCTTACTTGGGTGGGGAATAATGATAACTCACCTATGAGTGCGGTTGCATCTGGAGTGACCGGCGCTTCTCCAATCTGGAATTCTGTTATGACTCAAGCGCTTGAGAGCACCGTCCACAAGTTTGCCTTACCGGTTGGAGTAGAGCGTGTGCGAATTTGTGCCACGACCGGGACATTAGCCTGTGATGCGTGTCCGAGGATTGTAGATGAAGTGTTGCCAATCGAAAGAATTCCGAAAAGAGCTTGTACGGCCAGCGATTTTCGATCACTCGATGCTGAGGCTGCAGGGTTGCCGCCAACTTCAGCGCCGATGGCGCAGCGATAGTTTCCTATTGGAACTATTTGTTTTTTCCTAGTACTGAGACCAGAACCACATTGCTATCAAAACAGTGAACACGAGCAAGACCGGCACGACCCAGCGACCTCGCTTTTGTCTCTCTTCGACTGGCTTTACGTTTCTTCGGTTGGGAGTGATTGGTTCTGCCATAACTCACGGGCCTTTTGTTCGATTTGGTCGATTGTTTCTTCTAGTGTATACGGTGAACGATCAAAGTTCCACGCATCCTCGGCCACGTGGAGCGGGTCGACAGCTCGATGCATGTCTCGGTAGTCACGCTCTTCGAGTTCTTTGATAACTGTTTCCAGAGAAACATCTTGTCCGGAATCCAAGAGCTCGGTGAGTCGCCACTGGGCGCGTTGTTCTGGACTGGCAGTAAGAAAGATTTTGAGTTGAGCGTTTGGGAGTACGCGGAAGGTAATGTCTCGGCCTTCCATAACTACGTTTTGTGTGGAGGCTATGGCCTGTTGTTGCTCAACCAGTCTCTCGCGAACGCGCACATGTTGTGCCACCTTAGATGAAGCTTGGCTGACTTCTTCAGTTCGAATTATCCACGAAACGTCTTCATCATCCAAAAAAACCGTAATTTTTCGACCATCATTTTGAGACCCTTGTGGTGGTGCCAGCGTAATGGTGTGGGACAAGAGGAGTTTTGCAACGGCATCTTCATCTTCTGGGTCAATTTCGTTACGAAGTGCCAGCAAAGCCGTGGCACGGTACATGGCTCCGGTATCGACATAGAGGAAGCCAAGCCGTTGGGCTAGAATACGAGCGGCTGAACTTTTTCCAACGGCGACTGGTCCGTCGATAGCAATTTGAAATGATTGTGGCATAGCCTTCCTTTCGGTGATTCCAGCCTGGACAGTGGGCCGAAAGAGCAAAGTCTCTTTGTGTTTTTCTACGAAAACTGGCCCTTGCGGGCCAGTTTTCTTCACGAGCGATTTAACGCTTTCGTGTTGTTTTTTTCGTTGACTTGGTTGCTACTTTTTTGGCAGCAACTTTCTTTGCTGGAGCTTTCACCGCTTTTACAGCTGGTTTGGCTTTTGCTTTTTTAGAAGTGCCGAGGTCGGCTGCTAATTCTTCAGAACTGAGAGACACGAGTCCCACAAAACCGAGTACGACGAAAATAATTGGCCATAATCTCAAGAACTCTGCGGGAATAATTCCCAAAATTGCCATGAGTGCCAAGGCACCGGCAAAGATCAGCGTCAGGGGCAGGACCAACGGTGATTTGAACATACTACATACTCCTTTTAAACCACTTTTCTTGTAGTCAGTACCAGTATAGTCGGTCTGAGGAAAAGTTCAAGGAGCCTGACAATCGTTTCTTACATGCTCAATTGCTCTGCACTTTTTTGCAGTCCGATTGCTTCTTCACGACTGAGCGGGACTTGTAAAATCTGCTGGACGCCACGACGACCCACAATGCACGGAACACTCAACGATACATCTCTCAAACCATACTCTCCTTGCAATGGAACACTGACCGGCAAAACGCTGCGAGAATCTTGCTGAATTGTCTTGAGGAGCTGACTGACGACAGTGCCAATGGCATAGAATGTCGCCCCTTTTCCTTGAATAATTTTATATGCAGCTTGTCGGGCGTTCTCGACTGCCTCAGCTCCCAGTTCGGCTGAAAAATTGGGGAAAGAGTTCAGTGGCTGCCCACCGATAGTGGCACTGGAGTAGGTAGGGAAGGAAGAGTCACCATGTTCTCCAAGCAAATACGTGTGAATGCTGCGAGGATGTACATTCAGACTTTGAGACAGGTGCCAGCGGAGTCGAGCGGTGTCGAGAAGTGTGCCCGTTCCAAACACTCGGCCTGAGAAATCGTTGCAGATTTCCGCCGCTTTTTGGGTCAAAACATCGACCGGATTGGTGACCATGACTAACACAGAAGTCGGAGCGTGATGTTGAATTCTCGGAATCAAATCCGCAACTAAAGCGAGATTTTTTTCGGCCAACTGGAGGCGTGTTTCTCCTGGCTCTTGGGCCGCTCCGGCAGTAAACAAAATGACATCGCAGGGCTGGAGATCTGCATAGTCATCGGTGGCGGTAATCTCGCAGTCAGAAAGAAAAGGGAGACTATGATCAAGATCCAGCTTTTCCCCTTCTACTTTTTGTCGATCCCGCCCCAGGAGAATTAAGTGCGTGGGTACGCCTTGGAGTAATAATGTGTATGCAGCCGTCATACCAACCTTGCCGGTGCCAACGATTCCAACAGTGAAAGAGCTACGATGAGAAAAAGCGAGACGCATGGAATCAGTGTACCGCAAATTGAGCGAGTTCGGGTATAATCAACCAACGAGTCGCCACGGTACCAGAGTGGTCAATGGCCAGGTCTGCAAAACCTCGGATTCGCGGGTTCGAGTCCCGCCCGTGGCTCATTATTTTTCTTTACTTGCACATACGATGTGCTTTGATACAATTCGATGATGTCTGTTTTATCAACATCAATAGAAATAGAACGAAGTATTCGTCCAACAAGGGCTTCAGAAGTCATTTCCACTGCAGCTCATTCAAGAGGGAAAGATATTCCTTCCTGGAACGAAGTGAGTAGTGACCTCAATACTTTGAGAACGATCCTTTCTGCTTTAGGTGTGGAGAGTATTGAAGAAAAAGCGGAAAAAGTGAAAGAAACAGCTCGAGCGCAAAAGAGATATGGTTTACAAGAACAAGTAGCGTTAAAAAATGCTGAGTACATTCAAAGAGCGACGCAAGCCGGTTATATTGGCGAACTTTCATTAAACACAAATCTTCCCTTTCATGACTTTTTTGTGTGGCTGGGGACGAGTGAGCAAGTCGAGAGCGAATTTTTAAACATATCACATCCTAAAGAAACCTTGATCAGTGTTGCAGATCGCCAGTATGTAGTTCGTTTTTTTGAGCAAAGCTCAACAGGAATGAAGTGGGTGCGTGACCCAAATTCTTCTGGTTATGGATTTGGACAGCATCTTAAAATCACTGAATTTGGGAATGCAAGAGTTTTAGCTACAATAGATTTTGTTTCTGATGGTGAAACTACTATTACTCCGGTAGATGGAAGTCTGTACTCTAATGTGTCTCCAGAAGAACTGACAGGCATTTTAGAACAATATGTGCAGGTTTTTCAAAAGAACAACAAAATTAGATAGTGTTTTGTTCCTTTCGTCTTGTAGTATTGAGCTCATAAATTAAAAATGGATGTTGTGAGAGGTCTTGACATCTGGTTAGCAACCAATTAGTATAAGTGCTAGTTCTGACCGCGGAGTGATATCTACTCCACCTGCTCAGGTCAGATATTTACAGAGAAAAACACCAAGGAGAACACTATGGCAGAATTGACTGTCAAGAAGATTCAACCACTTGCGGGCTATGTTGTTGTAGAACCACAAGAGGCACAATCACAAACTGCTTCGGGTATTTATCTCCCAACCGCTGGTGAAGAAAAGCCTCAAGTTGGAACCGTGGTCTCTATTTCCGATTCCTTTGTCAACGAACATGGAACAAAAGTTACCTGTCCAGTGAAGGTTGGTGACCATGTGCTCTACAAAAAGTGGGGTGGCAATGAAGTCAAAGCAGATGGAAAAGAAATTCAGGTGCTCAAGTTTGAAGACTTGATCGCTGTAGTGAAATAACGACAAGAAATTGAGGAGGAATTACTATGCCAGCCAAACAAATTTTATTTAATGATGACGCTCAACAAAAGCTCGTAGCCGGTGTGACCAAACTGGCCAATGCCGTAGTTGCCACCATGGGGCCTCGCGGAGCCAATGTGGCACTCGATAAGTCATGGGGTGCTCCAACTGTTTTGCATGATGGTGTTTCTGTAGCCAAGGAAATTACTCTGGAAGATCCCTTTGAAAACATGGGAGCTCAGCTTGTGAAGCAAGCAGCTACCAAAACCGCTGATGAAGCTGGAGATGGTACCACCACCGCAACTTTGTTGGCGAAAGAGTTTGTGGTAAAAGGCATGAAAAATATTGCTGCTGGTGCCAATCCAATGATGCTCCGCCGCGGGATGGAAGAAGCCGTTCGAATCGTGCTAGAGGAAATTGATCGTCTTGCCAAGCCAGTTAAAGAGGCTGATTGGGTAAAAGTTGCCACTATTTCCGCTCAAAATGAAGTTATCGGGGCTAAGATTGCCGAGGCATTGAAGCTTGTCGGGAAGGACGGGATTGTCGAGGTCGAAGAAGGTAAGACCATGGATATTACGATTGAGCACAAAGAAGGAATGCAGTTCGATAAGGGCTACGCTTCTCACTACTTTGTGACTAATTCAGATCGCATGGAAGCCGTTATTGAAAGTCCACAAATTTTGATCACTGACCAAAAGATCAGTAGTATTCAAGATTTAGTTCCATTCTTGGAAAGTGCCATGAAAGTCACCAAAAATGTGGTTATTATCGCTGACGATATCGATGGCGAAGCTTTGGCCACACTGGTAGTCAACAAACTGCGTGGTGTATTCAATGTTTTGGCTGTAAAAGCTCCAGGGTTTGGTGATCGTCGCAAAGCTATGCTTGATGACATCGCTGTTTTAACTGGAGCCACGGTGATTAGTGGTGATGTTGGCATGAAATTGACCGATGCGACACTTGAACACTGTGGTTCAGCCAACTCTGTTCGCGCCACCAAGGATGCGACCAGAATTGTGGGTGGAGCAGGCTCAAAGCAAGATATTGACGCTCGCGTGGCTCAAATCGAAGCACAAGCTCTCGAGACAACCTCTGAGTTCGATCGAGAAAAACTGCAAGAGCGCAAAGCCAAGCTTTCTTCTGGTGTTGCCGTGATTCAAGTTGGCGCAGCCACAGAATCTGAACTCAAAGAACTGCAAGAGCGCGTGAAAGACGCCAAGGAAGCAACCAAAGCTGCCATAGAAGAGGGGGTTATCCCTGGTGGTGGTGTTACTTACCTGCAGGCACTGAAGAAGCTCTCTTCCGTGAAGATGACCGATCAAGATTCTCTGGCAGGTGTTCGCCTGGTGGAAGAAACTCTCAAGATGCCAGTTCGTGCATTAGCCGAGAACTCAGGCATGGACGGCGGTTGGGTCATTGGTCACATTCTTGAAAAAGATGATGCCACATACGGATTTAACGCTACAACGCTGGAATTTGGAGACATGCTCAAGCAAGGCGTGATTGATCCAGCCAAGGTTGCCAAGCAGGCACTCAAGAACGCCGCTTCTGCTGCTGGGAGCATCTTGACCACGCGTGTTTTGATTACCGATGTGAAGGAGCCTGCGGCTCCAGCTGGCGCCGGTGCCGGACATCCTGGTATGGATATGATGTAAGAGAATTGTAAAGAAAGACATTTCGATCCCTGGCTGCATTTGCAGCCAGGGATCCGTTATTATGAGAGCTTATGGGAGAAAGAATTACAGGTACGAGTCATCATGAAAATAAGTTTTTCTCAGGTGATGTACTAAATTTCCTTACATCAGAACAATTTCGAAACTTGGTGTTGGCAGGGAAAATTTCGCTTGGATTGGCTCGCCCAAAGCTGCATGATCCGGAAGGAAGAGACAAGCCTCAAAAGGAAATTTTCCAAGATGTTTTGAAAGATATTCAACCGCCTCTCGAAGTCGCTCTTTCCTTTCCACTGCGCTTTGATTCACAGGCTGTTCATGAAATGTGGCCAGGAAGATCACAAGTTTCTCAAAAGCAGAAGTCCCCGATTTTTAAATCTATTGGGAATCGATGGGATGAGTTTGTGGAGTTTATGACGAGCGCTGAGTCTCAAGTTTTGATTCTTGTTTCACCCAGTGGTTCAGCTATTGCGCTTTGGCGGGAACAAATTGGGAACAATTGGAGAGTTTCAGAGCTTAGAGAGCAGGTGTCTGCAGGTTTGACCGGAAAGAGAGTCCCTTTGCGAGCACGGTACTCATCTCAAGACCCAGCGGAGGCTCTCTTAAATAATAGCTTTCATGGGTCTCAAACCAGAGATGAAGTGTTGACAGAAACTCAGGTTATCGTGAATTTGCTGAAGCGCTGGGTTGATGAAGCCGGTGACAAATCGGCAAATGTTTAAAAAAACACTTGAAACCAGAAATAAAAAATGCTATAATTGCGTTTCGCTCAAATGGAAGCGTTTCTGGAGAAACTCTTGATCGAAAGTACACACAACTAGGAACGAAAAAAAACACCCCTCACCAGACGTGGGTGATTTTTTGCGTTTTGAATTGTTTTTACTTTTGAGCAGTGACACAGAGGAAACGACTCGTATTTCACGGCTTTGCCAAGGAATTCGAGCGGTGAAGAAAAAACGAACCAGGAAACACAAGGGAAATATCGCTTATGAAAGCTTCCAGTCCACGCCGTTATCTCGGCTCAGTCGCAAACGTTTTGCCACAGATTGACCTCACTATTGTACAGAAAGAATCCTACGAAAAGTTTTTGCAGGAAGGCATCGCTGAGTCCTTCGCTGAAATTAACGAAAACGGTGGAATTCTTGACTTTACCAGTAAGAACTGGAAGCTGGAATTTGGTGCACATCACTTGGGTGATGCCAAAATCACTCCAGAAGAAGCTCGCCGAAAGGGTTTGACCTACGACGCTCCACTTCGTGCCGAAGTAAAGCTTACTAACCTCCGAACCGGTGAAACTGCCGTTCAAGAAGTTTTCTTGTCTGACATGCCACTCATGACTGAGACTGGTACTTTCATTGTGAACGGTGTAGACCGTGCAGTGGTGAACCAGCTGGTTCGCTCTCCTGGTATTTTCTTTGCTGGTGAGCAAGATCCTCGTACTGGAAAGATGCTGTACCGTGCTGAACTGCGCCCAATGCGTGGTTCTTGGCTCGAAGTGAGTACTAGTCGCCGCGATATCTTGACTGTGAAAATTGATCGTCACCGAAAAATCCCAGCTACTGTTTTGTTGCGCGCGCTTGGTTACTCCACAGATGAACAGCTCTTAGAGATGTTCCGCGAAGTTGACACAACTGGAGACATTCACTACATCGCCAACACCATCGAAAAAGATCCAACCAAGTCTCAAAACGAGGCTTTGATTGAACTCTACGAAAAACTCCGCCCAGGAGAACCAGCTACTATCGAAGGGGCTCAAGAACTGCTCAACGAGTTGTTCTTCAATCCTCGCCGATACGATTTGGGTCGCGTTGGTCGCTACAAAGTCAACCGTCGTTTGGGTGTAGAAGGTGACTTGACTGCTCGAGTCCACACACTGACTCACGATGACATCGTGGCTGCTTTCCGTTACCTGATTCAATTGCAAAATGGTCAAGGCAAGATCGATGATATTGATCACCTGTCTAACCGCCGCGTTCGTCGTGTCGGTGAGTTGGTAAATGCTGTTGCTTTCCGCGTTGGACTGCTTCGTTTAGAGCGATCTATCCGAGAAAAAATGTCTCTCGCCAAAACTGACGAACTGTTGACACCAGCCTCTCTGATTAACGCTCGTCCGTTGATTGCGACTATTTCTGAATTTTTCCGTCGAAACCGCTTGTCCACAATTTTGGATCAAACGAATCCACTCTCTGAGGTCGACAACCTGCGCCGTCTCTCTGTAATGGGAACCGGTGGTGTGACTCGAGAGCGTGCCAGTTTCTCCATGCGTGACATTAACGCGTCTCAGTATTCTCGTATCGATCCGGTTCGCTCTCCAGAAGGTCCAAACATCGGTTTGGTGACTTACTTGGCCTTGTACGCTCGTGTGAACGAGTTCGGATTCCTCGAGGCTCCATATCGAAAAGTCGAGAACGTTAAAGGCAAGATGCGCGTGACTGATGAAGTTGTGTACTTGCAAGCTGACGACGAAGAAGATCTGTACATCACCCACGCTGCGGTGGAAGTAGACGAAAAAGGTTTCATTAAAGAAGACTGGATTCCACTTCGCCACAGTAACGACTTTATCGAAGGACCTGTTGAGCAAGTCCAGTACATCGACGTCGTTCCACGCCAGGTGGTCGGTACTTCTGCTTCTTTGATTCCATTTATCGCCCATGACGAAGCCAACCGTGCGCTGATGGGCTCTCACATGCAATGTCAGGCCGTGCCTTTGGTACGCGCTGAGGCTCCGATTGTGGGAACAGGTATGGAACGCGAAATCGCTGGGGCGATGGGTCACACGATTCATGCCTCTTACGAAGGAACAGTCGAGTACGTTGATGCTGGCAAGATTGTGTTGAAGCTCTCTGCGAAAGAAGCAGACAAGGCCAAAGTTGATCTCACCAAGCGTTCTCGTCAAAACATGGTTCTCAAGGACAATCTTTTGACCTACGAACTGCGAACTTTCATCCGAACTTCACAGAGTACTTGTTACACCCAGCGCCCAGCTGTGGCTGTTGGCCAGAAGATCAGTAAGGGTGACCTCCTGATTGACGGACCATCCGCTGACCAAGGAGAATTGGCGCTCGGACAGAACTTGGTGATTGCCTACACTTCCTTTGATGGATTGGGTTACGAAGACGCGATCATTATTTCTGATCGCTTAGTCAAGAACGATTTGTTGTCTTCCATTCACATTAGTGAGTACGAAGCTCAGATCATGGACACCAAGCTCGGTGCCGAAGAATTGACTCGTGATATTCCAAACGTTTCTGAAGCAGAACTCCGAAACCTCACCTTCGAGGGTATCGTTGCGATTGGTTCAGAAGTCCGTGCTGGTGACATTTTGGTCGGTAAGATCGCTCCAAAGGGCGAAACAGAACTCACCGCTGAAGAGCGCTTGCTCCGTGCTATTTTCGGAGAAAAAGCTCGCGAAGTTCGCGACACTTCTCTGCGAATGCCAAACGGCGAAGCTGGAACGGTTATCGGCATCAACATCTTGGACCGCGATAAGGGCGATGAGCTCGAAACCGGTGTCATCAAGAAGGTGATTATCCACGTAGCTCAGCTGCGTAAGATCATGGTGGGTGACAAGCTCGCCGGACGTCACGGAAACAAGGGCGTTATTTCTAAGATTATTCCAATCGAGGACATGCCTCACCTGGAAGATGGAACCGCGGTAGATATTATTATTTCACCACTGTCTGTCTTGGCTCGTATGAACATGGGCCAGCTGCTCGAAGCACACTTGGGTTGGGCTGCTCGCGAACTTGGCTACAAAGTAGCGGTTCCAGTTTTCGAAGAAATGCAAGAAGACATGATCTGGCAAGAGCTGGATCGCGCCGGACTGCCATCTTCTGGAAAAGCACAGTTGTTCGATGGACGTACTGGTGAAGCTTACAGTGAAAAATCTGTGGTTGGTATCGGATACATTCTGAAGCTCGTCCACATGGTCGAGGATAAGACGCACGCTCGTTCGACTGGACCATACTCTCTCGTGACGCAACAGCCGCTGGGTGGTAAAGCTCAGATGGGTGGACAGCGTTTGGGAGAAATGGAAGTCTGGGCGCTCGAGGCTCATAAAGCAGCACACATGCTGCAAGAAATGTTGACTATCAAGTCTGACGACGTGGTAGGTCGCGCTAAAGCCTTCGAAGCGATCGTTTCTGACCAGGAAATCCCAGATCCAGCTGTTCCAGAGTCCTTCCGCGTCTTGATGCGAGAATTGAACTCTCTAGGCTTGAACGTAGACATGCGCGAGGCACAAATTGGCCAAGAAGAAGAAATTCTTCCTGAGTCAGTCACAGCTGAAGAAGACGCTGGTGAAGAAGTCCTCGATGATGAGTTGGAAGATGACGAGCCATCCGATGAAGATTTGGAAGCAGAGGAGTTGGACTCCGAAGTTGACGAATCTGAAGATTTGGCAGATATGACCGAAGAAGACATGAGTGAGGAGGCCTAACATGGAGCAGAATTCAGCAGGAGCAAACATGACAAATCAGCCAAATAGCACCAACGAACTGCCGACATCCCGCCAAGGCTCTGTTGTGGACTTCGAGTCGCTCCGCGTCTCGCTGGCCTCGCCAGATCAAATCCGCGACTGGTCTCATGGTGAAGTTTTGAAAGCAGAAACGATCAATTACCGCACTCAAAAGGCGGAAAAAGGTGGTCTTTTTGCTGAAGAAATTTTCGGACCAATGAAGGACTGGCAGTGTCATTGTGGCAAGTACAAGGGGTACCGCTACAAGGGTATTGTGTGTGACAAGTGTGGAGTGGAAATTACTCAAAGTCGCGTGCGTCGCGAGCGTTTGGGCCACTTAAACTTGTCTGTGCCAGTGGCACATATCTGGTTCTTTAAGGGCGCTCCATCTCCTTTGTCTTTGTTGCTCGACATCAGTCCACGAAACTTGGCTTCAATTATTTACTTCAGTAAGTATGTTGTGCTCGAAGTTGATCAGACTGAAAAGGAAGCAACTTTGGAACAGCTCGAGGGTGACCGCGAAGCTGCAAAAGAAGACTTGAAAGTTGATGCAGAGGCAGCGGTGGAGCGGATCAAGGATCAGCTCTCTACCGATTTGGCTGCAATCAATGAACAGATCAAGGACGCTGAGACCCGTGACCTCAAGAAGCAAGCCGCTGAGCTTAAAGCCAAGCAGCAAGTCGCTTTGGTAAAGGATCAACTCCAAACTGACAGTGCCAACACTGACGAGATTTACGACGCCGTTCGCGAATTGGTCAAGAAAGTTCAGACAAACTCAATCTTGTTTGAGGATGAATACCTCAAGATGGTTGAGTACGATGCTGCTAACCACCTCCGAATCGGAATGGGCGCTGAGGCTTTGATCGAGATTATCAATCGTTTGGATCTGGACGCTTTGTCTGCCGAACTCAAGCAAGAAATCGATGAAACCAAGGGACAGCGCCGCGTCAAAGCGACCAAGCGCCTGCGTATCGTAGAAGGATTCCGTAAGTCTGGACAGCAACCAAGCTGGTTGTTTATGAACATTCTGCCAGTCCTCCCTCCAGACTTGCGCCCAATGGTGCAGTTGTCTGGTGGTCGATTCGCCTCCTCTGACTTGAACGATCTTTACCGCCGAGTTATCAACCGTAATAATCGCTTGAAGCACCTTATCAAACTTGGTGCTCCAGAGATCATCTTGCGCAACGAAAAGCGTATGTTGCAAGAAGCGGTCGATGCTTTAATCGACAGTTCATCTGCTCGCACTCGCCGTCGCGCTCGTCGCCGACCACTCAAGTCTCTCGCTGAGATGCTGCGTGGAAAGCAAGGTCGTTTCCGTCAGAACTTGTTGGGTAAGCGTGTTGACTACTCTGGACGTTCCGTTATCGTGGTCGGTCCAGAACTCAAGCTGAACCAATGTGGTCTGCCAAAGGAAATGGCTCTGGAAATGTTCAAGCCACACGTACTGCGTGAATTGATTAAGTTGGGGTACGCTCCAAACATTCGTTCTGCCAAATACATGTTGGAACGCCGCAACGAAGTGGTCTACGACATTTTGGAATCTATCACCAAGGATCACCCAGTTCTCTTGAACCGTGCTCCAACGCTGCACAAGCTTGGTATTCAGGCTTTCTACCCAGTGTTGATCGAAGGAAACGCTATCCGTTTGCACCCTTGTGTGTGTTCTGGATACAACGCTGACTTCGACGGTGACCAAATGGCTGTTCACGTTCCTTTGACGCAAGCAGCGATTGCTGAAGCCAAAGAGCAAATGTTGCCACAACACAACTTGCTCAAGCCAGCCGATGCCAGTCCAATTACGGTGCCTAACAAAGAAATGGCCATGGGTGTGTATTACCTCACCTCAGTTGATCCAAATGTGAGCGAGTCTCCAATCATCTTTGCAGATGAGTCAGAGGCTGAACACGCTTGGCAGACTGGTTTGATTTCTCGCCGTCAGTTGGCTACCGTTCGTGTCACTTTGCCAGATGGTTCACGCCAAATGCTCAAGACCACGGTTGGTCGCTTGCAGTTCAACGCGATTCTCCCAGAAGAAATGCGCTTCATGAATGAAGACATTACGGCTGGAAAGATCAAAGCTTTGGTCACGCACGCGATTTCCTTCTTGGATTCTGCAGCGGTTGCGAAACTGATCGACAACATCAAGGATCTCGGATTTGAAGTCGCCACTCACTCTGGTTTGTCTGTGGCCGTATCTGACTGTGTCATGATCACCGTCAAAGACACAATGATCGCTAAAGCCAACAAGCGCGCTGAAGAAATTCAGGAAAGTTACTTGTCTGGTTTGATCACGCAAGAAGAGAAGCGTCGCTTAACCTTCGAAGTCTGGATGGAAACCACCGACGAAGTCGCGGAAGCAACCTGGGATAACTTCTCAGAAGACAACGCTATTAAGGTGATCATCAATTCTGGAGGTACTCGTGCTTCTAAGGATCAGGTCAAGCAGCTGGCTGCTATGCGCGGACTCGTGGTTGACCCAACTGGACGCATCGTGGAAATGCCGACGAAGTCAAACTTCCGTGAAGGTCTTTCGATCTTCGAGTACGTAACTTCCTCTCGTGGATCACGTAAGGGTTTGACTGACTCTGCTTTGAAGACCGCTGACGCTGGATACCTGACTCGCCGTCTCTGTGACGTGGCTCATGACTCTATCATTCGTGCTCTTGATTGTGGCACCTCTGAAGGTGTTGAGATCATCCGAGCTGGTGAGCGCGCTAAGGTCTTCCCACAGCGAATTCTTGGTCGAGTATTGTCTGAAGACGTCATCGTGAACGGCAAGACGATTGCTGAAACCGGTGCCGTGGTTGATGATGAATTGTCTGCCAAGATCGACGCTGCTGGTGCTGAATCAGTCACTGTCTTCTCACCACTGACCTGTCAAATGACCGTTGGTCTCTGTCAGAAGTGTTATGGCTGGGATTTCTCTAGTAAGAAACTGGGAACACTGGGAACACCAGTCGGAATCATCGCCGCTCAGTCTATTGGAGAACCTGGTACTCAGCTGACAATGCGTGTGAAGCACTCTGGAGGTATCGTCGGTCTCGACGTGACTCAAGGTTTGCCACGTGTGGAAGAGCTCTTCGAAATTCGTATTCCAAAGGCAATGGCTCCAATGGCCGAGATCTCTGGAAAAGCAACTGTCGAAGAAACCGATCTCGGATTCCACATCACGATCACCTCTGACGGAAAGCCACAGGAAGTTCGTTCCTACGATCTGCCTCGCGGTGCTAAGCCTCTGATTGCTGATGGCGACCTCGTGTCCGCTGGTCAACAGCTCACCGCTGGTGCACTTGATGCTCGCGAAGTTCTCAAACTCCGTGGCATGCGCGCTGCTCAGCAGTACTTGCTGGACAGTATTCAAGCTGTGTACGAGTCTCAGGGTATTGGTATTAACGACAAGCACTTCGAAGTCATCATCGGCAAGATGAGCGACAAGATCTCGATTGACACTGCTGGTGACACTACTTTGTTGCCTGGTGAAATCGTTGACCGCATGCGCTTCCGTGAAGAGAACGAAACAGTGCTCGCCCAAGGTGGTGAACCAGCTACTGGCCAGGTTCTGATCCTCGGTGTCACTCGTGCGTCTCTCTACACCGAAAGCTGGCTCTCGGCTGCTTCTTTCCAGAACACGACAAGCGTCCTGACTCAGGCCGCCGTAGAAGGCAAGGAAGACCGCTTACTCGGACTCAAGGAAAACGTCATCATTGGACGTCTTATCCCAACGTCTGAGGATCGAGCTCAGGTTGAGGTCTAAGAGAAAACATTGAAAATTGAGAAGAAGGAGCGCCCGCAAGGGCGCTCCTTTTTTGCTTCCAGATTTTTCTCTGCTACACTGCATCAATGCGAGCTTACAAATTTTGTCCCTACTGCGGATCGGCATATACGCCAGAGTCTGTCAATCTCAAAGAATTCTTTTTTTCGTGCCAAGCTTGTGGCAAACATGTTTTTGAAAATTTGGTCGCCACTGCTTCTGCGCTCATACTCGAAGGCGATCAGCTCCTGTTAGTTCGCCGCGCTTTTGAACCAGAAAAAGGAAAGCTCGATATTCCAGGTGGCTACTGCAATCCTAATGAACATCCTATGCAAACCTGTCAACGAGAACTGCGTGAGGAGCTCGGTGTCGAGATAAAAATTACTAGTCTGCATGGTGTGTATGCACCCATTCCGTACACATACCAGGGGAACACGCAGCATAATTGTGATGTGTTTTATACTGCCGAATTATTGACTCGTGATCTCCAACCGGCGGATGATGTGGCAAGTGTCGAGTGGGTGAGTGTTCAAAACCTTCCACCCGACGAAGAACTCGCCTTTGAGTCTCTCAAACAAGCTCTGCGTTCTTACAGGCAATAATCTCTGCTGTATCGATGATTTCTTTTTACAGCAGATATCTGGTACAATCATCCGCAATATGCAAATAATCCCTGCCTCCATGCTCGCAGAAAAGAAAGCGATTTTTTCGCTGGGAGGCTCACTGGTTTGTCCAGATATGGTGGATGTTGAGTACCTCAAAAATTTCCGAAAGTTTGCGCTCAAAAAGATAGAAGAAGGCTGGCAGTTTACGATTATTGTGGGTGGTGGCACGCAGGCTCGTCGGTACATCGACGCTGCCACAGAGGTAATGGGGTCAGAAATCACGACCAACGACCAAGACTGGCTGGGAATCCACGCCACTCGTTTTAATGCGCATTTGGTTCGGACCATTTTTCGCTCGGTGGCTCAGCCAGCCCTGATTATCGATCCAGAAGAAGACGTGATTGATGATTCCTATAAACTGATCGTTGCTGCCGGTTGGAAGCCGGGTTGGTCAACTGATTACGTAGCAACCAAAATCGCAGAACGTCTCGGAGCTCCATTAATTTTCAATTTATCGAATATTACACAGGTGTACACTGCCGATCCGAAAAAAGATCCGAATGCTAAGCCAGTGGAAAAAATGCTCTGGGCTGATTTCCGTAAGATGGTGGGAGACAAATGGGTTCCAGGTATGAACGCGCCATACGATCCGATCGCCGCGCGCTTAGCGAGTGAACATGACATGACCGTGGCCGTCATGAATGGTGGCAATCTGGAGAATCTTGGCAACGCGCTTGAGGGTCGAGAGTTTGTTGGGACGACGCTGAGTACGGAGTAAAAGTTCTCACATCTCTCAATATTATGGCTCAAACAGAAATTTCTGTCTCTCCAATCGACAAGAATTTACAGGAGCGTACAGACAGAGAGTATCCTTTTGGCGAAGAGGGTCCACAACAAAAGATTCGTGTGAACCTAGACATTACTGCGTATAGAACGGCAATACATCCTGACAAATGGTTTTACGATTCCATACTTGCTGCACTGATGGAGCAATCTACTGCTGACAATGTTCTGGTGAAAGCAATAAAGCTTTCTCAGCAAGAGCATTTTGTTCGTCCTGAATATGCAAGAGGCGTAAGTAGCGCAGGAGAGCAAAAAACGATTATTCCTGGTGCAGAAGAGTATGCATTTCGTATCTATTTCCGTCGATCTGACGGAAAACCACTCGAAAATCAAAGCGTTCCCTCTGGACGAGCAACTCGACTTCAAGCAGAGAATTCTTTGTATGAACATGGAATTGAGAGTCCTAAGACCGAATCTGCTGCTTTTTTGCTCCCAGGGAGATTGTGGTTTGCATTCTTTGATCCGGAAATGATCAATCCAGAAGAAGATCTGATGACTATATCTGTGTATAAAAACACTGCCTTTATTGCTCCAAAGCAGAATTATGAGAGCAATAATGTGTATTTCTTACATAACGGAGCTGTTTCCACTGATGAGCAAGATTTGGTCACACTTATTGATATCGATAAACCGATTCATTCTGGGAGAATCCAGAAAATAACTCGAGAGGAAGCGCAGCGCTATCCTCGGATGCGCGATGTCTTTCTTGGTTCAATCGAGGTTCAGTGGCGTCAAACAGAAAAAACGCAAGGAAACAGTCAAGCTCGACAGACTGTTATCAGCAATGTTCTTGGTAACGTCACCCGAGAGTAACGGAAAAAGAAGCTTGCTAGAGTAGTTTATTGAGGAATTATATTGTGTACCACACGCTTAAAATTTCTGGAATCGACCGCTCCCCACGGTTGCTGATAGGCGAATACCATGCCAACGACGGAACACATGGTATGTGTAATAAAGCAGAATCGTATCATCTCTTGCATCTGTGCATGCTTTTTCTCGCACAAAAACCTGTTTCTATTTTTTCTTTGGAATTTTTTGAGAATACCACTCTCATAGATGCATCTTTTACTTCTGCGAAACCAGAAATTACTTGGACTCAGGAAGAGAAGCAGAGAGTTGAAGATACTGTTGGTCGCGCCGGACTCCCCAATCGCTCACATTTTGGTGTGGAGAAAAGTTATGCAATCGTATTACCGAGTGGTCTTTCAACCGCAACGAGGTTTTATCCAAACAGGAGTACATATGGAGTTGCGATTTCTACTTCTGCTGGATATGTTTACCGTCCTTTTCGAGACTGGAACGTTTCTCTTAGGAACCTTGAACATGTTTCCAAGAACTCTACACATTTAGCACTCTACACATTTAGCACTCTACTGGCATGCTATTCAGCGGTGTGCAGAGATACACACTATAGCCTCTTGGGAAGATTTATTTGCAAAGCTTTTTGTGCTTGCGACTTCCTCGTCTTTGCCAGTGGTGTCTTCCTTTTGACCCAGACAAAAAATCTGCTATACTACATCCCTACTTGCTGTGAAGGGAACACACTTTCCAACGCGCATGGGCTGATCCCAACCAGGAATCCGCTCTCTGAATGCCACTCTAGCATTCCGCTCAAAGTGTGAGTAACGGCTTCGGTTTTACACTTCCTTTCCTCGAGTACATCAACAAGAATACAGAACTGCAAAACAGCAGAAGGAAGAACAATGCCAACAATTAATCAACTTATTCGAAAAGGTGGACGTCGCAAAGTAGCGAACGTTCCAAAGGGAAAAGCGTTGCACCGTGGTTTCAACTCTGAGAAGAGTCAAGTCACCCGATACAGCAGTCCACAAAAGCGTGGTGTCTGTACTTTGGTCAAGACCATGACTCCAAAGAAGCCAAACTCTGCGTTGCGTAAAGTCGCTCGTGTGCGTTTGTCCAATCGTATGGAAATCACTGCCTACATTCAAGGTGAAGGCCACAATTTGGCTGAACACTCCATTGTGTTGGTCCGTGGTGGTCGTGTGAAAGACTTGCCTGGTGTGAAGTATCACATCGTCCGCGGCAAGTTTGACTGTGCTGGTGTGGAAGGTCGTATGACTTCTCGCTCTAAGTACGGTGCGAAGCGACCAAAGGCAAAGAAAGCATAATAAGCACATTTATTCGACATAAATAAGGAACCCTATGCGCGCAAAAAAAGCTCCAAAGCGAACTCAAACCCCAGATGCAAAGTACAACTCTGTGTTGGTACAGAAGCTGATCAACCGCTCTATGCGAGACGGCAAGCGATCAGTGGCTGCCAAGCAGATCTACGGAGCGTTTGATCTCATTAAAGAAACTCTCGGTCAAGATCCACTCCAGGTCTTTGAAGAAGTATTGCGAAAAGTTACCCCACAAATGGAAGTTCGTTCCCGTCGTGTTGGTGGTGCTTCTTACCAAGTCCCAATGCCAGTTCGAGCTGACCGTGGTCAGTCTCTCACTATCCGTTGGTTAGTGACCGAAGCTAACAAGCGCCCAAACAAGGCCTATCGTTCTTACGCTGAGAAGCTGGCAGCAGAAATGCTGGACGCTCTCAAAGAAGAAGGTGGCGCATTTGCCAAGCGACAAGCTACTCATCGTATGGCTGATGCGAACAAAGCATTTGCTCACTTCCGTTGGTAAGATTGTATGGGTGGTGAATCAGGCGATAACTGGGGAAAAATTGATAATTCTTCTGGAATGCTTCTTCCAGAGGATCGAAATGATGACGCTCTCTTTGATCCACTTTCTGAAACGCTCCCAAATCGCCTTACTGGTCTAAAAACAAAGCCAGCAGATCGACGAGACACCGATGTTATTTCCCTCCTGGGTACGCAGGAAATAACTGAAAAGTACGTTTACATGAGTCAGATGGCTCAAGAGCAACTTAAGATATATAGCCTAAAATCTCGATTAAATTCTTTAATTGGTTTTTTTGCTACGCCGATTGTTGGCGGTTCAGACAGGGACAAGTATGCTGCCTGTTTAATGGCTGGAATGCTTCCTACAAGTTTTTTGAATCCAGATAATTCTCAAGAAGCGCTTGAAGTAGAAACTGCTCTGGGCGAAGATTTTGTGTTGGATGGAGGAGAAGGATCGGACACTTCGCCGCTTCGGAGACATGATTTTCCTTCAGATCTTGATGATGATATTTCAACAATTGATTTTCCTGATACTGATACACTATCTTTCGGCGTAACACTTGAAACTGATTTTTACCCAGAAGAGGATCACGAGGCTGTTATGCAAATACAACGACGGAAAGATCTGGATGCATTTGTGCGTCAACATAAAGCAAAGATTCTTGAAGGAATGATTCAGTTTATTTCAGATCAAATGCCTGAAACCGAAACTTACCGTTAAAATCAAAGAGAGAAAGAATAGAAACAAAGGACACTATGGCCACCCCAAATACCGTCAAAACTCAAGATCGAAACCTTGCTTTGGATCATATCCGAAACATTGGTATCATTGCTCATATCGACGCCGGAAAGACGACTACTTCCGAGCGTATTTTGTACTTCACTGGAAAGTCTTACAAGATTGGTGAAGTGCACGACGGCGGCGCCACCATGGACTGGATGGACCAAGAGCGCGAGCGCGGTATTACTATCGTGTCTGCGGCGACCACAACTTTCTGGACCCCAGTGTTGAACACCGTTGCTGATCACTCTCCATTCCGTATTAACATTATTGATACACCAGGTCACGTTGACTTTACCGCTGAAGTAGAGCGCTCACTCCGTGTGCTGGACGGTGGTATCACCGTGCTGGATGCCGACAAGGGTGTGCAGTCTCAGTCAGAAACAGTCTGGCGCCAAGCAGACAAGTACAATGTGCCTCGTCTCTGTTTTGTGAACAAAATGGACAAGATTGGTGCGAATTTCTTAAACGTGGTTGACGACGTTCGAACCAAGTTTGCCGTGAAGCCAGCTCCAATGGTCCTGCCAATCGGTGCAGAAAATGAATTCCATGGCGTAATCATGTTGCTCGACAACAACGCCTTGTACTGGAAAGACCAAGAGCCAGAAACTGATTACGAAATCATCGACATTCCAGCTGAGTACGCCGAGCAGGCCGCTACTATGCGTCAAGAACTGGTCGAAATGATCTGTGAAACTGACGAAGCTCTGTTGGATCGCTACTTGAATGGTGAAGAAATCCCAGTGAACGATCTGAAGTCTGCCTTGCGTCGTGCGGTTATCAACTACGAGTTGGTACCAATGTATGCTGGCGCCTCCTTGCGCAACATGGGAATTCAGCCACTACTCGACGCAGTTGTTGAGTACTTGCCATCTCCAAGTGACATTGGAGTGATTAAAGGTGTCAACCCAGATACAAACGAAGAAGTTGAGCGCAAGCTTCAGCCAAACGAAAAGCTGTCCATGTTGGCTTTCAAGATTCAGACTGATCCACACGTGGGTCGTATCACCTACTGCCGTATTTACTCTGGAAAATTGTCCGCTGGTTCTTATCTGTACAACTCCAGTAAGGGTGAGAAGGAGCGCGTGGGTCGCATCTTGCTGATGCACGCGAACCAACGCGAAGAAATTCAGGAAGCATACTCTGGTGAAATCGTCGCTCTGGTCGGTATGAAGTACACCAAGACTGGTGATACGCTCTGTGACGAGGCCGCTCCAATTGTGTTAGAAGGTATCAATTTCGCTGATCCAGTTATCTCTCTGGCTATTGAGCCACTCACCAAGGGTGACCAAGAAAAGATGGGTATGGCTTTGGCTAAATTGGCAGAAGAAGATCCTACCTTCAGTATCAAAGTGAATCCTGACACCAACCAGACAGTTATTGCTGGAATGGGCGAGTTGCACCTGGAAATTTTGGTCGACCGCATGAAGCGCGAATTCAAGGTCGAAGCCAACGTCGGTGCTCCTCAAGTTGCATACCGAGAAACTATTGCTAAGGCCGTTGAGCAAGAAGGAAAGTACATTAAGCAGTCCGGTGGACGCGGTATGTATGGTCACGTTTGGCTCAAGCTGGAACCAAAGGATCGTGGAACTGGGTACGAATTTGTCAACGAAATTAAAGGTGGTGTGGTTCCTCGTGAATTCATTGGACCATCTGAAAAAGGTGTGATTGAAGCGATGGCAAACGGTGTTTTGGCTGGCTACCCAATGGTAGACATGAAGGTCACACTGTTTGACGGATCTTTCCACGAAGTTGACTCATCTGAAGTCGCTTTTAAAATCGCTGCTTCTATGGCTCTGCAATCTGGATCCAAAGCTGCTGGTGTGCAGTTGCTCGAACCTATCATGAACATCGAAGTTACCACTCCTCGTGAGTACATGGGTGACGTGATTGGTGACTTATCTTCTCGCCGCGGTGTGGTGCAAGGTACAAATGAGCAGGGAACAGCCGTGATCGTAAAAGCTCAGATTCCTCTGGCCGAGCTCTCTAGCTATGCCACGATTCTGCGCTCGATGACTCAAGGTCGTGCCAGTTACTATATGGAACCAAGTCACTATGACGTCGTTCCAAACAACATCGCTCAGCAGATCATCGAGGAGAAGAAATAAGCCTATGAGATTGAGCTCAGAAGAGACACATTGGAAAATCTTGAAGGATTTTCAAGATATGACAAGAATTGTTTCAGATGGGAATAAACAACTCAGAGAGGTGAACGAGAACTTGAAGAAAGTTTTAAAAGAAGATGACAAGTGGAGAGAACGACAGACTCAGAAAGCTTTGAAAAAACGCCTTGGTCTTCGATAAAAGATGTCCTCTTTTGAAAACGGGGAAAGTACGCTAAAATAACCACTTGATCTGGTTGATCAAAAAAAGAAAGAACACAAAGGAAAAGGAAACGATATGGCGAAATTTAATCGCACTAAGCCACACGTCAACATCGGTACCATCGGTCACGTCGACCACGGTAAGACTACGATGACAGCGGCTATCACAACAACCTTGGCC
>CAZFLN010000013.1:376-30458 GCA_964519905.1 uncultured Pseudomonadales bacterium | reverse complement strand
TGGAGTTCCTGGAATCGTTGCTCAGAAGGAGTACGATCCAAACCGCAACGCTCATATCGTTTTAGTGAACTATGCCGACGGAGACAAGCGATACATGATCGCTCCAAAAGATCTCGAACTTGGTGCTCAGGTTCTTTCTGGACCAGAAGCAGAACTCAAGGTTGGAAATGCGCTCCCATTGAGTGCTATTCCACTTGGTATGCCAATCCACAACCTCGAACTGCGTCCTGGAAAGGGTGCTCAAATGGTTCGTGGCGCTGGGAATTCGGCAGTCATACAGGCAAAAGACGAAAAATATGCTACAATTCTTCTTCCATCCAAGGAAGTCCGTTTGGTCCCAGTGACTGCAATGGCGACCATTGGAGAAGTTGGTAACGCTGACCACAAAAATGCCAAACTCGGTAAAGCTGGTCGTAAGCGTCACTTGGGTATTCGCCCAACCGTTCGCGGAAGTGCGATGCACCCTGGTGCTCACCCACACGGAGGTGGTGAAGGCCGTACCGGTGTCGGTATGAAGCAGCCGAAGACTCCATGGGGTAAGCCAGCTCGTGGTCTGAAGACACGAAACCGAACCAAGTACTCGGCCAAGCACATTGTGCGTGACCGACGGAGTAAGGCATAAGCCTCATAAAGGAAAATAGATATGTCACGATCTGCAAAAAAAGGACCATACCTCGATCCAAAGCTGGTAAAGAAAGTCATGGCTCAAAAAGCCAGTGGCGCCAAGCAACCGATCAAGACTTGGGCCCGAGAGAGTCAAATTTCTCCAGACTTTGTTGGACACACCTTTTCGGTGCACACTGGCAATAAGTTTGTTGAAGTCTATGTTTCAGAAGATATGGTTGGCCATCGTTTGGGCGAATTTGCCCCAACTCGAACGTTCCGTGGCCACGGTAAGATTGTCAAACGCGTCTTGAGTAAGACATAAGAGGAATCCCATGACAGTTCGTGCTACACAAAAATATATTCGAATTTCTCCTCGCAAGCTGCGCGAAGTCGCCAGTTTGGTCCGTGGACGAAGTTTGCCAGAAGCTAACGACTTGCTTTCTGGATTGAACAAGGTTGGTGCTCGTGTTATTAACGAAACCATCCGTCAAGCCGTCGCTAACGCGGTCAACAATCTTGGTCACCAAGAGACAGATCTGAGTTTGGCTGCTTTGCTCGTGAACGAAGGTCCACGATACAAGCGTTTCAGAGCTGGATCTCGTGGTCGCGCCAAACCCTATGTAAAGCGCACCGCTCACGTTACAGTTGAATTGGCTGTGGCTGAGTCCGCTCAACCAGTAAAGAAAACCGCTCCGGCTACTCCAAAAGCCGAAAAGACAAATGAAGAAGCTGCGCCAAAGAAGGGGAAATCCGTATCTATGGCCGATCAAGCTCGCTCAACCAGTGGAAAGGTGTCTAACGCCGGTTCCGTAAAGGGTGGCAAGATTGTGGCTCCTCGCAAAACGCAGAAAAAGGAAGTTTAAATCCTATGGGACAAAAGATTCATCCAACCGGTTTTCGTATTGGCAGCACCTTTGGCTGGAAGTCTACCTGGTTCGCTGGTAAAGCTGATTATGCTCGCCGCGTATTAGAAGACAAGAAGATCCGTGATTTCTTCGAGAGTAAGTTGGCTGCTGCTGGTCTCGATCGCATCGAGATTGAGCGCTCAATCAACGTTATCAAGATTAAGTTGCACGTTTCTCGCCCAGGTGTAGTGATTGGTCGCGGTGGTTCTAACCTGGAAGAGCTCAAGAAGCAGCTCGCAACCATGCTGAAGATTAACACCAAGGATCCAAAGGGAACTCGTGTTTCTATTGATGAAATTATAGAAGTAAAGAATCCAGATCTTTCTGCCAAGTTTGTGGCTGAGCGCATCGCTGATCAATTGATTAAGCGTTTCCCACATCGCCGCGCTGTTTCTCAAGCATTGGAACGCGTTATGGCAGCAGGTGCCAAAGGTGTGAAGATTCAACTTTCTGGCCGTGTTGGTGGAGCTGAAATTGCTCGCCGAGAGAAATATTTCTTGGGAACTGTGCCAACACAAACAATTCGTGCGAATATTGATTACTACGAGAACCCAGCCGCTACAAAGGCAGGACACGTTGGTATCAAAGTCTGGATTAACAAAGGGGAAGTCCAAGCGTAAGAGCTTGCGACAGCAGAAAAGAGAACCATGCTACAACCAAAACGCTCTAAGTATCGAAAAGCCTTCCGCGGTAAGATCCGAGGAAAAGCCACTCGTGGAACCACGATTGCTTTCGGCGACTATGCGATCGCAGCCACTGCTCACGGCACGTTCAGTGCTCGTCAGATTGAAGCGACTCGTAAAGTCTTGGCTCGCAGTACCAAGCGCGCTGGTAAGCTGTGGATTCGAATTTTCCCAGACCACCCAGTGACCCAAAAGGCACAAGGTGTGAAAATGGGATCTGGAAAAGGTGACATCAAAGAGTACGTAGCAAAAGTACGTGCTGGTGTGATTTTGTTCGAGATGAACGGTGTGACTGAAGAAATGGCTCGTGAGGCTTTCCGCAAGGCTGGTCACAAGATTCCAATGAAGACTACCTTCATGAAGCGAGATGGATTTATCTCACAAGAAATTGTGACTCATGCTGAAACACCAGACGAAGAGACATCTTCAGAAACAGTCGAGACTGAAGTAATCACCGCTAAGGCAGACAAAGAAGAGAGTAAAAATGAAGCGTAACGACAAAACCACTTTGTTGCAATTGGCTCAAGCTGAGCTCACCAAGCGTCAGCAGGAGATGCAAGTAGAATTGATGAAGGCTATGCAAGAGCGTAACCTGCCAAACAAAACTGGCATGGACGTAAAGCGAGCCAGTCGTCTGCGTGCGGAAATCAAGATGATTAAAGCCGAGTTGACTCGCCGAGCGGGTCAGCCAGAACAGGCTCAGGAGTAATATATGAAGTCATTACAGGGTACCGTAGTCCGAATCAACGACGCTCGAACTGTTAAGGTCGAAGTCGAACGAAGCTGGCAGCACCCAAAGTACAAAAAATACGTGAAGCGAACCAAGAGTTACCTCTGTGGAGTCGCTGAAGGTCTCGAGCTGACTGTTGGAGATTTGGTTTCTATTAACCAAGTTCGTCCATTGAGTAAGCGCAAGACTTTCTTGGTCACAGAAAAACTGACTAAGTAAGAAAGTTGAGGAAGCATGATTCAAATTCGAACCGTACTCAACGTTGCAGACAACTCTGGTGCTAAGAAGCTCCGTTTGATCAACGTACATGGTGGTTCCAAGCGTCCATACGGATCACTGGCTGATGTCATTACTGCCTCTGTTATCGAAGCAACTCCAAATGCTGAGATCAAAAAAGGCAGCATGGTGAAAGCTGTGATTGTGCGCACTAAGAAAGAAGTTCGTCGAGCCGACGGTAGTTACATCGCTTTCGATGAGAACGCTGCTGTTGTGATCGAGAGCGTCGCTGACAAGAACCCAAAGGGCACTCGTGTCTTCGGACCAATTGCTCGTGAAGTAAAAGACGCAGGGTATGCTAAAATAGCTTCTCTCGCTCCAGAGGTATTGTAAGGAAATTATGAAATTTAAAGTTGGCGATACAGTAATCGTGACCGGTGGAAAAGACAAAGGCAAGCAAGGCAAGGTCCTGCGTGTGTCTCCATCTGCGAACACCGTGGTAGTGCAGGGGGTAAATCTTTACACCCGTCACTTTAAACCAATGATGGGTCAGGCTGGTCGACGCGAGCGCAAAGAGCGCGCGCTGCCAACTGCCAAGATTGCGATCTTTAACCCAGAAACCAACGCGGCAGATCGCATTGGTTACAAAATCGAAGATGGGAAAAAGGTTCGCATTTTTAAGAAGACAGGAAAAAACGTATGAACCGTAAATTAGCGCTCTATCGAGAAACCGTTGCTCCGGCTCTCATGGAAAAGTTCGGCAAAGATAACTCTTTTGCCGTTGCCAAGCTTGAGAAGATCGTGGTCAACGTTGGTATTGGAAGTGATCCTTCTGGCGAAAAAGCAGCTGAAGCTGTTATGAAGCAAATTGGTGACATCACTGGTCAAAAGCCACGAACTACCAAAGCTCGTTTGTCTATAGCGACTTTCAAGTTGCGTCAGGGTCAAACTATTGGTGTTTCTGTCACCTTGCGAGGTGAGCGCATGTGGTCATTCTTTGACAAACTGGTTTCTCTGGTTCTGCCACAGTTGAAAGACTTCACTGGTGTGCCACGAAACTCTTTTGATCAGAGTGGCAACTACAACCTCGGACTCAAAGAGCAGATCGTATTCCCAGAAATCGATTACGATGCAATTGATCGTATTCGCGGAATGCAGATTACCTTTACCGTTGCAAATGCAGACAGTAAAGAAGAGTCATTTGAACTCCTCGAAAAACTCGGCATGCCATTTGCCAAAGAAGCGTAAAATACAAGGAAATATTCAGAAGTATGGCTAAGAAATCGAAAATTGCAAAGACCAAGCGTCTGCAGGAACACCCAACTCGACAGCAAAACCGCTGTCAGCTCTGTGGTCGTCCTCGTGGATACATGCGCATGTTCGGCGTTTGCCGTCTGTGCTTCCGCGAACTTGCTCATAAGGGTGAGTTGCCAGGTGTGGTAAAATCTAGCTTCTGATATTGGGAATCTATGAACGACACAATCTCTGATTTAATCATCCGAATCAAAAACGCATACTTGGCTCATCACAAGGATGTCTTGATTCCAGCAACAAAATTGCGTGAAGCAATTGTTAAGGTGTTGGTAGAGCAAGGCTATCTCGAAAGTTATGTTCGAGAGTCCGCTACTCCTCAAGACGTTCTCAAGCTGACACTGCGGTACGTAAAAGGCAAGCCAGCTCTCACAAACGTTGTACGTTTGTCTAAGCCTGGTCGCCGGGTGTACCAACCAGTTGATAAGCTCCCAAAGATTTTGGGTGGATACGGTATCGCCGTTATTTCAACATCAAAAGGAATTCTTACCGATGCTCAGGCACGTGATGCCAAGATCGGTGGAGAACTCTTATTCAAGGCTTGGTAAGGAAAGTATGTCTAAGATTGGAAAGCGTCCTATTACTCTCCCAACTGGTGTCACTGTGACGCCAATGGCAGAAGCAATTGTTGTGAAAGGTCCAAAGGGCGAAATTTCTGTGCCTTTGGCTCGAGGAGTACAGGTTGAAATTCAAGACTCAAGTGTGTCTCTTTCTCTCAAGAAAGATGAACGCAGTTTGCGTGCTGGATTCGGTCTGACCCGCAGTTTACTGAACAACGCAGTCGCTGGTGTTTCCGGTGGATTTACTCGACGACTGCAGTTGGTTGGAACTGGATACCGTGTTGCTAAAAAGGGCACTGGTTTGAACGTAAACGTCGGATACTCTCACCCAGTCGTGGTGGAAGCACTCCCAGGTGTTACCTTGGATGTTGACGGGAACACTATTATTATTGTCTCTGGTCCAGATAAGCAATCAGTTGGTCAAATGGCCGCTGACATTCGAAAAATTCGCCCACCAGAGCCATACAAAGGAAAAGGTATCCGGTACGAAGACGAAGTGGTTCGTCGCAAGCAGGGTAAGGCTGTGGCGAAATAAAAGGGAAGCATCATGACACACGTACAACAAAAAAAACTCCTCCAGCAACGTCAGAATCGCGAACGTCGTATCCGAGCTGAACTGCACGGTACAGCTGAGCGTCCACGCGTAAGTGTGGCTCGTTCGAACAAACACATGCAGATCCAGGTTATCAACGATGACACTCGAGTCACTGTAGTTGGTGGAAATGATACCGGCTTGGCTGGTGCTACTAAAACCGAGCGCGCTATTGCTTTAGCTCGAAAAATTGCCGCTGAATGTAAAGCAGCTGGCATCCAGAAAGTTATTTTTGATCGCGGTGCGTTTCGCTACCACGGCCGAGTCAAGGCTGTAGCCGATACCCTGCGAGAAGAAGGAATGCAAGTTTAAGGCTTATTATGGCAGAACGACCACAACGCAATCAATCAAATCGCAATAACCGAGAGCAAGAGAAGAGTCCATACGACGAGAAAGTCGTACAGATTAGTCGCGTCTCGAAGAAAACAAAAGGTGGAAACAAGATGGGCTTCGCCGTTCTTATGGTCGTTGGAGACCGTCAGGGACAAGTGGGTGTTGGTCTTGGAAAAGCTGCTGACGTACTGAGTGCCATCCGCAAAGGTGTGCGCAAAGCTCGTAAGAAGATGTTTATGGTGCCAATGGATGGAACAACGGTTCCTTTCCGCGTTGACATTAAGCGTGGCGCTGCTCGTGTGGTAATCAGCCCAGCAACTCGTGGATCAGGTGTTATCGCCGGTGGTCCAGTTCGTGCTGTGGTGGAAGCCGCTGGTATTCGCGATATCTCAGCAAAGATTTTGGGAACCAGTAATAAAGCTTCTAACGTGCACGCTACTTTTGAGGCTTTACAAGAAATTCGTCGTTTGGTTGACTTGCGCGGAATCGCACTCAAGTCAGTCGCCGAAGAAGAGCGAGAAGCCAAGGCTGCAGAACAAGCTCAACAACGAGAAGCGAAAGCCAAGGCTGCCGAGTCTGCAAAAGCTGAAAAAGCCGAGAAAAAAGCAGAAAAGGCTGAAAAGCCAGCTGCTCCAAAAGCCAAAGCAAAGCCAGCCGCTAAAAAAGCAGCTCCAGAAAAAACTTCCGAAACTGCTGAAAAGGTTGAAAAGAAGTCACCAGCCAAAGAATCTGCTCCAGAAGCTGAGAAGACTGACAAATAAAGGAACCCATGAGTTTACTGAACCGTCTGCCAAAAGTAGTGAAGAATCAAGCCAAGCGCATTGGCCGTGGATACGGTTCTGGCGTTGGTGGACACACTTCAACCCGTGGTGGCAAAGGCCACACTGCCCGAGAAGGTGGGAAAACTCCACTGTGGTTCGAAGGTGGTCAGCTTCCACTCGTGAAGCGCTTGCCAATGCAGCGTGGTAAGGGTCGTCTTGTTTCTCTTAAGACCCGACAAGAAGTTCAACTGAATGACGTTGTTGCTGCCGGAATTACTGATGTGAACCCAATCACCCTTTCAGAGGCTGGTTTGATTCGAGTCGGAAAAGGTATGCCACGTATTATTGGAACAGCTGAAGTGAAGAAGAAACTCACCCTCACTGGTGTTGAGACTTCTAACAAAGTTCAGGCTGCTATTGAAGCAGCTGGAGGCTCAGTTACTCTGTGAACTCCGTAGTCAGCACACTCCGCGCTATTTGGCGATCACGCTCAATTCGTGGCAAGCTGGCTGTAACGCTCGCTCTTACGGCTTTGTTTCGGTTTTTGGCCCACGTTCCGCTGCTCGGAGTAAATACCGCCGCTCTCAAGACAATTTTTGAAGACAACCAATTCCTCGGAGTGATGAATATTTTCTCCGGTGGAACCTTGGTGAATTTCTCTGTCTTGGCTGTTGGCGTCAGTCCGTACATCACCGCTTCGATTATTATGCAGGTGGCTGGTGTATTTTTCCCCAAGCTCAAAGAAATGCAACGCGAAAGCGAAGCCACTCGCGCACAGGTCACTCAATGGACTCGTTTCTTAGCAGTTCCGGTATCTGTTTTGCAGTCTCTCTCTTTGCTTTTACTCCTGAGAACACAAGGTTTGATCGTGGCTACTCAGCCGGCAGACTTCATCGCCATGATTCTTTCTCTGGTGGCTGGTTCCATGGTAGTGATGTGGATTGGTGAACTCCTGACTCGTCACGGTATTGGGAATGGAATGTCCTGGTTGATTTTCATTGGTATTATTAGTCAAATTCCTCTTTCCTTGACTCAAACTTGGGCGATGCGCTCGGTCGTAGAACTTCCATGGATGATTGCGGTTATCGTTGGGGCGGTACTGGTGGTTCTGTCAGTTATTATTACGCAAGAAGCGATCCGAAAAGTTCCAATTCAGCAGGCTCGTCGTCAGCGTGGAGCCTCTGAGTACACGGCAACTTTGTCTTATTTGCCACTGAAGGTAACACAGTTTGGTGTGATGCCAGTTATTTTTGCTTTGCCTATTCTGTCTTTGCCACCTATGATTGCCAACCTTTTACTTGGTTTGGATCTTCCACCACAAGCGCTTGATATTATTCGCCCTTGGCAAATTTGGTTCGCCCCAGGGAATACCGTGTACAACGTTTTGTATTTTGCTTTAGTTTTCGCATTTACCTTTTTCTCGATCGCTGTGTACTTCCAGCCAACGGAATTTGCTAAGGACCTCAAGAAATCTGGAACTTTTATCCCCGGAATTCGCCCAGGTGCTCCGACCGCTACTTTCTTGCTGCGCACTTTGTTGAGACTGTCGTTTGTCGGTGGAGCGTACTTAGGTATTGTGGCCTTGCTCCCAATTTTGGCTCAGCAGCTTACGGGCATTACCACACTGACAATTGGTGGAACCGGAATCTTGATCGTAGTCTCAGTGATCTTAGAAACCGTGCGCTCAGTCCAGTCACAACTGGTGCATGATCAATACGATACCTATCTATAAAAAAAGGAACGACGGAAGGCACGCATGAAAATTGTTTTAATGGGCATCCAAGGAGCCGGAAAATCTACTCAAGGAAACTTGTTAGCAGATAAGTACAACGTAGAGTATCTCTCTTCCGGGCACATCTTCCGAACTATGGCTCAGGAGAAAACTCCAATTGGTCGTTACATGAAAGAGATCATGGCGACTGGTGCTTTGATCCCAGACGAAAAAACCTTGGAAATCGTTCAGAATTACTTATCACGACCAGAGTACGAAAATGGTTATGTTTTGGACGGATTCCCTCGAACTGTTCCTCAAGCTGAGGCTTTCAAGAATGGCCTGACAGCGGTTGTATACCTGAAAGTTTCTGATAAAGAAGCTCTTTGGCGTATTGCTGGCCGAATTATGGGTGGCACCGAGGTTCGCGACGACGAAACACTGCCAGCTATCAAGAAGCGTATTGACAGTTTCCATGAGTTTACGGAACCAGTGATCGAGTACTACCGAGCAAAAGGACTTTTGGAAGAAGTTGATGGAGAGCGTGATGTTCCTGATATTTTCACCGATATTTGTGAACGATTAGAAAAAAGAGCAGCAGAACAGAAAAGTCAGGAATAGGTCTTGAGAAAGATCGCAATCTTTGGTACAATTCGGGTTCTGTAAAGAAAAGAGATACACTGTGAGTGCACGAAAAGACTTGTTTGAGATTCGGGGAACGGTAACGGAAGCCCTGCCCAACATGATGTACCGAGCCACCATTACGGAAGGTCCGGAACAATTAGTTGGTCGAACAGTTTTGTGCACCGTCAACGGAAATATGCGTCGTTTTAACATCCGGGTCTTGCCTGGTGACGCTATTATCGCTGAAATGACTGTGTATGATCTGCAACGAGCTCGGATCACTCGCCGATTGCGAGAAAATGGTCAAGATGCTCGTTTCGGTATGCCAGAGGAGCCAGCAGCTCCTGTCCAGGACACACCAGCCGAGACAACAGAAGTAACAAATGAGGAAGCATGAAATACAAAACAAGTATTAAGCCACGGTGCAAAGATTGTAAGCTGATTACCCGAGCAGGGAAGAAGCAGATTCGTTGCGTCAACCGTCGACATAATCAAACACAAGGGTAACCCTCAGGAATAGTATGCCTCGTATCGCTGGAATTGACCTCGCCCCTAAGAAAAAAGTTTGGATTGCTCTGACTGCTATTTATGGCATCGGACGTTCGAACGTTCACGATTTGCTCCGAAAAGCCAATGTTTCTGGCGACAAGCGAATCGACGAACTGAATAACGAAGAAGTTTCTCGTTTGCAAAAGGTTCTGGACACTTCTTATGACGTTGAAGGAACACTCCGCAAGGATATCCGCGATAACATTGAACGCCTCAAGCGTGTTCGAGCCTACCGAGGACTCCGACACATTGCAGGTTTGCCAACTCGTGGACAGCGCACAAAGACAAACGGTCGTACGCTTCGAGGCAAGCGCCGAACGGTCGGTGCTATGACCAAGGAATTGGCTCAAAAACTTGAAGAAGCGAAGAAGTCATAAAGGTTGAATATATATGGCAACGAATAACAAAACTCAGCGTGGTGGAAAAAAGAACGTTCGCAGTGTTGCTGCTGGACGTATTTACATCAACGCGACGTTTAACAACACGATCGTCACTGTCACTGACGAAAAAGGCAACGTAGTAGCCTGGAGCACAACCGGAACAACTGGATTCAGTGGTTCTCGCAAGTCAACTCCTTATGCCGCAACGGTGACCATCGAAGATGCAGTCGACAAGGCTCGAACCTTGGGAATGCGTCAAGCAGAACTGTTTATCAAGGGACCAGGTCCTGGTCGCGATGCAGCTTTGCGTGTTATCAAGAATTCTGGAATTAATCTGACAATGATCGCGGACGTAACCCCGATCCCACACAACGGTACAAAAGCACGGAAGATGCGACATGGCTAGACATATTGGTCCGAAGAATAAATTGGCTCGAAAACTTGGACAAGAACTTGGTCTCAAGACGAACTCACTCAAGGTGGCTCGCCGTTTGGCTTTGCGACCTGGTGTTCATGGTAAGAAGATGCGCCGCAAGGTTTCTGACTATGGTCGTCAGCTTATGGAAAAGCAAAAGGTTCGTATTGTGTACGGAGTTCAAGAAAAGTACTTGAGCCGCGTATTCATCGAAGCGACTACCTCAAAGCTGGGAACTGGTCAGGAATTTTTAAAGTTCCTCGAGCGTCGTCTGGACAACGTGGTCTACCGTTTGGGCTTTGCTCCAACTCGTGCTGCCGCTCGTCAATTAGTGAATCATCGCAACGTTTTGGTCAACGGGAAGCGTGTAAACATTTCTTCCTATCGCGTTCAAATTGGTGACGTGATTGAGCTGACTGAAACCGCTGCAAAAATCCCCTATGTTGCTTCTTTGTTGGAAGACACTGCGAAGGGTGTTCCAGCTTGGTTGGAGCGAAAAGCTCGTGCTGGTAAGGTTGTTGCTTTGCCATCTCGAGAAGACATCACCGAAGGAATTGAGGAGCAACTCGTTGTTGAGTACTACTCACGCTAAACTGAATGAGTCACGCAACCGCAAGGAGATACTATTATGATTACACCACGATTTAACGTCACAACCACCGAACAAACCACCGACTACACCGAGTTTGTGTTCGAACCTCTCGAGCGCGGATTTGGGAACACTGTTGGAAATGCACTTCGCCGAGTGCTGCTTTCGTCCATCCCAGGACACGCAGTCACTTCTGTCAAAATTTCTGGCGTCGATCATCAGTTCTCCACTATTAAAGGAGTTTCTGAAGACGTCGTTGAACTTTTGTTGAACCTGAAAGGCATTCGAGTTACTGGTGTGCACGATGACGTAGCAACCTTGACTCTCTCTGCCAAGGGTGGTGTTGTGACTGCCAAGGACATCAAGACCCCAAGTGGTGTTGAAGTTGTAAACCCAGATCACCATATTGCTACCCTCGAAGGCAAAACTGAGCTCTCAATTGAACTGACTGTTGAGTCCGGAACCGGATTCAGTCCAGCCAGTGAGCGCGAAGTTACTGATTTGTCCGGAGAAATGCTGATTGATGCGCTGTTTTCACCAGTCGTAAAAGTTGCCTACCGAGTGGAAGAAACTCGTGTTGGAAACCGAACTGACTTTGATCGTTTGATCTTGCGTGTTTGGACCAATGGCACCATTGATGCGAAAGAAGCACTGCACCAGTCAGCCGAAATCCTGATTCAGCAGTTCCAGCAAGTCATTAACCCACAGAACGTGATTGAAAAAGTAGAAGCCCCGGCTGCTCGTGCTTCTGACGAAGTTTCCCGTCTCACCATTGAGGAATTGGACCTCCCAACTCGCATTGCAAATGCTCTGCGCAAGGGTGGCTACCAGACCGTTGGTGACCTGATGAACGCAACCGAAAACCAAGTCGCTGTGGTCAAAAACCTTGGCGGTAAGTCTGTTACTTTGGTAACCGACGCTTTGGAAAAGGTTGGCGCTAACTTCCGTAAAGATGAGGGCCAGGAGTAAGGAATCCCATGCGTCACCGAGTCAAAGCAAAGCATTTTAATACCGATACCAAGGGCCGTAAGGCACTCTTCAAAGGGTTGCTTGTCAACTTATTTGAGCAAGGCACTATCGAAACTACCGAGCCAAAAGCCAAGCAGCTCAAGCGTTTGGCTGACAAACTCATCCACCGCGCACAAGATGGCACTGTCCATGCTCGTCGTGTTTTGGAACAGTTTTTTGGTTCTCGCCAAGTGGTGAATCATTTAGTTGATGGTGTGGCTGCAAACATGCAGGATCGCACCTCAGGATTTACTCGAATTACCTCTTTGGGTCGTCGCCGTGGTGATGATGCTCATATGGTGAAAATCGAGCTGCTGAGTGCTCCAACCACAAAAGAATCTGCTGCTTCTAAGGAAAAGAAAGCTGAAAAGGCCGTAAAAGCTGAACCAGCAGAAAAAACTGAAGAAGTAACGGAAAAGAAGCCAGCTGTGAAGAAGGCTCCTGCCAAGAAAACTACCAAGACTGCCAAAAAAACTTCTGAAAAGAAGTCTGAATAACGAGGACACGAGAAAGAACGACTATGCAAACAAGTTACATGCAACGACCACAAGGTGTGCAACGTGCCTGGCACGTGGTTGACGCACAAGGTCGCATTTTGGGAGAGGTCGCTACAGAAGTGGCTCAACTCCTGATCGGCAAGAACAAGCCAACGTTCACCCCTCACGTTGATGGTGGAGACTACGTTATTGTGATCAATGCGGCTCAAGTCCAGGTTACTGGAAACAAGGCAGCAGGCAAAACCTACTGGCGACACTCTGGATTCCCTGGTGGAATTCGTGGTGAGTCGTTTGAAACTCTCTTGGGTCGTGATCCTCGAAAAGTTATTGAACACGCCGTCAAGGGAATGCTCCCAAAAAACAAACAACAAACTCCTCGTTTACGCCGGGTGAAGGTGTTTGCCACCGCAGAGCATACCTATCAGGATAAGCTCACCAAGTAAAGGAAATTCATGGCAAAACAATTCAAGAAACCAGCTCGAAAAGTTCAAAAAGTTATTAAGAAGGCAAGCCCAGTAGCTGCTCGATCTGCCAGCAAGCAAGCACGCACTCGCGTGGCTGCTCCAGCCGGTGAATACATTGCAACCATTGGTCGACGCAAGACTGCTACCGCTCGAGTACGTTTGTATCTCCAGCCTGGTGACTACGTCGTGAACGAAACTCCAATGACTGAGTACTTTGCACCAGTTTTGGGACCAGAGGCTCGTTTCCTCACACCATTCCGCGTGACCGATACTCTCGGTAAATACGCAGTGAGTGTGAAGGTGAGTGGATCTGGTGTTTCTTCTCAACTTGACGCTGCAATTCTCGGTATTTCTCGAGCACTGATCCAAATTGATCCAGGCTTCAAAAAAGCTCTGCGTGATGCTGGATTGGTGACCCGTGACGCTCGTATGAAAGAGTCACGCAAGCCAAATACTGGTGGTAAAGCCCGCCGCAAGCGTTCCAGTCCGAAGCGTTAATCGGCATTTCACTCGAAATCAAAACCCTCTCGACCAGTGGTCGAGAGGGTTTTTTTAGCCTGTAAAGAAAATCAGCGAAGCGAAGAATCATGCGCTGAGTATGCATACCAAATGTCCTGTATCTGCGCTCGTGAGAACTCAGGATGCTCAAATCCAGGCAAAAGGGCATATTTAATGTCAGGTTGAAGAAATTCCTTGAGAAAGACAAACTCTTGAGGTTTTTGCAATTCTCCATCCAGTATTCCAGAAAAAGAAATTTTTGCTGGAAGAGAGTTACCTTGTTGTACCAGTAAAAAAACATTCAGATGAGAGTCATCTACATTTTCTGGTTTCATAGAGTTTTCATCTCTGCCATCGAGGATGTTTTCGATTTTATCTAATGGTGATGACCCGACTGGGAGAAAAATACTGTGCTGAAAGCAGGGCTGAACAGTTTTAAGTCCTGGAAGATACGAAACAGCCAGTGTCTCATGCCGACAAAACTTCCAATAGTGCTGAGTTACGGAAGGGTACGTCAAGGGGAAGCGCACGATTGTTATGCTTGCAATTAATACTTCAAAAAGCGAAGGTTGCATGCTTTCTGGAAGCGTGAAAACAACGTTTTGATAGAAGTGCGGTAAGTAGTTCTGAAAAAAAACTTGCAGGAAGACTGCTGATTTGTAGTGATTTTTAATTTCCGTTTGCCCGAGAGAATCATTCTCTTGTGCGGCTTGCCGAGAAATAATGTCTTGATAGCGCAGCATAGCTTGCTGCAAGCTTGGATTTTCAAATGACATATCTTGGTAATCAAAAACTGTAGCATATTTTTGGACTCTCAGCCTCTTCATAATCTGAATAAGGTCGCCTATACTAACCTCCATGTCTTGGTATCGTTCGTATCGTCCTCAAAAAATTGTTGATTTGGAAATTGCATCAGTTCGTGATCATTTCTTAAATGTCCTAAAAACTGGTGAGTACGCCCATGCCTATTTATTTACCGGTCCGCGTGGAACGGGCAAAACTTCTACTGCTCGCATCTTGGCTCGTGTACTCAACGATCCCGCGAACGAAGCAGTTGTTCTGGCAAAAAAGGGAACGCTTCAAGAGCCTGACCTGGATAATCCGCTTTTACAACGCATCGCCAAAGGGCGCGCTCAAGGCGTGATTGAACAGGATGCTGCGAGTCATCGAGGAATTGATGATATTCGTCAGTTGCAAGAAGAAGTGTCGGTTGTTTCTCCAGAAGGCACAGTGCGCGTGGTGATTCTTGATGAAGTTCACATGCTCACTGCTGAAGCATTTAACGCATTGCTCAAGCTCCTCGAAGAGCCACCAGAACGGGTCGTTTTTATCCTCGCTACCACGGAGCTCCATAAAGTTCCGGCTACCATACAGTCTCGCTGTCAAGTGATTCAATTCCGCCTTGCTTCAAGAAATGAAATCAAAAATGCGTTACAAAAAGTGATTGAGGGAGAGAAGCTTACCATAGCCCCACAAGCGCTGGAGAGCCTCATTACGGCGGCCAATGGCAGCTTTCGAGACGCGGTGAAGTGGTTGCAGCAGGCAACTGTAAATGGATCAGTCAGCGCCGAAGCAGTGGCCAGCTTAGTGGGTGGGACGCAAGAGGTGCAAAACTTGCTCATGGCTTTAGCAAAAAAAGACGTTGGTACCTTGGAAAAAACATTTTCACAGATGCGGCAGTCTGGAACCTCTTTTGCTTCAGTTGAGGTTTTGGTCTTGCAGTCGCTCCATGAGCGCCTGACACGGGCTCTGGACCGGGGAGAAGGTGCTGTTACGGTACAGAACATTTTGGGTCTATTGGAATTTTTTGTGGCTCGTGCAGGCAGCGGCCCAGAGCCCGTAGACGGTCTTCGATTCGAAGTTTCCTGCTACCGTTGGGTGTTAGGACCGAATACATCTGAAGATGTGGAGAGTGGCGGTGGGTCTGGCTCTCCGAAAGATCAAACAATTCCCACAAAGAATCCCACTGTAGTGAAGCAAAAAACTTCTCCAAGTATTCAAGCCTGTGCAATGCAGCCAGTTGCTGAGAAAATTCAACCATTGGCGGGACCCAAGGCTCAGACGATGGAGATTTCAGAACGCATGGTACAAGAACAATGGGAGTCAATCTTACTGGCCTTGCGCACCCGGAGCACAGCCGTTGAAGCGCTCTTGCGAACTTCTGAATTAGGGAGTGTTACGGAAAAGAGTGTAGAGATTCGTGTGGCGCGTCCTTTCCATCAAGAGCGCCTGGAAGAACCAAAGTACAGACTGCTTTTGCAAGAGGTTTTGGCTCAGCAACTTGGTCAGGAGATGCAGCTAGTGATCACGCTCTTGCCGCAGAATCCTAATGAGTTTCAGCCGGTTGACAATTCTCCAGACGATTTTGCGAGTGTCGTTGAGAATATAATTAGTCAAGCTCATCTCTAGGCAAGTCTCTGATATACTTGAGTCAGTTCACACAGAAAACACAAAAAGGAAACCCATGCAGAATCCATTTAAAGCTCTCGGGGACATGAACCAGCTGCGCAAGCAGGCTATGCAGATGCAGCAGGCCTTAGCAGATGAAACCATTGTGATTGAAGAAGGCGATATTCGTGTCGTGATTACGGGTGACCAGAGAATTATTGAGTTTACCGTACAAGGTATTTCTTCTGATGCGGCCGTGAATGCACTCAACAAAGCGATCAAGCAGTCTCAAGAACTCGCCGCGGCGAAGCTCCAGGAAATGACTGGTGGTTTGGGTGGCTTAATGGGTGGCGGACGATAGTCCTTTTAGTCGTAAACCATTCTTAAACAAGGCTTAGGTAATGAAACTTCCTCGTGCTGTCACGCATGTCTCGGAGCAATTCGAGAAGATGCCAGGTATAGGACCACGCTCGGCGCAGCGGATCGCCTTGTATTTATTGCATGTGCCAGACTACGTGTTGCAGGAGTTTAGTACGGCACTTTTAGATCTTAAGCCGAATACGGTTTTATGCTCTCGGTGTCATTTGCTTGGCGAAACTTCTCCTTGTGATATCTGCTTGGATGAAAAGCGCGATGGCAGCACGCTCTGTGTTGTTGAGCAACCGCTGGACGTTATTGCTCTCGAGCAGTCGAATACCTTTTCTGGGAAGTATCACGTGCTTCACGGAGTCATTGCTCCGCTTGAGAACATTGGTCCAGATCAATTATTCCTCAAAGATATTGTGCAGCGAATTTCTGCTGAATCGGTGAAGGAAGTGATTCTAGCCACGAATCCAACTATGGAAGGGGAAGCAACGGCGCTGTACATCGAAAAGACGCTGCGTGACGCCGGATTCGATGACTCTCAGTTGCAGATTACGAGAATTGGCCACGGTTTACCGGTTGGGGCAGATATAGAGTACGCTGACGGCCAAACCTTGGCTCGAGCGCTTGAGGGACGTCGGGCGGTGTAAATGGGGCTGCTTCCTTGACAGGGAGGAGTCTTTGGACGTACGCTCATAGTCATGTCGAATTTTTCTTCTCAATTGCTTCGTTCGGCGCTGAGTGGAGCTGCTCCATTACCTGTCGTGAGTGATCCGTCTGATTCTCCAGCTCCAGCTCCAGCTCCAGCTCCAGCTCCAGCTCCAGATGACACTGTACTTGGTTCAGATGTTCTTGAATTACCAGAGCAGCCAGAAGAATCTATCAAAGAAGTGAACGAATCTGTTGACTCAGACGAGAAAAATCCTCTCGAAGTGCTCGAAGAGATTTTACAAGCTGCTGATGCCGAGAAAGCAGAAAAAGATGCTGCAGCGGCAGAAGTTGCAGCCGAAAAAGCTCGGTTCGAGGCAGAGCTTGCGGCCAAAGAAGAGGCCTTTCAAGTAGAAGCAGCGCAGCGAATGCAAGTGCAACAACAGGCGATTATTGAAGCGGAACAGAAGCGAGATGCGGTCGAAGCGGAACTGCGAGAACAAGGAAAGATTTCGGAGTCTTCGTTTGATCAAAGCGGACCTCATGCTATACGACAGTTGGTGCACGAAGTGGTTTCGAATGACGCTGTTGGTCAGTAATATCTTCGTGAAAACAGTCTCAAATAGCATCAAAGAATGAAGTATACTTACAAAGAATATGAAACTCTATAACACTCTATCAAAGCATTTGGAAGTGGTTGTAACTCTATCAGATTTTCAAAAATTAGGCGTGTATGCCTGTGGACCAACAGTGTACGATTTCGCACATCTTGGCCACGCTCGAAAATACACCATGGATGATATTCTTGTTCGAGTGCTGCGATTTTCTGGTTTCAAGGTGAATCACGTCATGAATATTACAGATGTTGGTCACCTGGTGTCAGATGGCGATACCGGTGAAGACAAGATGGAAAAAGGGGCGAGAAAGTCTGGGAAGACTGTTTGGGAAGTAGCTGAGTTTTTCGAAAATGATTTTTGGCGCAAAGCGGAGTTATTGAATCTCCAGCGACCAAATGTTTCTCCAAGAGCTACGGATCATATTCCAGAGCAGATTGCGCAGGTGCAACAATTGGAAAAGAATGGTTTTACCTACGAGATTCCAGGTGATGGTATTTATTTTGACACGAGTAAAGACTCTCATTACGGAGAGCTTGCTGGTTTGCAGTTAGAGCAGCAGCGGGCTGGCGCGCGACTCGGAGAAGAAAATGTGGCTGGCAAGCGCCAGCCCAGCGACTTTGCCTTGTGGAAGTTTTCTCCTACCGATCCAAGCCAAAAACGCCAAATGGAGTGGGATTCACCTTGGGGCGTTGGGTTTCCTGGCTGGCACATTGAGTGTTCAGCCATGAGCATCAAGTACTTGGGTGAACAGTTTGCGATTCACACTGGCGGTATTGACCATATTCCCGTACATCATACGAATGAGATTGCTCAGGCAGAAAATGCCACCGGTAAGCGACCTTTTGTGCATATTTGGGTGCATCATAACTTTTTACGGGTCGACGGACAAAAAATGAGTAAGTCTCTCGAGAATTTTTATACATTGGATGACATTATTGCCAAAGGATTTGATCCAATGTCACTCAAACTGTTGTTTTTGTCAGCGCATTATCGCGACGAGTTAAATTTCACCTGGGAAAGTCTCGCCGGCATGCAAAAAGCCTGGGAGCGACTCTTGCGTCGACTCCAGACTTTGTTAGCGCAGTCAGCCTGGGAAAGCTGGAGCGAAGTTCCCGTGGAATCCAGTGATTTAGTTCAACCGATTATTACTTTCCTCCAAGATGACCTCAAGACGTCACAAGCGTTAGCGCAGTTCTGGGGCGTGGTCAAGAAAGCTGATCCAAGTGATTTGCCGGCGATGAAGCAGGTACTGGAAATTTTGGGAATTGCTCTCCCCATTGCCACAACTGAGTAGAAAGTTTTTTTATTCGAGAGGTTAAAAATACCTGTATAGCAGCAAATTGTTGTTCTTGCTAAAATTGGCAATAAAACAATTTGATTGCTAATTTCTTATTCGTGTTTTCTTCGCTGCCAACTCTTCTGCCAAGTATCGTCCAGTTTCACTGGCAGGGTTGTCCACGATTTCCTGTGGAGTTCCAGTTGCCACGATGGTTCCACCGGTGTCGCCGCCGCCAGGACCGAGATCAATAATGTGGTCGGCGTTTTTAATCATGTCGAGATTATGTTCAATCATGATGACAGAGTTTTTTTGGCGAATCAGTCGGTCGAGCACTTCCAGCAGTTTTTTGACGTCCTCGAAATGGAGTCCGGTAGTTGGCTCGTCCATCAAGTAGAGTGTGTGCTGGGTGGTGTTACTGGTCAGCTCCTTGGCGAGTTTGACGCGCTGAGCTTCTCCTCCAGACAAAGTGGTAGCAGGTTGGCCAAGTTTGAGATATCCCAAGCCGACGTCGACCAGGATTTGCAGACGCTCGCGGATGCGACCGGCGTTTGAAAAGAACTGGACGCCTTCCTCGATACTCATGTCTAAAACTTCAGCAATGTTTTTGTCGCGGTAGGTGACCTCGAGTGTTTCTCGGTTATAGCGCGCGCCGCCACAGACTTCACAGTTCACGTACACGTCTGGCAAGAACTGCATCTCGATTTTGACCTGGCCATCACCTTGACAGGCTTCGCAGCGACCGCCCTTGACGTTAAAGCTAAAGCGTCCAGCTGTGTAACCACGCTGCTTGGCGTCGTTGGTTTGAGCGAAGAGTTCGCGGATGAGATCAAAAAGTTTGGTATAGGTAGCTGGATTCGAGCGGGGGGTGCGACCAATCGGACTTTGATCAATCAATACGAGTCGGTCAAACAAATCTGCTCCGCGTAAGGAATCAACAGGTCCGGGAGTGTCGTTCATCACACGACCTTTGAGGAGCATCAGATTGCGGTAGAGTGTGTCGTGGAGGAGTGTGGATTTTCCAGAGCCAGATAAACCAGTTAAGCACACCAGACGGTACAGTGGGAAATCCACTGAAACATTCTTCAGATTATGCGCGCTGGCACCCGTAACTTGGAGTTTGGCGGCTTTTTCGTCTTTGGTGAGCGGTCGAGGTTCTAGCCAGATATCTTTGCGGCGGCTGAGGTATTGGCCAGTGAGTGAGGATTTATTTTTGTTAATTTCCTCTGGTGTTCCTTCCGCGATAATTTGGCCACCATGAATTCCCGCTCCTGGGCCAAAATTGATTACGTAATCACTGGCAGCCATGACATCGCGATCATGCTCGACCACTACAACCGTATTAGTAAGGTCGCGAAGGTGATGCAGAGTTTTAATGAGACGATGGTTATCGGACTGGTGCAAACCAATGGTCGGCTCGTCGAGTACGTATAGCACTCCGGAGAGTCCGGTTCCGATTTGGCTGGCGAGGCGAATACGCTGCGCCTCACCACCGGCCAGCGTATTCGCCTCGCGGTGCAGGGTCAGGTAGCTCAGTCCAACAGAGTGCAAGAACTCCAGTCGAGCAGAAATTTCCTTGGTAATAGGAGCAATAATGTGTTGTTCGTTCTCGGTGAGCGTGTTTTGGACATTTCCTTGCAGGGCCAAGATCCAGGCTAAGGCGTCAGAAATACTCAAGCTGGTGACCTCAGCAATGTTCAATCTATCAACCGTCACAGCCAGACTTTGTGGCTGGAGCCGTGAACCGTTACAGGCACTACAGACTTGTTTTTGCATGAATTTTTCGATTTCATTCCGCACAAACTCTGACTGTGACTCGGTGTACCGTCGTTGCAGGTTGGGAATAAATCCTTCATAGGTCTCTTGGATTTGAGTGGGGTGGCCAAAACGGTTTTCGCCAAAGACTTCATATACTTTTTTACTCCCATGCAGGAGTTCTTGTTGGAGATCAGCTGGGAATTCATTCCAAGGAAGTCGCCAATCGACGCCATGAGCCTCCACAACCGTGCGGACGAGACGGCTAAACCAAGTTTCGTTCTCGAGCATGCGAGCAAAAGGAATAACAGCCCCTTCTGGCAAGGTCAAGGTCGGCGCGAGGAGTTTTGATTCCTCAATGGCCATAATTTGGCCCAGTCCATTACAGACCGGACAGGCACCGTGAGGTGTGTTGAAAGAGAACATGCGTGGCTCAATATCTGGAACTGGCTGACCAGTGCTGGGATAGACGCGTTTTTCGGTAAACTCAGTGAGTTCGAGATCTCGAGGTTTTTCTGGAAAGTCCAATCCGGAATCGAGCACATACGCCACACTCACCCAACCGTCAGACAGCGCTAAACCAGCCTCGGTGTCGGACACCAGTCGAGAGCGGAGTTCTTTGCGGCTGTCGGTGATTTTCAGGAGCTCAGCTGACACAACCACTCGATCAATGACTGCTTCGATCGTGTGTTTATTGTTCTTGAGGAGGGAGATATCTTCGCGCAAGTCATAGATGTCTCCATCAATGCGAGCGTATCGGTAGCCTTTTTTGAGCAGGTTGGCAAAGAGAGACTGGAACTCGCCCTTTCGATCTCGGATCACACGGCTGAGTAGCAAGAAGCGAACTGGACCGGTCTGTGTTTTTTCTTCCAGAGTTTGCAAGAGCGTATCAACGATTTGGTCTAAAGAGAACGGCAGAACTTCTTCTCCGGTGTTGGGGTCGTGCGGTCGTCCGGCGCGAGCGAATAAGAGGCGCAGATAGTCGTAAATTTCGGTGACCGTTCCAACGGTAGAGCGAGGGTTGTGAGAAGTTGTTTTTTGGTCAATCGAAATTGCTGGGGAGAGGCCAGAGATATACTCTACCTTTGGTTTTTGCATTACACCCAAGAATTGGCGAGCGTAAGCCGATAAAGACTCGACGTAGCGACGCTGACCTTCCGCGTATAAAGTATCAAAGGCAAACGAACTTTTTCCAGAACCTGACAAGCCCGTCACGACCACCAACTTATTTTTGGGAATGGTAACAGTGATGTTTTTCAGGTTGTGCTCTTGAGCACCGGCTACAATAATATTGTCGGACATGAACGAACTATTTTAGCAGACTTTCGGGGAGATTTTGGGTTGAGTATTTCTCTCTGGAGTGACATTTAGCGAAGGTTTTGTTGCCCTTCTGGAATGAACTCCAAAAGCGCCTGGGAAAATTCACTACAATTGGCGTAGCGGTTTTGGGGATCAAGATTCAACGCTTTTTGTAGCACAGTACAGATCCCATCGATTTGAGTTTCTGAAAACCCTTTTACGCGCAAAGCCGCGGGCAGCTGGCCAAAATGATGAAAACGTACCCAATGCGAAGGCTGTCCATTTTCTTGGAAGTTTTTGAGAGAGTCGTGATAATTTTTTTCGTTCCCAAGAAACAGCCTTTTGCCAGCAAGGAGTGCATACATTGCTGCAGCTACAGAATAGACTTCGGCACGGGCAAAGAAATCTTTCGATGACTCATTTGAGTTATTTTGCAGATGCCGAAGGTATTCTCTGTTTTCTGCATTTCTTTCTGGCGGGCGAGAAGCCACAGGAGGGAGGCCCGAAGAAAATGGCTCTCGGAGGGTATACATGTGTCGAATGGTGTTTTGGTTGATTCCAAAGTCGATGAGAACAACTCGAACGGCATTCTTTTCTTTTGTGACGAGTATGTTTTGGGTTCCAAGATCAAGGTGAGCGGACTCGTTTTGAACGAGCCAATCAGCGATTGTTGCGAGCTGAGCAACAATTTCTCGTACAACAGAATGCGAGTGGTTTGGAAAGTGGAGTTCTTCCTCCTGTGTTTCAATGATTTTGATGGGTTGATCAATTTCCCAATTAATTTCTTCAAGTTTTTCTCTGAAACCATGTATCTTCTCTTCGAGAGCGAGTAAGTTCATTTTTTCTTGGAAAAGACTGAGTATTCTTCGATTTTTTTGGCTGAGCTCTTGAATTTGCTTGGGAGAGAGTTCTTCTTGAAGTTGTGACAGAATGTATTTCTGCATATCTAGTGGAGATTGCCAAGATTCAAACTCTGTTTCTAAAATCTCAAGGAAGTCCAGTTCATTTTTGATACTCTCTCGTATCTGGGCAATTAAAGTTTCAGTCAGTTGTATTTGCTGATTTATTCTTTCGACGCGTTCTGAATAAAAAAGAATGCTTTCCTTTTTTATACTTTTTTCTTGTTCAGTTACTATCTCCCATTGAGGAATTGTGGGCCGAGTTGGTTGTAAGAATTCCATTTTTTTTTGTTGAGAATTATCAGATTCATCACCAGCATTGAGCCTCATGAGTGAAACATACTGTTCTGGATCAAGGAATTCATATAAAGCCAATGCATTCTCTTCAGGGAGGCGAATAAATTTTTCCGCTCTCATGAAATGCTGTGTTGGAGCGTTTGGGAGAGCTTCTAGGCGTTGTAAAGTCTGGAACTCAAACTCGAGTTGTTGTAAGCAAGCAAAACGACTTTTAGGAGTTCGAGACTGATCTTGGAGAGCCGTAAGTGCCGGATTTTCTGCCTCGAAAAAAGGAAAGTGGGGGAATGTTTTTCCAAAATCAGGCATGGTTTTTGCTGCAAAAAGATTGCCGTTTTCGGTATCTTTCGCTGGGAAAACAGTCGAAAAGAGGCCAGACTTTTGGCCACTTACTTCCAGCTCCAAGCGTGTTCCGGGAACTCGGTAGAGTGTTTTTTCGGGGAGTATTTTTCGTTCGCGATTTTCCATATCGAATTGGAGATTGTATCACAGTGACTGAAAAATTGCTATATAAAGGCGAAAATCTGCATGCATAAATAGTCTATGCTATAGTGCTTAAAACACAGAAAGGGCAGTGTGGGCAAAGAGGGAATTATTAAAATAATTGAGAAGAGAATCGATAGTTTACAGAGTAGATTGAAAGAACAAAATTCTTCCCAAGAATTCGCTGATGCGGGCGCATCACTTCTTTTCGATCAGGTACTGTCAGAAGAGGGACCTGAATATATATCGTCAGTGCTGCGACTTTTTCCAGACCAAACTCCAGATCAAGCATACAACATCGGCTTGCATGTAGCACTCGATTTTCTTACAGATCCGGAACTGAAAATTGTTGGAAACGAGTTCACTGAGGCAAGTACCGAGGTGTTTTGCGAGATTCTTCGACAACAGTTCAATATCTTCATTTCTCCTGAGGAAGTACGTCCATTTTTGACTACTTTCGGTAGCAAAATTATTGAAAGATTTGAGACACGCTAATTCTCAACCAGCTCCCACTCTTTGAGTGTTTCTGCCTGTCCAGACTGAATCTTGAAGAGACTGGCATAGAGCCCGTCCTTTTTGAGGAGGTCCGCGTGAGATCCCTGCTCAAACACCTGGTGGTCTTTGAGCACGATAATTTTGTCGGCGCGTTGAATAGTCGAAAGTCGGTGAGCGATGATAATCGCGGTACGATTTTTGAGAATTTTGTTGAGAGCTTGTTGAATGTACATTTCTGACTCTGAGTCCAGTGCACTCGTGGCCTCATCGAGGACAATGATTTTTGGATCGCGCAAGATTGTTCGCGCCAAGGAAAGTCGTTGGCGTTGTCCGCCAGAAAGCTTTACACCACGATCGCCAATTTTGGTTTGTAAACCAGCTGGGAGCTTTTCAATAAATTCAGTGGCAAACATTTCCGCTTCGGTGGCATCTGGCTTGGCGTAACGGAGGTTTTCGGCAATCGTGTCGGCAAAGAGAAACGGATCCTGACTGACCAGTCCCACATGCTGGCGAATGTCTTCTTGTCGGAGGTCTCGCAAATTTACTCCATCCAGGAGGATTTTTCCAGAATCTGGATCAAAGTAGCGAATAATCAGCGCGCCAACAGTGGTTTTCCCAGATCCAGAGGGTCCAACAAAGGCAGTTGTTTTTCCAGCTTCGAGGGTAAACGTCACGTCTTCAAAAACGGTTTGTGGTCCCTGTCCAGCTTCTTTTTCGGCCAGTTCTTCGTCGTCAAGCAAAATATTGGGGAGTGGCCCTTTATTCTTATACACGAAACTCACTTGGTCGAAAATAATTTCACCACGGATGTCGGTGAGTGTTTTTGGATTTTCTGGGTCGGTGACTTCTGGTTCTACGTCCATAATTCGGAAAAAGTCGCGGGCGCCGATTCCGGCTCGTTTTACTTCCCAGAAAATCCAGTTCAGTTGCCACAACGGCTCGCGAATCAGCTTAATCATACCCACCAGCAAAACCATGGATCCAACAGTAATACTGCCCGAAAACGCCAGCCAGACGATATACGCGTACATCGCCCAGTTCCACGTTTCTAAAAAGAGGTCGCCAGCCATGGCTTTGTTGGTATTTTGCTCCATTTCACGACGGAGTTGTAGCACGGTATCGTAGAATTTTTGCAGTTTGCGGATCTCAAATTTTTCACTGCGGAACGATTTAATCAGCGACATGGAGCTCAAGACTTCCCAGAAGTGGCTGTACTGTTTATCGAATAATTTATACTCTTTTTTCTCAAGAGCACTGTTGCGTTCAAAGCGCCAGCGATTAATGAGCGTGTAAGGAATGAAAGCGAGCAGAATGGACAAGGAGATGCGCCATTCGTAGTAGGTGACGATTACGAGCGAAACGAGGGCGGTGGTCAAACTGGGCAAAAAGTGCATGCCCGAGTTGTTGACGATCATGATGATGCGATTGACTCCGCGATCCAGTTTGCTCATCATGTCGCCAGCGGATTGCTCGTTGAAGAATGACATCGAGAGCTTCATCAGGTGTGCAAATCCCTGATTCTTGAGGAAGGACTCAAACTCAAAGGCAAACAGGTTGGTCATGAACCAGGTGATACGATTGAGAATACTGGCAAATAATTTACTTGCCAGGAACACACCAAGGAGTACGAGCAGCCACTGGAGTTGAGACTCTGTTTTGTCTGGGAACGTGCCTTGGATGAGACTGTCGGCTACTTGTTGGCTCACGAAGGGTTCTACCTGGTTCAAGAGCGCCATCACGCCGATTAACCCGGCAATGACTGCCAGGCGTTTCCAGTAGGGACGGGCAAAAGGGACCACCCGCAAAATAGTATTTGGAGTCTGAGGACTCTGTTGGTTACTCATTTTCTTCTAGAGATATTTTCTTCACACTGCGCAAAAAGCGTGCAGACGTGTGGATTTTTTAGTATAGCAGAGAAAATCAGTCTTATCGACCCGAGATTTGCGTTTCGGGTTTGATTTTGGTAGAATTCAAAAGATGTTTACATCACTTGAGCATCAACCTATTTCACCACTCAAAAATTCTGATGAAAGAGCAGAGCTTCTCGATTCTCTGTTTGGTTGGAATTTACACTATCCACAGATTTTTGCAGCCTTTATTGCTCTCAAGGAGCAGTCAGTTCTGAAGAATTCTGATCCTGACGGGTTCGTTCCCGCAGAGTCTATTGATATTCTTGATGTCCATCTGAGTGAAATTCACACTCGTGTGTATTCATTGTTGGATACAAGTTCAGAGCAGTATCCCTCGAACAGTGAGTTTCAAGAGAAGCTCAAGCCTCTAGCAAGTCAAGAGTTTCTCGAATTTTTGGTTACTTTGATTCAAGCAAACGTTCAAAATCTCCGAGCACTTTCTTACTTTGAAGAGACATTAAGATAGACTTTGGTTTTGGTTTTTTGATTTTCCAAAACTTGATCGCTCCCACACAGCAATATCACCAGATGAAACTGAAAAACTCGGGTGCGGTGGAAGTTGGATTGTGTTCAGATAGAGAGCAAACCTTTTTGGATCTCTCGTCTGAAGCTTGCTTTTGAGATGCTTTGTTTCGTATTCAAGCTGACCCGTTGTGACGGGAATGAGTGGAACCCTGGAGGGCTCTGAGAGTTTTGTTCTATCAAACCGATACCCTCGACTATCCGCCTCGTGTACCACTTCATGGAGATACCAATTGAGAGCTGCGACTGGGTTTTCCTGCTCTCGAAAGCGTTGCAGCTGTGGATGGTGCTGGTATCCTTTGGTTTGTCCCCGCAGCACGTGTAATGCCAGGAGACCTTCACGCCAGAGAGCTACTAAGCCTTTTGAATCGAGAAATTGTGGGTGGAGACTCCAGAGGCGCATATATTTTGGAAAAAAAGTGTTGCGGGGCAAGGAATCGAACCTTGTCTGCGAGATTATGAGCCTCGCGTGCAACCGTACACTACCCCGCGCGTCGGTGTCGTTGTGAAACGGACAGAACGTCACTATACCACAGCCCTGGCGAAAATGCTACTCAATATGCTAGAGTGGCGGTATGAGCGCCGCATCTTCCACTGCATCTTCTCCAAAGCAAAAAAAAGTGGCGTTGGTGCATGATTACCTGAGAGAGTATGGCGGTGCCGAACGAGTCGTGGAAGTAATGCACGAGATTTTTCCAGCGGCGCCAGTGTACGTGGCAATTTTTGACCCCAAGCGACTTGGAAAACATGCTAAGCGATTCGCAAACTGGGACATTCGCCAAACGTGGCTGCGGTGGTTGCCGTTTGCTAAAGCGTTGGTTTCTCCCTACCGCATTTTTGCGGCGCGGACGTTTGAGAGTCTCGATTTGAGCGAGTTCGATGTGATTCTTTCCTCTACCAACATGTACATGGCCAAAGCAGTGCGACCGCGCCGCGGTGCCGTTCATCTGAGCTATGTACATACACCGCCACGATCTTTGTATGGTTACTCAACTATGACTAATTGGCGCAAGAATCCGATTACCCGTGTTGTGGGGAGTGTTATTAATACCTGGATGCGGTACGTGGATTTCCAAACCGCGCAACGTCCAGATGTCTTGATTGCGAACAGTCGAACAACGCAGGAGCGAATCAAGAAGTTTTATCGTCGTGAAAGTGAGTTGTTGCCGCCACCGGTTCGTGTAGTAGATCAGCGATTGCCAGTGCTGGAAAAAGAGCAGCGAACATTTGCCTTATTTGTTGGCCGTTTAGCGTACAGTAAGCATCCAGAATTGGCGCTCCATGCCTGTCAAACCCTGGGAATTCCTCTCAAAATTGTTGGTACCGGTGCTTTATTTGATGATTTGAAAAAACTGGCTGGTCCAGAAACTGAAATGCTCGGCGGGGCCAGTGACAAGGTTGTGGCTGAATTGTATCAGCGAGCAAAGTTTGTGATTTTTCCAGCTGAGGACGAAGACTTCGGGATCGTCCCAATCGAGGCAATGGCAGCAGGGACACCAGTGGTAGCGCATCGCAGCGGCGAACCGCAGTTTACGGTGCAGGATGGCGTTTCTGGAATTTTGGTTGATTCACTCAAACAAGCTGACTGGCTCGAAGCGGTTCGCCGCGCCAATACCAAGACGTGGAACTACACAGTCATTCAAAAAAGTGTCCAGCAATACTCGCTCCAGAGTTTTTCTACAGGCCTAGCGAAAATTATTCAGAACACAACAAAATAGTATTTCGTTGCTGTTTTTTATTCAGCTATTCAGTGACTGTCTCTGTCACCACCTCAGTCGCACTTTCAAACTGCAGTTGGAATGGGGCTTCTGCTGCCGGTGCGAGTGTTGGGACCGGCGTGGGTGGAATCGTTGGGACTACAACCTCTGGCTGAGGGGTTGGTGAATCCACGAGACCGGTGCTCGCAGCGTTCTGCTGAGCACGATTTAAGAAGAGCGGAATCAATCCTTCGTTCGGAACCAGTCGCACGAACAGAACAGAGTTTGCTCCCATAAAGATTTCTGCTGAAAGATCATTTCCTTCACTGGTGAGTGGGACTTTTCGGGTTGATCCGGCCAGGTCTGTAATCTCGAGTGTGAAGCCGCCGGTCCCTACATTTTGGAACAACAGGGGTACATTCTCAACATTGGTTCCGAACCGGTCGTAGTTTGCTAAAACAACTTCAATCACTGGTCCATTTCGTGTGGCGATCGCTTTTACCCAGGTTCCTTTTCCAAGCAGTTGAATTTCGTCACCTTCCAGGCGATTCAAGAGGCGCAGTGCTTGGTAACGAGGCTTAATGTTATTGCCAAATTCACGGTTGGTCAGCATCCCCCAGCGACCCCAACGTTCTTGACCGTTTGGATCTTTTCCATCCTCGATCTCGAAGGCGAAGGCGCGGCTCACACCCTCAGAGAACTCAATCAGCGCCGCCACGGTGTGAGCCGCGCCGAAATTCGTGTCGTATCCAGGGTGGTTTTCGGAATCGTGTCCAAACTCAGTCACGTGGAACTGTAAGTCGCTGCGTTGTGGATATTCGTTGCGCCAAGCGCTCGCATCTTGAATATCTTTGCGGAATATATCCAGATTCGTGTTGTAGCGATGCCAAGAGAAGAAATCCAGTCGAAGATTATTTCGTTCTGTATGTTCGACCAAATTTACAAACCAGTTGCGATAGAGAGCCGTTATTCCAGGGCCACCAAATTGATATGGTTTGGTATTTTTGGTTTGTGCCTGACCACGGGCAGCATAGGTGTAGAGATCAAGATAGTTTTTCTCGCCGTAGGTTTTCCAGCCTCCAAAGAGGTCTGGCTCGTTCCAGACTTCGTAAATGACATTATTAATGCCTTTTGTTCCAGAGTAATGCTGCACGGTAGCACGCACCAAGTCTTGCCAGTCTCCATAGTTTCTTGGTTTTCCGGTGATGGTTCCGTCGTCAGACAAATTGGTTGGCATGTAACTGAGAGAAATGTACGGTTTCGCACCGGTGGAAAGAATTCCGTCCACCACCACATCCATTTTGGAAAAGTCGTACGTTTTGTTTCCACTGCCATCAATTTTTACAATGTCAAAGAAAGAGTAAATATGGTCAATTCGAATATATTCAGGTTCCAGCGCAGCGACTTTAGAGCGAATCGGATCGAGCGTCCAGTCATGCATTTCACCGCCTTGTGCCAAATTTTTCCAAGGTTTGGTCACTGGTCCAAAACTGAGCGTTGGATCAATCTGGATATTGGCTGGTTCTCCGCTGGCACGAGTGAAAAACTCGCGCACCTGATCAATTTGCGTGGCTGCTACCACTCCCGCAATTGCCAGGAGGAGGAGAGGAATTACTTTCAAAAAGAGAGAGAAGCGAGAAGATCGGTAGCGCACATTTGAAGCCATCCCTCAACTATAACGGAGGAAGAAGGCAAAGTTCCAGTAGCGGATTTAGCACTCTTGACTTATCACTGCTAGTGTTTTACAGTATGCACACATATGGTCGATTTAACCGGACGCCAAATTCAGATTCTACGAGCCGTCGTTGAGAAATACATGACGACTGGTGAGGCCGTTGGTTCCGAAACGATCGACAAGAAATTCAACTTCGGAATTTCTCCAGCGACTATCCGCAACGAAATGGTGTACTTGGCCAATCATGGGTATTTACGCAAGCCGCACTCTTCCGCTGGCCGCATTCCTACCGCCGTGGCGATTAAGTTTTACATCCGCGAACTTATGCG
>CAZFLN010000013.1:0-366 GCA_964519905.1 uncultured Pseudomonadales bacterium | reverse complement strand
GAGCGTGGCTGATGAAATTTCCGTAAAAGAACGTATTTGGCAGAACCGTGACCAGCTCGACGAACTTTGTATGGAAGCGGCGCGCATTATTGCTGAGCGTTCGAATTCTGTGGGACTTGTTATGAACACTGATTCGAACCGTCTCTATCATTCTGGGTATGCTCATTTGTTGGGCTTTCAGGAGTTTTCGAATATTGATGTCACCCGAACAGTATTGACCCTCATCGAAGAGCATCGTCAACTGCGTGAAATCTTTGAGTATGGTCGAGGAGAAGAATCCGTCAGTGTTATTTTGGGAGAAGATCTTGGGAACAATAATTTGGTCCCGGTCAGTTTTGTGTACACCGAGGTCCGGGTCGGACCGGG
>CAZFLN010000012.1:20401-37313 GCA_964519905.1 uncultured Pseudomonadales bacterium | reverse complement strand
AAAAATTCCGCCTTCCATACCAATGGCCAAGTCAAGTTCTGGTTGCGCTGCCAAAACCGCGGCGGCTCTATTCTTGGCTCCCTGGCGAGTTTCCGCAATACTCATCGGCTGAATGCTTACACCACTGTCCACTTCGATTCCAATCACTTCCAATGCAGACAAGCGAGCGTCAGCGTGGTGACTCAAAATCTCTGTTATCGCTTCTTTGGCTGCTGCAACCTTAACCGGATTGGTGCTTCCTACTCCCACTCGAAATGACATGTCACTCCTCTGCTTGCTGATTTTTGGTGAGTTTTTGGGTTCGTATTTCTCTTTGTAAGCACTGAATAAACAAGAGTACACATTTTACTCTTCCTAAGGATATATCCTGGATGTGAAGATTTTCTTGAACATCAACAATTTCTATTTTTTCGATTTCTGCACGAGACATTCCTTGCACCACCCTTGACATCACACTCGCCGCAGCACGACTTAAGTTACACCCGTCACCGTGCCAAAAAACGTCTTGTAAAACTCCGTCTTTCCACGTTGTCTTCACAGCCATACTGTCTCCGCAACTGGCGTTGTGACACATATTTTCTGGTGAGACCTCCCACTCCTGCCAGTTACTGGGAGTCGCTGCTTCTTCCAAAAGCGCTTGAGCGTAGTAATCCATATTCTTTACTTGAGGGAAAAAATTCGTTGCACTTCTTCCAGTCCAGTGATGAGAACATCAATCTCTTCCTGAGTGTTATACAGTGCCACGCTCAACCGACACGTTGCCTGCCAATGCATAGCCGAGTGCAATGGCATGGTGCAGTGATGACCCGAGCGAATTGCCACACCTTGCCGGTCAAGAATTTGAGCCACATCATGCGCATGAACCCGGTCAAAAATCCAGCTCAGCACCCCGATACGACTGTCTGGCAGATCGGTTACACTTGGGCCAACCAAACGAACTCCTGGGAAATCACTCAACTTTTGCCAGGCGTATTTGAGAATTTCGTGCTCATGTGCCATACGTTCAGCCCAAGTCCACTGACCCAACCAATCCACGGCAGCGGCCAAGCCAACTAAACTTGCTACATCTGGCGTTCCGGCAGTGAATCGATCAACCAAGTCTTCAGAAAAGGTAGCCGAATTGGAAGTAACGGTTTGAATCATTCCGCCGCCGGTCAGAAACGGTCGCAAAGAGGAAAAAACTTGAGGGGACAAAATAGCGCCACCACTGCCCATCGGGCCGTACATTTTATGTCCAGAGAAAACAAACCCATCAATCCCAAATTCTGATAAAGAAACCGGAATATGTGGTGCGGCTTGTGCTGCATCGGCAAAAAGAAATACATCATCGCGAATTTTTTCTCGTTGTAACCAAGCGGATATTTCAGAAACAGGATTTATTTCACCCAACACGTTCGAAACCAGAGGGAAGACTATGACGCGGAGCGCGTCTTTTTCTTTGAGCAAAAGTTGCAAACTTGCTTCTACATCCAGTGAACCTCGTTCATCAAGCGGAAGCGCCAAAAGACGCGCTCCGCGCTCGAGAGCTACCTGCTGCCAAGGAACACTCGCACTATGATGATCTTGAACCGTGGTAACAATCACTGAGTCAGGACGAATTTCGTGCCGCAGTCCCCAAGCAAGTGTATTCATTGCCTCGGTGGTGTTGCGCGTAAAAATAAGTTGTGACGACTCCGCTGAAAAAAACTGAGCAACCCGCTCATGACTCTGAAGAAAAATATCAGTGCTTTCATCGCTCAAGGCGTGGACTCCACGGTGAACATTGGCGTTGTGTTGAGAATAATACTGCGTGATGGCATCAAGCACCACTTGGGGCTTCTGCGTAGTAGCTGCATTGTCGAGATACACTAACGGTTTCCCATGAACCGTCCGATCCAATATTGGAAACTGTGAGCGAATCTGCAGCGCATCAATCATAGAAGTATTGTACTTCTATTGTACTGCAGATGTCTGGGAGTGCCTACCCTGGCAGAAACAAAAACTAGACCCAGAACTGTGTATACTGGATCAATGCGCATTGCGATGTACACCGATTCGTTTCATCCTTTCACCAGTGGTGTGACCACGGCTGTCACGAACCTCGCCAACATGCTCGCTGCTGCCGGACACCAGATTTTTATCCAAGCCCCTCGTCCAAAAACACCAATCGATCTCAGTTTCTTGCATCCAAACATTCAAGTTCAGTTTGTGCGAGCAGTTGATGTTCTCATCTATCCAGACTTTCGACTTGGTACGAATATTCCTCTGTTTCTCACCGATATTAAGGCTTTTCAGCCAGATATCATCCACGTCCATACACCCGCCAGTGTGGGTCTGGAGGGAACACTTATCGCGAAGCGATTGAAAATTCCGGTCGTGCAAACGTTTCATACCTACTACGATCTGAAAATGTTCCGAGTGAACAACGAAACACTCGGGCAAATGTTTGATCAAGGTGGCTGGCGTGCCTTGGCGATGCTCTCTCGACTGTACGACGCGACATTGGCCCCCACAGAAGAAGTGTTTCAAGACCTGCAAGAACAAAGTTTTCCTGGAGATATTTTTCGTACTCCAAATGTTCTGGCCGAAGACGCCTTCGCTCCTCTGCCAAAATCTCGAAAAAAACCAAAGAAATTTATCTACGTTGCACGCCACAGTTCTGAAAAACAAATTGATACTTTACTCCACGCGTTCGCCCTGGCCTATCAACGAGATCCCAGTTTTGAGCTTCATTTGATCGGGAACGGGCCAGCACAAAAAGATTTATTTTCTCTGTCACTCAAGCTTGGAATTGGACCAGCTGTTCGCTGGTACGGAAAAATCCCTCATGCTCAACTCCTTCGTGACCGATTTTTCCAACGCGGTGACATTTTTGTAACCGCCAGCTGTATGGAAACATTTGGTTACACCACACTGGAAGCACTGGCTCAAGGACTTCCCGTTGTTGCCTTTAATGTCAAGGCAAACGCCGAAATTATCGGTGACGCCGGTTGGCTAATTCCACAAAGTGAAACGGAAGAAGTCCGAATCCGCACTCTTGCTCGAGCTCTGTGGGACTCGAGCCAGGAAGACCTGCATCCCTTGCGCAGCAAGGCTCAAAAGCAAGCGCAGAAGTTCACGGCCCAGACGCTGCTGCCTCTGTACGAAGAAGTGTACGAGTCCGTGATACACAAAAAAAACAAATAAAAATACCTGGTACAATCAGCGGATGAACCGAATTCTTTGCGTCGGCCTGGGAAATCCTGGAGAAAATTACACATCTACTCGCCACAACGCTGGCTGGCTCTTGCTCGATTCTTTGATTGATTCCTGGAGCGATCCCTCTATTCCCCCACGGTGGAAAAAAGAAAAAAATGTGCACGGTGAAGTGTTGCGACTCAACCGAAACCAGCACGAATGGATTTTCTTAAAGCCATCCACCTTCATGAATGAATCTGGAAAAAGCGTGGCAAGTGCGTGCAAATGGTTCTTAGACATTGATCCAGCCGAAGCCAATCCTCAAACAGCTTACAAAAATGTTGTGGTCGTACATGATGATCTAGATCTCGAAACTGGAAGACACAAACTCCAATACGCTTCTGGTCCAAAAGTTCATAATGGGGTAAACAGTATTCGCGACGCACTGAAAAACAATAATTTCTGGACCGCTCGAATCGGTGTTGATTCCCGGGGCGGTGATCGCTCCATTCCTGGCAAAGCGTACGTCTTGCAAAATATTCCTCCTGAAGAGCAACGAGCGATCGCTGCCCTCGCTCCGGTTCTCTCTGAAGAGTTCCTCTACACCGTGCTACAGTAAAGCTATGGCGCTCCACGATCCATTTACTCTGCACAAGCGGCCCAGCTTCTTTCCACCAGAACTCAAATTTCTTTTCTGGGGAAATTTTTTTGTTGAAGTTGCCCATGCCTGGCTTTTGGTTATCGTCCCAATTACTCTCTTTCAATTTTCTCAAGAAATAATTGTGACACATCTCTCGCCAATCACTGCTGGACTCCTTGGTCTTGCCACGTATTATTTTCTCCAACGACTGAGTTCTCTTCCTGGAAATCTCTTGGCTGCACGACTCCTCCCAAAACTCAGCCTGCCGAGTGCTCTGGCCATTGGATCAGGAATTGCTGGTCTTGCATTTGCACTTTTCGCCTTATTTGATTCATACCCAACTCTCTTCTTTCTCTCGTCTGTGGCAGGAGGAGTTGGACTTCCGTTTTTCTGGCTGGCCACACAAATCATTCGTTCTCAGTTGTTTTCCTTGAAAACTTCGATTCCAGGAACCGTTGGTTCTTCCGAGTTCCTCCAAAAAATTGTTATTGCACTAGCACCATTACTCGGAGCTCTCACGCTTGTAAATTTTGGAGTCTTGCTCCCAGTTCTCATCGGTGGAATGCTCTTTGCTCTCGGCGCCGTTTGCTTCTTGTTCCTGCCGCCATCACTTTTCCAAAAACAAAATATCTTCCCAAAAATCTCACTTACAACTCCAACACGAAAAAGTGCCGCTCAAGCACTTGGGATCGGCATGTTCCAGTGGGAGCGAATTGGCAGTCTGATTTTTTGGCCAGCGATCCTCTTCATTGTCTTTCAACGCGTCGAGGCGGTGGCCTACATACTCTCCTCTGCTACGCTGGGAGTGTTGCTTTTGCTGTATCTGACTGACTTCCCCTTCACTCTCTCACAAAAGAAACATCTTCAACAACCGAGTGGTCTGATAACCGGAATTCTCTGGGTGACTCGTTTTTTCTTTCTCGCTCAACCAGTATTTTTATTCATCATAGAATTCGCCGATCGTGCTATCAAAGGCACCTACACGTCCTTGTTTGAGCAACACTTTTTTGCAAAACTCTCACCTCAAACCAGAAATCAAAAAATACTGCACCGAGAACTTGCCGTTGCCATAACTGTCTCTTGCTTCCTGCTCGCCACGATACTTTTCCTCTTACTCAGCATTTCTTGGAGCTGGTTGCTGCTGAGTTTTGCTCTGGCAGGACTCTGGAGCGGAGTGTATTTTTCACAATCAAAGGCAAATAATGAGTGATACTTTATTTGACATTTTGCAGACCCACGAAATAAAAAAAGGTGGGAAGTATATTAGCCAAGAGTTTCAAGATTTTGCGTATCGGGTGGCGATGGCAATTACCGAACCAAGCGATCGGAAAACAATTGGAATGTGCATGAGACTGGTGCAAAAACACCCTCGTGCGCGCATTGAACGAGCACTGCAGTTTGTACAAGACGCAAATGCCAGGAATAAGGTCGGTCTTTTCCTCTGGAAAGTCCAAGAACTTGCGAAAGAAGCCAAAAACGCTCCTGCTGAAAAATAAATCCTCTTGTTCTCTTGCTGAAAAATCGGTACGATGAAGGGTATGTTTGTACTGCCTCGATTGGTTCGATATTTCTTTGCTGGTGGAGCAGCTGCCCTCTTCTTGTTCCTCGGAGCAACAATTGCTCAGGCAGCAACTCACTCCATCACCATCACACCCACTGGTTTTATTCCGAGCACACTGCGAGTAAATCAAGGTGATACTCTTGAATTCCGCAACAGTACCACCGCTACACAAAGTGCTCGAAGTAGTTTGGCGACTGGATTCAACACTGGTGATATCGGTGCCAACCAAGCAAAGTCGGTGGTCGTCACGAATTCAGGTGTCTTCAGTTATAGCTCCAGCCACGATGCTTCGCTCATTGGCTCCATCGAAGTCGTCGCCAGCACTCCTTCTGCAAACACACTCACCAGCACCACCTCAACGACTACTGCCACCACAGCGGCTCTCACGAGTCAGCCACTCCAGACACAACCGCAACCAGTTTCTGGTGTTTTTGAGGTTGTGGTTGGTATGACCTTGGTCGGACTGTTCATGATCGGCGGCGGTATCTTCTGGCAAAGTTACTCTTTCGCCGGTGCTCAAGCTCACAAAAATCAAGAGCAAATCGTCTCTCTTCCAACTCTCACCTGGAAAGATGAGAACACCCCACCGCACCAAACATGATGAATCCGCCACTCTCGCCAGTTCGCGAAGAGGTTTCCATTCAGGCTACACTGCAAGTTGGAATTTTTGTTGTTCTTTCATCAGCAATTCTGGCGGTATTCCGAACGTTTTACCCGTTTTCGAGTTTTTCGGTTTTCACAAATACAACAGCACTCATTTCGGTTGGACTGTTCATTCTTGGGAGCATTCTTGGCCTGGTACTTATTTCTACCGCACCACGATGGATTCGGCAGCTACTGCAGAGAATTCCTTGGGAGTTAGTCAATGATGCCTCTGCTGTAGCGACGCTGCGTTCGCCGGTAATGCTCCTAGTCATTCCAATCTTGGGGATTCTCTTGCTCATGAGTAACAGTGCCTCACTGGGTCTGGGAGCATTTTGGGGAGTGTGGAGTTGGTATGCGCATCAAGTGTTACAAATCCTCACTGGGAACCCAAGTCTAACTCAACAGTACTTCCCGTTCCTTCCAGCTGGCGTGACTGATCAGTTCTATCGAAGTCTTCTCTTTGGCTTTTTGTTTTTTGGTGTTTTTTGGGCCGGAGTTCTTGGATTCCTCACACTCATGTAGCCTGAGCGTTAGAACCGCAAGCACCTTGTGGCACGAAATTTAGTAAGATGATGGTATGCAGTTTTCTCTCTACGGATTTTTGGTTGGATTGGGCGTTTTCTGCGTTTGGAACCTTTTTGAGTACGTGCTAAAAAAAGATTCATCGGCCAAAAACTGGCCGGAAAATGTCTGGCTTTGGGGATGCGTTTTCAGTCTTTTCGGCGCACTCTGTGGAGCCCGTGCCTACCACGTTCTTACCGACTGGCACTTGTACGCTGAACAACCGTTTCCGGCCATTCTGGCGGTGTGGAACGGTGGTCTTGGTTGGTTTGGAGGATTTTTAGGAGGACTCATTGGGTTGTCACTGTGGAAACACTGGTTTCTTCCTGCAAAAACTTCTTGGTTCGTACTCCTCGATGCGCTTGCCCTCAGTTTGCCATTTGGACAAGCCATCGGTCGCTGGGGGAACTACTTTAATCAGGAAATTTTTGGCGCTCCCACCATGCTTCCTTGGGGAATTTTTATACCTGAGCAACTTCGTCCAGAAATTTGGAGAGATGCCGCCTATTTCCACCCACTTTTTCTGTATGAATCACTCTCTCTCACGTTGTTTGGAGTTGGACTCTGGAGTATTCTACGAAAAACCTCCTGGCTACAAGTTGGAAGCGGAAATTTGTTTGCCCTCTACGCTCTCTTCTTTGGGAGCATACGATTTGCGTTGGATTTCCTCAGAATAGATCTGACCCATTTCAGTGGATTGACGATGAGCCAGTGGTTTTCTTTAACTTTAATCATGTTTGGAGGAATTGTGCTTGTTTCAAATGTGCGAATATCTTGGCTGAAAAAAAGTTTCGTTGCCATTTTCATGTTGGTGGTTGGACACGCTTTTCCCACACCTGCGTTGGCACAGGCACCCATTGATCTCTCTATCTTGCCGGCCGTTGTAGAAATTACTATTCAGCCAGGAAAATCGGTCACTCGAGCCTTTACTCTAAAGAATTACGGGACCACTGACCTGACTACTACCTTCACGCTCAAAGATTTTGTGAGCGACAACCAAACCGGCTCCCCTGTTTTGTTAGACAGCAGCTCTTTTCCGTATGCCTCATTTGCCAACAGTGATCGAGCGCTCAATGATTCTTTTCTTCTCCCTGCGGGTGGAGAGCAACAAGTTGTTCTTTCTCTCAACATTCCAGAGGATGCGCTCCAACAAGATTGGTACTTTGTTTTGCTGGCTCAAACAGAACCAGTTTCTCAAGAAGATTTGACAGAAAACCGCGCCAGCAGTCATGGATCTATTGGAGCCACGGTGCTGGTTCGCGTGAGCGAAACCGAGCACCGTCCACTCCAGTGGCTTGTGTCTTTCCCGACTCTTCCGCAATTTTTTGATAGTCTCAGACCCCTGCAGATAGAACCTTTAGTCGAAAATCTCAATATCACGGTCGCTTCTCCTGAACTCACCATAACAGTGCGAAATTGGCGAGGAAATGTCGTTTTTACACAAGAAGGACTGCCAGAACGCGTCCTTGCGCGGAGTAGTCGAGTCATTCAAGCCGGAACACCGAGCAAAAAGGAGGCGAACTCACTTGAGGCAACACCGTTCATCTTCTCACCACGATTTGCGCTTGGAAAATACACCGTGGAAGGGTCTATCACCAACCAAGCCGGACAGCCGTTGATAGTTCAAAAAACTGTTTGGGCTCTGCCAATCAGCGGAGTCATCGTTGTGTGTCTTCTCATTTTGGGACTAAAAATCGTTCCTGCTCTTTTCCAAAAAAGGCGAACCCAAAGCTCAACAACCACTGAACTCACTTAAAAGAAAATTGTTTAGAGTTCTTTCGGATCGTAAAAATCTTTTTGATACTCTTGACCAGGAAGCTCGTACTCATAGCGAATGGCGCAGGAGTACAACTCCGTTTGATTCGCGACTTCTTTGAGCCACACCAACAGCGTATTTACATACTCGCAGTACCAACAACTCCACCGCTGCAGTAGCGAAAGCCCAGGAAGTTTGTGTCTTTCCATTCGTACATACTTGGATCTTGGAATTGGCGGAATCTCCATGAGCCGAAAATAGACGGCTTGATAGAGCTGCGCTCCGATATCACACAGAAAAGCGAGCGGTAAGAGCGTATGAATACTTATTGCCGCAATCACCATTGTTAGTGGTGACCGCCGCTTTTTCATGATTTCTTTTTTGGTGACGAAAATTTGTATCATATTGTTACTTTCATGCGTTTTGAGAAACATTTCCTATGATACACTCTTGTAAAGAAACTTGGGGCAGGCATGAGAAATTTCTTTGAAGCACATCGAGAAAACCATGGTGGCAAGGCTGTTATTGTCTCAACCGATATTGTAGGAATCTTCGGCTCTCCGGAACATTCTCTTCATTTTTGGCGAGATGTTCTTCCCAGTTCTCTTGATGTGTCACTTGAAATAATTCTTTGGCAACACCTTCTTTCAAGCTATAATCACAATCCAGAAAATATTCAGAAGCTCCCTGTTTCCGGGTATCACGGCAGACTGGGTGAAGATCGTACTGGAGTCTCAGAGCTCGCAGATAGATTCAAAGTCTTGGTGGCGAATACTCTTCTGGCTCCAACTGACAAGATACTTAACCATGCTGTTCAAGAGAGACAGCAAATTATCAATAATCATTCAGAAAAACCTGAGAGAACCGCTTTACATGCGACAAGAAATCCACAGTATGTACTCGTTCATGAACCAGAAGCAAGAACACAACAAACAGATATTCTTCATCACCACTACAAGCAAAAATACCCAGATCATAGTCCGTATATTGCAGTTGAAAACCATACCTCTGAAGGGTCGCTCCAGCGTGCACGGGAACTTGTGAAGATGTTTATTCTGTCTGGCGCACCAGCATTCTTGGTTTTTGATGTTGTACACGCGCTCCGGGAACAAAAAACGCCGCTCACAATTTCTAATCGCTGGGAATATATGATCGCTGAACTCAAAAAATCTGAGCAGACTTTAGTCCATGTTCCGATTGGAACAAACCTAAACGACTCAATTGATTTTGGCACCATCTCTCAACCTATGCTCAAAAAACTTGGGGAAGTTATTCAAGAAAATGAAAGCCTCGTTGTGCTCGAGCATCAGTCACCTGGGTTCACCAATATCTTTCGAGCCAATCCAAGTCAAAAGCCGTCATTCAGGTACCACGCTCGAAAAAGCGTACAAAAACTCCGTACAGCAGGAATTATTGACCTATAGAAAACTTATTCTTTTTGAGAGGAATTTTGGTCCTATCTTCTCTCTTCATACTTCATGTAGATTCTATCAGCACCTGGACCATACACATCTTTTTTCGAATCATACTTAATCCAACCATCTTTTTTGTATAACTCATAAGCGGCTACATTCTGTGGAGAAACTGTTAAGAAGAATTTATAAATTTGAAAATCTTCAATCAATATTTTTTTCAATTCTTGGAGTACTTGTCTTCCAAATCCCTGACCTCGACGATCTTTGTCAATGACAATCGAGCAAATCTCCACATTATCAGTTCCCTCTTTCCAACCAGTTCGAAAAGCTCCCCAACCAATAAGCTGTGCTACGTCAAATAAACCTATGGCTCCACAACTTACTGAATTATCGAAAATAAACTCTAGTGCAGCCCGATTATATGGGGAATACAAGGGTTTTTTAGGAGCACTTTCTTCTTCTAGTTTGAGAATTTGAGGGATGTGAACTTGATGTAACTTTTCAATCTGCATGGATGTAGTATAGCTCACTAGGATTTGGCCGCACCTCCACTCCATTTCAGGTGCGGCATAAGCCAGGCTGGCCTCAGCCAAGTGGAAACGGCTATCGGCCAGCTTGGTCAAAAACCTGAAAGATTCTTCCCCATCACACCAACAAACAAAAACCCGCCAAAGGCGGGTTTTTTGTTTGCAGGCCTACTAGGATTTGAACCTAGACGAAGGGTTTTGGAGACCCTCATGCTACCGTTACATCATAGGCCTACGGACACGCTCGAGTGAGTGCGTAGGAACTATTGTACCAGAGGCGACAAAAAATGAGTCAGAGATTTTACTCGAAAATAGCCGCGAGAATATATCCAACAACTCCAAGAACAACAAGCGTGAGCAAACCAACTGGAGACATCCAGAACCGAGCTCGCCACCGATTGGAGTTCGCACTCTCAACCATCCACCGTGGATACGGAGACTTTTCTGGATCGAGGTCTTTCGGCCAAGAAGTTTGAGTCCAGGAATACGGTCGATCATTCTTCTTCTGTGGCACTCAGTCCTCCTTGTTGTTGAGTAAACTCTACCATATCTCGAGCCTGCTCAAAACTTACAACCCACCCAGTTTGTCGAACACTTTTGTAAAATCGTTGACGATAAAAATCACCATTCGAGTCATACAGTTCTGGATACCCTTTATATCGCTTGATATTAAAACTGTATGCACTCACCTGCTGACCAGCCTGAAAAGCGTAGTTCTGATTCCCTGTGAGCTGCGCTAAATGTGCGAGCAGTTTAATGTACTCCATACCCCAATTGCTCCAAATCGTAGTAGAACCGTAGGCTGGCGCGCCGAGCCGAACGGGCAAGTAGAGTTGTTGCGGGCGATGATCGGCGCTGTACTGTGCGGCAAACGGCTGTTCGAGCGCATTGCGCTGCATAAACTGCACGCTGCGCTCGAGCATCGCCCGCTCTTTCGGGTCGTATGGGGACAAGAAGCCAGTTTGGTACGCAATGAGCCAGTCTCCTGAATACCACTGTTGTTGAATGCTTGTAGCGCTCAGATCGTCAAGGAAATGCCCTTCTTTTTCAAGCCAAAAATTCGTGAGAATGGCAGACTTTACATCATCTAAAAATGCTTGATCGTACTCAATAATCTCCAGCTGCATAGCAAGCTGGGCCGTTCTCCAAAAAATGACATTGTCGTAAAACGCACTGCTCCGCTTCGACATGTCTTTCGTGCCGGAAAGCAAGATTTCGCGCTTAATAAGTTTAGTCTGCTCATCGAACACCTCAAAGCGGAAACGCTCCCAATGCCACTGTAAACTCTCTCTGTGCTGATCGGTAAGAGCCTGAGCAGCAGCAATTGTTTGCAACGTGTATGGTTCCGGTTGAATCACAGCGAATGGATACTGTGCTTGTAAAAGTTGCTCATCCTGCATGACTTGTAACGCGTACAGCAAGCTGTAGAGGGTATCCACTGGAGGCGCATAAATGTTCATCAGCGCTACAGACTTTGGTCCGACTGGTACAATCGTGGTCGACAAACGATCTGAGTTCGAGAAAACTTGCAACGCGTAGGCAGTAGTCTTGAGATAGATAAGCTGCCGATTGTGCCAATCTTCCGCGCTGAGAGCAGTCCGTGGGTCAAGAATGGAATGATAGAAAATACCCAAGGACCGCGGATACAAAAGACTAAAGTGATCTCCAGAGATAAGGAATGGTTCTTTGGGATCAAAGCGAAGCGCATGAATCTCGGCAATGATCTCGTCCACAGAGGTAGACTTTGCCTTCGGACCTCCAGAGACTTTTCCGGTAATGATGTGCCAGCCAGACTTGAGGTATGCGAGTTGCCGATCAAAAAAACGATCCCGTAACAAAACTTGACTCGACTCATTCAGCGAAAACTGTCCACTCTCCTCGACTAAAATATCTTGATAGGGATCGACCACTATTGAAAAACGCACAAACGGATTTGTGAGATATGAAAAAACAGCCAAGAAAAAAATGCAGATCCCAACGGCCAAGTACGCTCTCCGACGCGCTTTTTTCTTGGGAGTCAATTGTCCCAAGCGTCCAGGAAACGTGGGAAATTTCAATTTTTCACGCCAGGCAGAAAAGATGGACAAACAAACCTACTTTTCAAACTTATTTCTTTACCTGATGTCGCAGAACAAACTTCAGCACCACGAATAATGTCAATGCAACCAAAAGAAAATCAATAAGCTGTGTAATGAACGCACCATACATGAGAACAGGAGCGCCAGCTTCCGTAGCCGCTGCCAATGACTCAAATTGCTCTCCATTCAATGAAATATACAACTGAGAAAAATCAGCATTCCCTAAAACCAAACCGATCGGTGGCATAATGATATTGGTTACCAAAGAAGTAGTGAGATCCTTGAACGAAGCTCCGATCACCAAACCAACTGCCAGATCAACTAAGTTCCCTTGAAACGCAAAATCGCGGAAATCGTCCCAAAAAGAGCGTGCCTTTACCATGCCTCGAAGTGGAGTTTTTGCAATAAGACTTTTTGCTTTTGCGGTTTGATTGGCAAGTACGGCCATAGGGATCCTTTTCTTGAGTAGTTCGATAGTGGTTCTATTCTAGCATCTCTCGGTCTTCTGAATCTGTGGAGCATGTTACAATACTGATCTTGCGTGATGAAAATGAAATCTTGAGAAATCTGATTTCAATTTTCACTCTCGCTCAAGCCGAGTTACCCAAGCGGTCAACGGGGGCAGACTGTAAATCTGCTGGTGTACTCCTTCGTAGGTTCGAATCCTGCACTCGGCACTTCGTAAAGGACTCTCCTTTATCCTAAAAAAGATTCTTCGGCCGAATATACGCTCGACCTTTCACGGCAGAAATTTTCTTCAAAAGTTCATTTTCCACACTTTTCCCATCTGGAAGCTTGAAAGGTGTCACAGTAAGGGACTTTACTGCCGAATCTTCATCGTATACTTTTCTGAAATCATCTTTGAATTGTTCAAGTTCATCTGAAGTCAGGAAATCTTCTTCATATGACGCGTGTAGCCGAACTTTTTGCTCAATCAAAATCTTGACCGCTTCCGGACTCAATATATCTTTCAAAGATCGGATTCGTTCTAGGTACACTAATTTCCCATTGAGGTTAAACTCTGAAAAAGCTTCTTTGGTTGCTTGCTCTCCAGTCTTGGTGGCCGCCACTACAAAAACATGAACCTTGATTTGTTCTGGCAAAAATTTCAAAGATTCGTACATTTGCGTTCCGGAATAAAGAGCGTCATCTAAAATGTATACTCGTTCTGGATAGACAGTAAATTTTCGATCTCTATGAGACCGTACAACAATCTTATTTTTTCGTCCAACTGAGTCTATTCGCGCCTGCAACAACTGAATCATGAACTCATTGCTATTCTTTGGAATCCTCTCAGGATCAAATCCTGAACGACTTTCGTCGTAATAAAAGCAGTGAATCTCTTCATCCTCGCTATTTTCTGAAAGAACTCGGTCAACGAGGGAAACATAGGACTCAAACTCTATGTACTGCACCCCATCTATGATTTCTTGCCAATACTGTTCTGCAGATATAGGTAATTTCAAATCGGCAATGATTTTTTCAATCTCATCCTTTTGAGACAAAAACTCAGGATCAATACTTGATTCAACTAATGGTATTTTCGTAGATATTTCTAACATTTCATCATTGTAAAGTATTGCCGCCCCGACACGCTAGGATATCTTTTGATATAATCATCCGATGAAAAATGAGCGACGAATGGCTCCACTGATTGATTCAGAACAAGAGAGATTGTTTTGGCGTACGTATCAGGAAATTAAATCCATAGCAAAGGTAAATTCACTGCACACAAAAGCTGGAGAAGACTTTTCTCCTGAACATTTTTGGCAGGAATTTATAGAGGCAATTCAGTTTATCCCGTTTGATTCATTTCTCGCGCTCACCGACAAAATAATTGACGATCATGAAAGTCGTGGAGAAATTCACTGTGTTTACTATGACCACGGGATTCGAGAGTACTCAGAAAGTCCAATACCGAAAAACAGCAATGAGTTTATGATTCAACTCCTTAAAGCTCGCATTCAACAGCTAGAAAAAAATATTAAAGTTTTTGTTCATAATTCTAGAGAAGATAACTCATTCTCTGAGAATGTAATCATGGTTGATGACGTTCTCTATTCTGGTTCGCAAATGGACAAAGCTCTTTCTTCTATCCCTCCATTAAAAAACAGAACTGTCCGTGTCTATACAGTTGCAGCAACTGCTGGAGGAGAAAAAACCATAAAAAACGGTTTGAAAAAGCACAGCCTTGAATCTGATTTCACCGCAATTCAACAACTTAAACTCATAAAAGAACAATTATCCAAAGAGTCTTTTAGCATTCTTTGCTCTCTTCTCGCAGACGACTATGGGTTTCCATTTCACTACGCTCACTCAGAGGCAAGTAGCAAATGCATCGCTTTTACGCCTTTTAAAGTTCCTGACGCTTTTAGTATTTTAAGAATCTTTATTCCTGAAATCTTACCTGTGCATGAAGATACAGCGTATATCCCCCCCAAAAATCTCCTTGAACCAACACGCTAAAAAAATTTAAAATCTCCGCGCTACATTCAAAATATTTTCACTCCCCTTCAAAAAATGAGGAGGCAATGTATGCGCTTTGTTCAGAGCACGCTCAAGCCAGGCAGTTCCTGGTGTGGTGTCTCGCAGTGAATTGAGTTGTTTCTCAACGTTTTCTACATCAGCGTTTTGGGCGGTCCCGAGGTGCAAAAATATTTCTCGAATGTTCAGTTCCCACTCACCCCAAGGTCGTAAAAATAATTGAGCACACCCGGCAGCAGCTGCGTCATACGCCAAATCACCAGATGGTTTGGTGTAGACCACATCGGCCCACGGGAAACCATACAGGAGCAGTAAATTGTTGGCATCAACAATATCATCGCTGCCTAAAATACGAAGACTTGCCCGTGGATCATTGTTTTTCCCAACAGAAATACCATAATTCAGCGCCAATTTTTTAGCCATGCGAACATGATCGGCATTGGTTCCAGCGTAGTACACCACTTGCACTGGCTGTTTCCGTTTGCGAGTCAGTGGCAAGATTTGATCCAGAATCGTAAACAGTTCATCTTTATTGGTCCCAAGTCCGCCGGTAGTAAGGAGGATGCGCAGCGGACGGCGCTTCCAAGAGTCTGGGCGTTTTTTCGTTCGGGATTGAATCACTCGTGGATCTATTGGTGGTCCTGTAACAATCACTCGAGCTGGATCAACTTTTTTATTGTACGCAGCAGCTACCTGGAAAAATTCGTACCGCGTATTTTCATCGAACACGCAAAACGTGATATTGGGAAGATGCGCGCACTCAACGTAGTCTTCTCGAACATGCGGATCGGTCACAACTTGAACCACTTTCTTCCCTGCTCGAGCCAAAATATTTCCAGTCACAATGTGCAGAGAAATAATCGGTTTTTCGATGTTTTCAGTCAAGTACAAAACTGGCGGAGTGATAGTTGTAGTTAGGGGAAACACTTTGCGGTTTCGATCAAGAATATTTTTTTTGAGCCATTCAAGCACCGTGTTGCGCGCCATCAATCGACCAACTGTTGCAGAGAACGAAACTCGTTTCCAGTCTTTTCGAGAGACATAATTCGTCGGTTCTACCAGCCACGCTTTTTTCTCATTTGGCACATCAGAACCCCACGCTGCCACCGCCACACCAAGCGCCATGGAGTAATGCGCTCGGGAGAGTGTTACGTCTGGGTGATTTTTGTCGTCAGCAAGGTCATGTGTTTCTTCCACCACATCGCGGAAAGAACCAGAAATCGTGACTATTGGAAACTTGGTCCGAGACAAAATCTCACGATCTTCGCGAAGCAAGTGCTCGGTAACAGAATCAACGAGGGCATTTCCCATGTGTTTTAGCGCACCCGCACTTATGCAGCGGCCACCTCCACCAAACGATTGCAGTAGCCAAATTCATTGTCGTACCAAGCCACTACTTTTACCAAGTTTCCACCCACCACTTGAGTGAGTCCGAGGTCGACAATAGCTGATTCAGATCGACCTACAATATCTTGAGAAACAACTGGATCAGTGGTTGTGGCGAGAATTCCGCGCCAGCGTTCAGTGCTTTCTGCACTCTGAAATGCAGCGTTTACTTCTTCTACGGTTACATCACGTTCAGTCACAAAAACCAGATCAGACAAAGATCCAACCGCGACAGGAACGCGAACCGCAATTCCGTCAAATTTTCCTTGAACACTTGGAATGACTGCTCCCACGGAACGCGCCGCGCCGGTACTTGTAGGAACAATATTTGTGGCGGCTGAGCGCGCGCGGCGCAAATCTTTATGAGAATTATCAAGAAGATTTTGGTCGTCTGTATACGCATGAATCGTGGTGAGCAATGCTTTTTGCACTCCGAATTTCTCTTGCATGATCGCTGTGACTGGAGCCACACAATTGGTGGTGCAGGACGCGTTCGAAAGCACTTGTCCGGTTGGTAACGTCTCCTGCACACCGAGCAAGGTCATGTCCATGGCACCCTGTCCGCCCTCACCTTTTGGTGGAGCAGAAATAATGACCCGCTGTGCTCCACCCTGGAGATGAGCACTGGCGGCATCTTGCGTTACAAATTTTCCGGTGCATTCTAAAACGGTGGTCACGTCGTAGCGACCCCAAGGGATTTTGC
>CAZFLN010000012.1:12475-20391 GCA_964519905.1 uncultured Pseudomonadales bacterium | reverse complement strand
CTGCGCTAACACCGGGATTCGCACGCCATCAATTGTGAGTGTACCAAGTTCTGGATTTTCGTCAGTCACTTCATCTTTTGAGCGAACCCGATCAACCGAAATTTCGAACGGCCATACTCCGTAGTTTGAATCAAACTTGAGCAAGTGTGCCCACGTTTCGATCTCACTTGAGCCAGAGGTGTTAATCGCTACCAAAGGAATTTCGTGTCGGAATCGCTCCCACCACACTCGAAAAGCTGTACGTCCAATGCGACCAAAGCCATTGATGGCAAGTGCCTTCTTTTTCTCTTGAGCAGGACTACTTTTAGACTCGTCAGAAATCTGAGAAATAACTTGAGCAGATTCTTCATCTGGAAAATCAGAAAATTGTTTTTCAAGTTCTGAAATTTCTTTTAAAATCTCGTCAAACTGCTGATCCAATTTCTCTCGAGAAATATCATCTTGAGCCAAATTTTTGGGCTCTACGGAGTTTTGTGGCGTTTGTGGAGAATTGCCATTAATCAAGTTTCGAGGCGCGGAAGCACTCGAAAATAACGACAATGGGGGCAGATTCAGTGTCATGTTTTTCAGTATAGCACGCTGAAGGTTTGACCTTTAGGCCTATAATCAGTGCCAGGAAAAATAAAAAACTATAGGCCTAAAGGTCAAACCTTCAGACTTAAGAGACTAGAGAACGAACTCAAGCAGGTCTTCCCAAGAGAAAATCTGCTGACTCTTTTCAACCGCTGCCAAAGCTGGCAAGGTGCCGTCAACCAAATAGGCCATCATTGCTCCCCCACCGGTAGAAATGTGTGTAAATTTGGTGCGATCAACTTTGAGATGATCCAGAGCCGCTTCGGTGTCGCCACCGCCCACAATGCAAGGAATCTTGGATTTGGCAATAGAATCAGCCAGGTAGAAAGTACCAGCGGCGTGGGAAGGGTCTTCGTATTTTCCGGCTGGGCCGTTCCAAATAACCGTTCCAGAAGCCTTGAGGAAACGCTCAATTTGTTCCATAGAATCGTGCGTGATATCAAAACCGTCCTCGGTGAGTTCAGCAACAATCAACTTGCGGTTTTGTTTTTCAGCAGTTTCTTTATCAAGATCTTGAGCCAATTTTCCTACCACCACGAAAATGTTTACAAAATCAAAAAGACTGTCTAAATAGGCAAGTTTTTCGGATTTTGCGCCGCCGAGCATTAAAGTGACTGGACGTTCTGGCTTGTGTCGCAAACGCTGCAAAACCTTCATCTCTTTTTCGAAGGTGCGTCCCAAAACAGTTGGGAGTAACTTTGGGATCTGAGTCATGCTCGCATGTTCTCTGTGCGCTGTCGCAAAAGCGTCGTTTACGTACAGATCAAAACCCTTAGCCAACTTTTTAGCGAAAGCGGCATTGTTAGATTCTTCGCCTTCTTCGAAGCGAAGATTTTCACCAAACGTTACTTTGTCACGATTCTTTTCTGCTACCATTTCGTGGAGTAAGTCAGTGATTGGTTTGAGAGAGTATTTCTTGACTTCTTTTCCATCTGGTCGGCCAAAATGACCAATAACGTGGACGGCACTCACTCCACGCTTCAGTAAAAAATTAAGCGTTTGTGCTCCACCCTCTAAACGAGTGGTGTCAAAACCGTCATCATTCACTGGTAAATCGAGATCCAAACGAAGTAAAACTTTTTTATCACGCAAGGAAAGAGCTTTGAGAGAGTGCAATGCCATAGAGGCGTATTATAGCATACTCCAGGCTATTTTTCCATTTCTTGCAACGTAAGCAAGCCTGTTTTTGCACCCATATGCTGAACCACACTGCTGGCATTTTTCACGCCCCAGTGAATGGCTTCATCCAATCGACGATCATGCAACTGCGCTGCTACTACACCAGTAATAAACGAGTCTCCTGCCCCTGTTTCTTCCACCGCCGGACTCGAAACCGGAGCATACTCTTTCCAAGCACCATGTTGGTAGTACTTCCCACCAGCTCTTCCATTGGTCACAATCACGGTCTTTCCGGCGGTTTCGAGCGTGTATTTGGCCTGCGTAAGCAGATCTGCTTCTTCTTGATTGACGCAAAAAATTTCGGTAGGAACTTCGTTCAGATGAATTTCTCCACTCACCAATGCTTTGAGTTCGAATCCACCTGGATTCCAAGACAATCCAACTCTGTGCTGTTTGCACCAAGCGCCAACGGCTCTTACGACCGACAAGTTTCCAATCGAGGACATATGCACCCAGTTGGTTTGAATTCGATCCAGTGGGACATCTTTCAACGTCAGTTGATGAGCAGCGCCTCGACCAGTCGCCACACTTCTCCCGCCATCTTTGGCAATGAGCAGAGCTGAAACAGCTGTTTGCTCCTCTGACTCTTCCACAAGTAAGTCTGTGGAAACACCATTTTCTGATAAATCCTGTTTGATGGTATGCGCGGCGGCATCGTGACCAATCTCGGCAATAACTCCCGCGCGCAAACCGAGCCGAGCAAATCCAACAGCGGTGTTCGTCGCGCCGCCGCCTGACTGCAGCGTAAACTCATCCACATCCATTTTGGAACCATACTGCAAAGTAAGCAAAGAAATCTTTTGGCCAGTCTCTGGATCGCGGGCTGGCTTGACCGTAAACTGTTTGGATTTCAAGAAAATATCTAAAGTCGCTGAGCCAATCGAGAGTGTGTCAAATTGCCAGGTACTCATGCCGTTCGCTTCCTGCCGCTAGCCTGTTTGTGGAGGATAGCCAGCTAAAAAGTTTTTAATATAGTCTCGAACTTGTTGTTGCGCAGCGGATTCAGCAGCAGTTGGTAATGCGGCAGGCGGTGGCGTAATATCGCTTTTTGCTTCATCCATTACATCTGGAGCCACAGCTCCTGGTGTAATAATTTTCCCTTGCTGCTCTGCTTGCTGCAGTTGAAGCAAGTGAGACTCAAGTGCCAATAATGCCGGAAGAACTTCGCTGTTGTCAGAAACGATCTTAAACACCAACTCTTCTTCATCATCAATGAAAAATCCTTTTTTTACAGCGGCAATAAGATCATGCCAAAACTCTCCAACCAGCACAAATGGTTTGTGATGACCATAATAAATATGCGCCATCAGCCAGACCATGGCCCACTCGCTGAGTGTTCCTGTTCCTCCTTTGTACATGACGTAGGCATCACTATTTTCCATGAGTAAGGCCACGCGTTCTGGATAGTTCCGTGCTTCGATGTCGCGGGTGGCGAGGTTCAGGCCATCCTTGCCTTCAAAAAATGGTGCATCGCTGGGGCGAAAAGAAACGGTCAGAACCTCGCCACCCGCATCGATCGCGCCACGCGTAGCCGCATACATGGTTCCTGGGCCACCACCATTTACAACAGTGGCGCCATTTTGGGCCAGAATTCCGGCCATTTCGTAGACTTGTTTAAATAAATCTGAGTCTTCGCCGACATCAGCGGAACCAAAAACGGCAATATTCTTAAAACGTGTAAAAGTTGACATCCAATCAGTGTACTGGAGTCAAGAGCGATCGACTAGTATTTCATTCACTCAAAAAAATGATCTATAATAAGAAAATGCCAGAAAAAGGTCCGTCAAAAAAGCAGCAGACCGAAAAATCCCCTGCTCCAAATTCTGTATTTCCCGACTCAGTATTTGAGCTCTTCTTCCCTGATTTTGAATCAGAATTGGGGAAATACATAAGTAGAACCCGTCCAATTTTCTCTTCAAAAGGCACCGCGCCTGAAGAACTTCAGAAAATTTTCCAAAACAAAAAAGACACTTTCGATCAAAGATATCGAAAGCTCATGCAAAAATTTCACCCAGACCTTCATTCTGATTCTCCAGAAAAACAAGAAGAGTTTACTAAAATTTCTCAAAGAATTAATGAATTTAGAATGGCTGAACAACAAAAGCCATCATACGATACAGATATGAGAAAGGTTCTCGAAAAAATACTTTCTTCAAGATTAGAAATTATTACGACTCAATTAAAAGAGAAAATGAAGAGCTTGGTTCAAGATTCGAAAAATCCGAAAAAGCAAGAAATTTTACAGATTCCTCCAATTTCTTTTACAAAACGTTTAGTTGGAAAAAATATTGTTCCGAAAAGAGTACAGCAAAAGCCTTTTTCATTTCAAGAATTAAATGCTTCTGGAATTTTTTCAGATCAATTTGCAAAAAATGTAAAAATAATCGAAGGTTTCTTTCATAAAGAAGATCTAGAATTTATTCGAAAAGAAATAGGAATTCCAAAAAATGGGCAAGTTTCTGTTGAACAATTTAATCAGTATCTCCTTACGCTCCAGGCTGCTTGTGTAGACAAGTGGATGAACCCTGAATCAAGTCTCAATAAAAATGCACCTTCTACAGAAGACCCTAAAGTTGAAAAAAGCACCTTTAAAAAACAAGACCCTTCAGAGATACAACAACTACTGGAAATGCAAAGAGATGCTGATCGTGAATTCATTGCTGCGTGGGTTAAAAAAATACTCGGTAAATATTAGTTTCTCAACTTCTTCCAACGCTCCTGTGCCTCCGGGCCTTGCAAGTAGCTGCCCGTCACCGCTTCAGTTGCACCCAGTTTTTGCACTTGGGCGATGGTTTCTTCGTTCATTCCAATGTCCACCGCCACCGCAAAAGAAAGGTTGTGATGCTGGCGATACTCTACGACTTCTTTGAGTGTTTCGAGCGCAATGTCACTCACTGATTGCCCTTGCATTCCTGCTTTGTTGGCCATCACTTGGACCACATCAACTTGATCAAGAATATCTAAAACATCGTCGCCAACAGAAGAAATTTTGGTGTACAAATCAAGAGAAATTCCAACTTGCGCGCCAATTTCTTCTTGGACTTCGGTCACAAATTCCTGGGCCGAATCCATCCGCTCTACTTGCGCAATAACACGGCGCAGGTTCGGAAGAGATCGCAGTTCGTACAAGTACTGGATTGGATCATTGGTCATTAAATGAAGATCGAATTTTGCGCCATAGGTTTCAATTTCGCGGAGCATTCCTGGTTCGATCGTGATGTTATCTGCGTACTCGCCATCAATAATATCTACTTGAATCACCTTAGGCTGCGGAATAAATGTTCGGAAGCGAGAAAATTCTGACTGAACTTCATCCAAAGTTTCTGACAATATGGCGGGGATAATTTGCATGGTGCAATTATACCAGCGATCTCAGGCGGATAGGACTTACCCCAACGCAATCACTCTCGATGTGTGCCTTCCACCTTCAAATGCTGTTTGGCAGAAAAGCAAAATAAGTTTCCGAGCAGTTTCTGGCTCAACTCGATCACCTTCCAGAACTAAAATGTTGGCGTTGTTGTGGGCGCGCGCATGCACCACGTCTGCTTCGCTCCGACACACCACGGCGCGCGCGCCAACCACACGATTGGCAGCAATCGCAATTCCCCCACCAGATCGACAAACAAGCACGCCATATTTTTGTGGATTACTCTCAAGCTCGGTAGCAGTTTGCGCCACAGCTCTTGCCACGGAAAATCCAAACTGTGGATAGTCATCGGCTGGATTAAATTCCAAAGCGCCAAGATCTTTTACCTGAGAAAAAGACGCTGTTAATTCATCGTCACTCAAAAGAACATTTTTGAGTTCAAATCCGCCATGATCGGCTCCAAAAAAAATCTGCATAGTGTCATCATCTCATAGATTTTTTCGTTTCGCTTCGTTCCATTTCTCGATCTTCGGAGACAAAAGAGCTATAAAATCCCTTTGAAAGTCAGTCGACTTGGGAGACAGCTGAATTTGCTCAATTTCGAAAAATTTTTGTGGAAAATCCTTCATATTCATTGTAAAAAGCAAATAGTTATACTTCAAACAATATGTCGCAATCAACGCATCAGACATGCTGATTGTGTCTTTATTTCTCTTTTTATTTGTATCTCTCTCTTGCGAGTTCTGCTTTGAACGCACCAAGCATTTATACAAAGCGGCTTCGAGTAATATTTTGTTTGGAATCGTATGTCCGGCGAATTCATACAGGCCATTACATGTATCAGTTTGAACTCTTTGGAAAACTTGCTTATATGATTCGAGACTCCATTGAGCGAACTCAAACCATGCGGGCGTGGAGACTGTTATTTTTGCTCCTGGAAATGGTTCAAGCATCGATCGTATAGCTTTTTTCCATTTTTGTGACTCAGTTTCATTTGAAGACAAGACTCCACCCAAAACTCCTGTGTCTAACAAGACCGTTCTAGACATATCTATTCTGCTTTAAATACTGTGCTGCAGCCTTTTTCATTGCCACATCGCGAGGATCCTTACTCTTGATAATTTTCTCAACAGAAGACCAAAATTCATCGAAACTTTGCCCATTTTCAAATGGACCACGATCTACCGCAACTCGAGAGGAGGTTTTTTTCACAATGCGCTTGGTCATAGAAAAACTCCTTTTCTTCTCACATAGTAACATCAATTTTTAACAAAAAACAAACATTTCTGTAAAAATTACAACCCCAACTCTGCCTTTGCTTCGGCGGAGAGACGATCACGGGTCCACGGAGGATCAAAGACTAACTGTAACACCAATGACTCTGGAGTGACTGAAAAATATGGAAAGTTTTTTGCAACTTCAGTGCGAATATTCTCTTGAATCACACCCGCCAGCGGACACAGTGGCGTGGTGAGCGTATAGTCAATAAAAATTCTTTCGGCAGAATTCTCAATTCGCACTGAGTAAATAAGCCCCATGTCAACAATGTTGAGATGGGTTTCAGGATCAATCACGCCCCGAAGCGCTGCCCAAATATTTTTTTCATCAGGGAAAGAAGGCATGTTAGGAAATGTTCCCAATTGTCTTGAGTTCGTCTAGCGTGGTGGCTTCGGTGATCTGTTTATCGTCACGGAATTGAACCAAACGCGGGAAACGCAACGCAATTCCAGCGGAATGCATTGGGGATCGTGTCACCTCATCGGCAGCTACCTCTACTACCAATCCTTGTGGGGCAATTGGCACCACTACGTCTGGGAACACGCCGTCAGGAATCATTGGCTGCAAAATTGTTGCCACGCTGGAATCAGCCGCAGAAGCAATCAACGCATCGCAACGCTGCTTGAGTTCTCGCCATTGATCATCAACCAATCCGGTCCCAATTTTCGCAATTGTGAGAATTTTTTCTGTATTTGGTGAGGGAGAATCCAAAACTCCAACCAAGAATGCTCCGACACCAAAGTCTGTGCGCTTACCGCGACCATAGTAATACCCGAGCACCACGGCGTCGATGGTGTCGGAAAGTTTGGCGGTTGTGCCTTCTGCTTCTTTGAGTTTGACCCAAGCAAACGCCTTCCGGCCAGACTGGTACGGACTTTCCACTTTTTTCACGATGATGCCTTCGAGTCCTGCCGCCAGTTGTTGATTGTGGTAGTCACGAATCTCGTCAGCGGAGCTGGTTCGAATATTTGGCGCCAGTACAAAATCATTCGGGGCGTGTGTAAAGAGCGTTTCGAGCAGCGCACGACGCTGGGAAAGTGGCAAGGTTATAAGCGACTGTCCGTTGAGATATAAAATATCAAACACAAAAAACTTGAGTGGAATCTCTGCTGAAACTCGACCAATATCATGTTTTCGTTTTCGCTTTATTGTTTGCTGGAACGATACAAGTTCGTGTGTGTCTGGATCGTAGCCCACGGCTTCCGCATCGAAGATCACCGACTGTACATCGAGCTCCTGTAGTAACGCTGGCAGCTCCGGAAACATCCAGGTATTTTCTTCCAAATTACGAGTAAAGGTTTGAATGATTTGTGTTTCGGCACGCCAATGAATTTGCATGCGCGTACCGTCGTATTTCGGCTCAACAAAAACCTCGCCCATTTTTTCAATCATCTCTTGTGTGGTTTTGAGTCGATCACACAGGGCCGGCAAAACTGGAACTCCGACTTCTGCGCCAATGCGTTCGATTGCTTCAATGCCACCCTCTTTTGCTGTCACAACCAAACGAGCTAAATCAGGA
>CAZFLN010000012.1:394-12465 GCA_964519905.1 uncultured Pseudomonadales bacterium | reverse complement strand
CAGGATGACGTTGATAGACATCTTCTATACGTGATCGAAGGGATTTATCTCCCACCAACATCCAAGAAAGAGCATCGAGTAATGTTCGATCAGAAACGCCTAACCGCGTATCTCCCACTACAAAACGACCAACAAATCGTCGAGACAATGGATCCAAAGCACGGAACAAACTTTGCAAAATCTCAACTTTTTGTTCTTGGCTCCCAGGACCATTGGCGTCTGCAATTTCTTGGAGCGTAGCAAAAACTTCCTCCACGGTAAGTGAGCCCGATGTATTCGGAAGCAGTTCTTCCGCCAGTTTTCCGGCGTCACCTAATTCCTTGAATCGTTTTTTGAGTGCTCGCTTCCCAGCAGCATCGGTTTCAAAATCGGCAGTTACTTCACCAAAAAGGGTGGTCGTTTGCTCTACCCCCGCTCCCGCACGCGCGCAAGCCAGCAAGAATAATTCGAGACCCATGTTCAGTTCTGGATTGGCATACTTCGGACCAAGTTGATTGAGGACAAAGAGGGTAACCCGCGCGGCATCTGACGAGTTCACTTGTTGAAGTGTCTGCGCTAACAACTGTGTTTGTTCGAGCTTCTTTGAAGTAGATTCAAGCGGAAAAAGGAGTTGGAGGGCGAGATCAGAAAAGAGCATATGTCTGGAGAAAGTATATCAGGATCAAAGAATCTTTCCTGGATATTTCTGGAAACTGTTCCTACTTCACCTCATGCAACGTGTAGTGCACACCTTTGGTCACACCGTGTTTCTTGATGAGTCCTTTGTCGATAAGCTCCTTGAGATCGCGCAAAATCGTGTCTTGAGAAATCAGCGGCAAAATGTCGTTGAGGTCGCCGGTAGTAACCTTGCCCTGCTCTTGTAAGTACTCCATGATAATTAGTTGGCGTTCCGTCAATGCTACTTGCTGCCCGAGTTTCTGCTGCAATCGGAAATCTTGGGAAAGTTTCAAAATTTGTTGTTTGATTCGGTCCAGTTCGATCGCTAAACCGTAGGCAAAGTACTCCAACCAGTACGTCATGTCGTGCGTGGGACTGTCCTGCACCGATCGAAGGGCTAAATAGTAGTTCTCTATGTCGTTGTCGAAGTATTGTTCTAGGGAGAAGAATCTTTTGACATCGAAGTTTTCGGCATACATCACAGATAATGCCATCGCACGAGCGGTTCGCCCGTTTCCTTCTATAAATGGATGAATATTCACTAACTGATAGTGGGTAATCGCGGCTCGAAAAACAGTGTGTAATGCACGTGACTCATTGCCATTCAGCCAGATAAAGAAATCCTGGACAAGTTGAGGCACATCCGCGGGAGCTGGTGGACGATGCACAATCTGCCCAGACTCAACACCCTTTACCACCACCGCAGCCGATCGATACTTTCCTGACTGATCTGGAGCAATAATTCTATGTGTACAAATAGTATGGAGTGTTGTCAGCATGTCTTCGGTGTAAACAACTGTTTTGGGAAGATTCTTCCCCCAATCATTAATCCAGTCCAACACCGAGCGATAATTAATAATTTCTTGCACATCTCTGGCCTTACCGACGACGCCTGCCCCAGAGGCCACCGCCACTGGGTCAGTTCCTGGTGTGGCAATCACACGCTCAGCTTGTTCCTGAGACAATTCGTTTCCTTCCAGTCGAGTCCCGTGGTACACCGTGCGAACCATGGCGTCTTGTTGAAACTTTGCTTCCCAGGCAGGAACAATCGGCGCGTTTTTAATTACTTCGCGCGAGGCTTCGATACTCGAGATGTACTGCAATAAATTATGCGAAATATTATACGTAGGCTTAAACATGGTTGTGATTTCGTTCGTGCGTTATCGGACGCGACTGTTTCGGGTCGTATCCTTTTGTTGGCTGGAGATACCCAAAACTTTACGCTATTACCGCAGGAAATGCAAGTATTTTCGCAAAGGAGAGTCCTTTAGGCCTATAATGAAAACATGCGGGAATAAGTAACGGGAAGCTGCTCAACAACATCAGTTGCATTGAACATTTCTCGCCTTTGCAGAAAGAGATCATGTCCGGACTGTTTCATGAGTACCGATGCAGCCAAAGCACTCTCAAGTGAGTTGCTGGTGGCCAAAAATCCCAACAACAAGCCAGCTAAAACATCTCCTGTTCCCCCTTTGGTGAGGCCTGCATTCCCGCCAGAGACCACCATTACTCCCTCTGGATGCAGAATTACGTCTTCTCTTCCTTTGAGCAGAATTACAGTATTCAATGATCCTGCAAAAGCGGAAAGTATCCGCTGCTCTCTTGATTCGTGTACCGAAAAAACTTGAGCTCGGCGAGAATCATCTGAAGGTTGGTTAAAAACCTGGCGAATAGATTGAATACTCTCCAAAATTTCTTCAGAATTTTTGATTTGCCAACGAAGTAACAAGTCAGAAAACTCTTTGGGATGCGGAGTCAGGATCGAAATTTTTGGCAACCAGTTTGGTTCTAAAACTTGCAGTGCTCCAGCGTCGAGAATCCATTTTTTTTGAGGAGCTGAATGTAACAGTGCCGCCGTAACAGCGGTAGTATCGCTTTCTAAATCCTGGACAGTTAAGTCATTGAATTGTACGCGTTCTAATTCTTCTTGCGAAAATCGAGTAGGAAAATCTCGTCGCATTCCGGGACCGAGCAGTACCGCAGAGACCTCGGAGAGATAGTTTTCAATTTCTGCGCGCGGAACAACCACTCCATTTTTCAAAACTATTTTTGATTTTTGAATAATTTCATTGTTCTCTCTAATTGAGGCGTACAAAAGCATATCAACCCAGCGAGAAGCAGCTTGAAAACTCCATTGACTGGCCGCATGAAATAAGTCACTGCCACCAATAATCAACGCTTTCCCGTTTTGACCTTTATGAGAATCCTTGTTTGGTCGAACAATACTCTGCAAAATTTTTGAGACAGAGACTTCGGATAAATCAGCAAACGAAAAAGACATATTCTCTATTTTCTCACAGAAGTGGTGGGTATTCTGATTCAACAGTTGTGACTATCGCCTGCCCTCGCTGTGCAGCGAGCTCAATCAAGCCTTGATTAGGAGCATCCAGTTCTGAGAAAACGTCGTCGAGCAATAATACTGGCACAGAGCCCGTCTTGGATTCAATGTATGCGGCGGCGGTTAACTTCCACCACACGAGTGCCAGGCGCTGTTCCCCTCGAGAACCAAAGCGTTCGACACTTCTCCACTCGCCGCCGCGTAAAACCTCCACCACAACGTCATCTTTGTGCGGACCAACCAATGTGTGCCCTGATCCCATCTCCGCAGCGGCATATTTTTCCAGACGAGACTCTGAAATTATTGAGTGATCATATCGAACTCGATACTCTTCGCGAAATCCTGAGTGTGTTCCTAACCACTCCAAAAACTGTGCTCGCGTGTCGTGAATTACGGTTCCATGCTTTATCAGCAACTGATCCCACAAGAACAAATCCCCAGGGCTACTTAAACCGTCTTTAATCATCTGCAGGACTCGGTTGCGGCGCCGAAGCGCTTGCTCGTACTGTTTGAGACTCAAGCGGTACGGCGCCGCAACCTGAACCAGAGTGTGATCGAGCAACTTGCGTCGCTGTTGAGGGCCCCCTCGGAATGTATCCATATCTTCCGGTGTAAAAAGAACAGTAAGTAAATTCCCAACTGCATCTCCAGCACGTCGATTCACGCCATTCACTTTATACAAGCGCTTATTTGTTCGCTTCCCTTGGACGTGTCCGGGGGTGAGAATTTGCTCCAGCTTTGTTGTGCTTTCATCTTCATTCACTACCATCGCTTGTAGGCGCGCCAGAGGAGCTTCCCAAGCAAGCAACTCTTCAGTCTGGCGCGCCCGCCAAGACTGCCCAGTACTCAAGAGTGAAAGTGACTCAATCATGTTCGACTTGCCACTGCCATTTAAAGCACTAAAAATATTTAATCCAGGTGAAAAACTCCACTGCTGATCAGAAAAATTCCTAAAATCTTGAAGCCACAGGCCACGAACGTGCATGAGGTGAGTATACCCGGAAATTCGATGACTCACTGTCCAGATATCAATAAAATTAACTACACTCCGCCAGGAATTCCTGGACAACTGCAAGAACTCCCACGATCAATACAAAATACTGGAGGTGTCCCTGGATTAGCTGCCTGGCCTTGAGAATAATAAGAAACTTGAGAATTATACGCATTCCAACAGTTCGAACAGAACGTCTTCCCTGACTCTATACAACTTCGCTCTTCTTCAATAAGTGAACCAAGGGTTCGACACAGAGAGGGTGATCCACCAGATCCGGGGACACAGACTCGACCGCCAGAACACTGACTACTCAAACTACAAACCCCATTCTCTGAAACAAGACATGTTGCTCCTGCGCTCACTTCATCGAAAATTGGCTGAGACTCATCATCGCCCCGACACTGACATTTTTCACTCTGACAGACTTGCCCTGGTAAAATCACCTCTATTTGACTTGGAGCTGTGCAAACGAAATTCTCACATTTTCCAGACTGACACTGCCTGTGATTTTTGCAGTTCTGACCAACTGACAAAAGTGTTTCATACGAAGCACACTGATTCAGCGTTTGAGTGTTCGCATCATGATCAACACAAAAACCACCAATACACTCTACTCCAGAGACGCATCGTTGCCCATTCGTTTTCAGAGCTTGCCCTTGTTCAGTCCGTGATTCGGCGAATCTTTGATTTAACTGAATTTCCAATCTTTCCGATTGATCAAAATCCAATGACGATTGAGACTGTGGGGTTTCTGGCAATAATTCTGGCATTTCTTGAGTGGTCTCCGTCCCAAAAAGACGTTGCACACTCGTTACAAATTGATTAATACCAGAATTCACTTGATTCACAAAATTAGAAACAGTAACACCGACAGTATTTCGTATCTGAGCTCCTCGAACAAATTCTTCAATATTTGTAATCGAGCCACGAATACCATTCCACGGAGTAGAAACTTCATCTTGAGATTCCTCTCCCTGTTCCATCTGGCACATCTGCTCACAAGAAAAACCACTTGCTTTTGAGTACGTTCCAGAGGCACAGGTGCAGAGTTCTGGACAAAAAGCATCTTGTCCAATCACTCTTGAGGCACCTTTTTCATCTTGGCAGTGACATCCACTCGGATCAGAACAGAGTCTATTCTGATCTGAGGCAGAAATGGTTCGAATGTTCTGGAGTGGAACAGGACAAAAAGCGTCATATCCAATCACACGACTCGATCCCTTGTCGTCTGGGCAAACACATCCGTGCGAGTCCAAACACACTCTATTCGTATCTGAGGCAGAAATAGTTCGAATATTCTTGACTGGAACAACGGTATCAGGAGTTTTACAAACGTATCCACCTCTGGAGCCATCGAACATACAAGTATTCCCGTGACAAACCGAGTTGTCTGGAACCTGAACTCCATTCACTGTCTTTGCACAAGAAAGATTTACGACAGCGTTTGGTGATGCACATCGAGCTGTTCCACGAGTAATACTATCGCCACAAATCAGGCCATCCTGACACCAGTCTGCATGACGGTTCCCACTGGAGTCTTGACAAACTTCACCAGCCGTAAGTTGCTTGCTATAGCTTCCACCAGCAAGCCCAACCTTGACATTTCCACACTGTGACTCAGCCGTATACCGACAAATATCTCGAGGTTCATTTGCTTGGCAAGGAACACATAATCCATCTGATCCCATCGAGAGTTTCCAGCGAGTTTCGCCAGTTGAAACAACGTTTCTTTCAAGAGCTGTTTCCCAACTCTGACAAGAACTTCCTTGAATACAGGCTGTGGTCAGTTCACCATTCTCAGTTCGAGAACACAGTTGATACCCTGCCCCACGAGCCTCACAAGCCTGTCTTCTCGAGGTAACCGCTGAAGATTCTGCCTTACATGTGTACGTGTTGGAGGACCCATCTCTCACACAGTTCAACCCTTCACGGCACCCTACTCGTTGAACAGGATTACATTGAGCACCTTCATCAGCAACGCGCTGGAATGCTTGACAAATTTTCTGGTTGTTCATCAAAGGGTCTGTGATACACGCCATTCCATAATCGGAACAGATTCCGGCATTATTTGTACAATCTATGTATCCGGATCTCCCTGCGCGATCAATATCCTCTTGGGTGACACAACGAGAACTACTACTTCCTCCTGGTCGATAACACGTAAGTCCTGTGGCGCATGTTCCTGCACTTGGAGAGTAATTTTCTCCGTCACAAACACCGAGGCGAGGGATTTGCTGTGGTGGTCGAGTACATCGAGCAATGTTATTGCTTCCGCGAGAACACTCTAGACCATCTCTGCACCAATCCGTAAGCATTTCACCACTAGAATTGGAACAAATCTCGCCCTCTGAAAGAGTTTTTCGGAAAGTCCCAGCTTGTAAGTGTCCATAGGCTGCCTGACAACGATTTTTATCTGCGTACTGACAAATCTCACTCGACTCCCCAGGCTGGCACTGAACACATATATCAGATCGGTTTGCAACAATCTTCCACCGTGCTGATTCCGCCACTTTGTTTACTTCCAAACACTCTGCCAAATTTTTGTGACTTCCTTTGCACAAATCTTTCATCTCTGTAGCAATCGTTTGAGGATTTGAAATTGTTGGATTAACTGGCTTTCCTTGAATTTCATCGCAGGTTTGAGGGAGTTGAGGATTTATACAATATTGCTGCTCGCCACAACGAAGTGATTGTCCTTTTGAGTCAGTACAAGCTCTCTCTGCTTCCGCTCTCTTTGCCAAAGCTGCTGCTTGCTCTGCACGAATCGCTGCTTGTGCGGCACTTTGACATTTGGACTGAGTAGGATGACATTTATTACTCTCTGGTCCACACAGTCCCTGCACACAAGTATTGTCGCTCTGCAGAACATACTGGGTGACTTGAGCTCCGCGAGCTACTTCTCTGTCAACGCTGCTCCGGTAGGACTCACAAGCTTGGAGTGAGCTGTAACAAGTAGGATCATTTGCCAAGCAAGTTGCTTCTTGGCATGAACTGCTCCCTGGCGTTCCCGAAATTTTGTACAACTTTGTGACTGTTTGAGATTCATTGGAATTATTTTTGTAATCAGCACTGTTATATGTCACCACGGTTCGCAAACAACGATCATTATTTTCGCGTTTCTCGCAACGAATAACACTCGTAGATCCAGGCAAAACAACCTGAGTTCCATAGGGTTTGCCTTCACACCCGTCAGCTGAATTTGGCGCACAGACTGTACTTGTCGTGGGAGCTGATTGTGTTGGTGTTGCGGCTACCGATCCTGTCGTATGATTTCCTTGGGCGTCCACAAAGTCTCGACCACAGGTTGAAGCGCTCGGACTAGATTTAAAACAACGCATTCGTTCAGTCCCAACGTCCATAATGTAACCGACTGGTTTTCCAGCGCACCCTTGCGCGCCACCCGCTCCACAAATGTTCGAACCACTCTCTACCGGGGCTGGCTGAGACGAAGACTCACTTTGCTGTGGACTCGATGGAGAATTTTGATTTTCAACTGTGCTGCCACGTGTTCCACAAGCTTCGTTTGCCCAATCACCACAACTTTTATACGCGCCGTTAGCAGGACAGGCATCTGAGAGCTTTTGTCCATTGGCGCAAGTTACATTACAATCTCTCGCTCCAGAACAACTCGAACCACCACCGCTTTGCGCCGGTTGAGACTGTTGGGCGGGTTGAGATGGCTGTGATCCACCACCACACTGACCAGCTTGGAAAGCAAAATATCCAGCTTCCCATTCATGTTGGGCACTACAACTGCGGTCGATTCCACAACAGTTATCATTTGCCAAAACTGGAGTGGCGGATACAAATGACAAGCTCAGCAAGAGAGAAAAAAGAGTGAGTAAAGAAAAAAATCGCTGTTTCATATTTACATCTTTATAGTAAGAGAGATGAATCCTGGCGCACCTGTGGCGTCGGAAGTTTCTGTGTCATGAGAAAAATGAATATAGGTACTATCGGTTTTTACATTCCCGGGACCAAGATATGTGGCGTACGCCACCGGCCGACCATCTTCGATTTCTACATCAACGGTTCCCAAAAGTACAAATTCTCCGGTACTTGTTTCCAGCCACATGCGAGACTCTTCGCCAACACTGGACTCTGGAAATCCAACAATTCTGGCAAATAAAGTACTCGTGAATGGATCTTGGTTCAAGTGCAAGAAAACTTGTCCGTACAAAAGAATTTCGGGGATTGGCACCTCTTGATATTCAGGTGATGAATTTTGATACTGAGCAGCGTACCGATAAAACGACTCGCGATGACCATTTTCTCCGTTATACGCAGTGCTCTGAGGAATCTCGCTTGGAGAAGCAAAACGGATTTCTTCCGTAACATCAAGCACTTGACCACCAAAGTTGCTGCGGAACCCAGTAAAAGCAAGATTCCGGATATCTTGGGACTGCTGTGCCAAAACAACCGCTACTCCAACGCCGACCACAGCCACAAACAAACCAAGCACTCCAAAAAATGCTTTTCTGTTCTGGTTGAAGCGAGATTTCCAAGAAAAGCGTCGCCTTGGAGGCTGCGAATCAGTCTGCGGAGCAAATTGAGGTACTTGTGTGGGTTGCAAAGGAAGTGACTGATTTGAAACCACAGGCTCATCAATAGAAAGGTCATTAAAAACTTGATTCGCCATTCCCTCAAAGATACAGGAAATAAAAAAACAGAGCAAGCAGTATTATTTTAGGATATGTTCGCAGAATACTTACCGTTCAAGAACAGCCATGAAAGCTTCTTGCGGAAGCTGAATTCGACCGATATCCTTCATTCGCTCTTTTCCACGCTTCTGCTTATCGAGCAGTTTGGTTCGGCGAGTATGGTCTCCACCATAGAGCTTGGCTGTCACGTCTTTTCGGAAAGCCTTCACGGTTTCGCGAGCCACAATCTTTCCACCAATTGCTGCCTGTAAAGGAATTTCAAATTGTTGACGTGGAATGACTTCCTTGAGCTTTTTCGTAACCGCTCGTCCGATTTGTTCTGCTTTGTCGCGTACCACAATTTGGCTGAGCGCTTCGACTTCTTCACCTTGCACCATTATAGAAAGCTTCACTGCATCAACAGCACGATACTCCACCACTTCATACTCTAATGAAGCAAAACCAGAAGTTGCTGACTTCAGTTTGTCGTGGAAATTCACAATAATTTCGCTGAGCGGGAGCTCATAGACTGCTCGAACGCGAGTTCCGACATCAATCACTTCTACAAGATTTCCACGGTGATCCTCGCACAGCTGCATAACTGTACCCAAGAAATTACGGGGTGTATATATAGTAGAGCGAGTCATTGGTTCTCGAATTTCGCGAACCAAAGATGGATTCGGCATAATTCCAGCATGATGAATTAACTCAATTTCGCCACTCATCATAAGTAATTCGTATGGAACGGAAGGTGAAGTAGCAACAAGCTCGAGGTTAAACTCGCGTTCGAGACGTTCTTGAACTATTTCTGCATGCAAAATTCCCAGAAATCCTAAACGGAAACCGTTTCCGAGTGCTTGAGAGTGTGTTCCTTGAAATTGGAGCGCGGCATCGTGGAGCTTCAGTTTGTTTAATGCATCTTGCAGTAAAGTAAAGTCGTCGCCGTCAATTGGATAGAACTCCAGGTATACCATCGGCAACGGCTCTTGATAGCCAGGCAAAGGTTTTATTCTGGAAAGATTTACCGCTTGGGTAATGGTGTCACCGACTTGAACTTGAGACACATCTTTAAATCCAGTGGCGATGTACCCTACTTCTCCGGCTTTGAGAGATTCTATTGGTTTCCGATTCGGGCCAAAAATTCCAATTTCTGGTGGGACAAATTTTTGGCCCTTTTGCATCAAAACGAGAGATTCGCGTTTGAGTTCGCCTTCAAAGACACGCACGTAGGCAATCACACCTTGATGCTGATCGTAGACAGAAGTAAAAACAAGCGCTCGAAGTGGCGCTTCAACGTCGAGTTCTTTTGGAGCAGGGATATGCTTTACCACTGCTTCAAGAAGTTGTTGCGTATTTTGACCAGATTTGGCAGAAACAGCCACCATTTCGTCTTCTTCGAACCCAAAAGTTTCCATCAGTTCGAGCATGGTTGATTCCACGTCTGCCACAGGTAAGTCAATTTTGTTGAGGACGGGAATAACTTTCAATCCTTGAGCTCGGGCTTTTTCGTAATTTGCCAATGTTTGGGCTTGAACCCCTTGCGTGGCATCTACCACTAACAGCACTCCTTCACAGGCAGCCAGAGAGCGAGACACTTCGTATGAAAAATCTACGTGACCTGGGGTATCAATCAAGTTCAGCTGCATGGTCTCGGTTGCACCCGGAGGCTGATACATCATTCTCACTGGGGCAAGCTTAATTGTGATTCCTCGTTCTTGCTCAATTGGATTGGAGTCCATCAAACGATCACGAAACTGTCGCTCGGTAATTGTGTTGGTAAGCAAAAGCAAACGATCCGTGAGGGTCGTTTTTCCGTGGTCGATATGGGCGATGATCGAAAAATTACGAATCTGCATGTAGGTTGGAAAAATCAACAAAAAATCAACTCTTCCAGACTTTGTATTGTATCACCTCGTCAGAGAGAATGAGAGCGAACCGCTATCTGAGTGTTTGATACATTTGAGAAACTTGTTTGGGAATGATTTCCAGTATTTCATTACAACGGGCTTGTATCTGTTTTTTGCCTTCCGAAAAATCGATTCCAGGATACTTGCTTTGGAAATCAGATCGAAATTCACTTGATTGTAAAAACTTTCGAATTATTTCCTTCGATTGCAGGATGGTAAAAAAAGAAACTTTATCGAGTAAAATTCCGTTTAACTTGCCTTCTCTATTTCTTTCAGACTGAATTTTTTGAACAGATGTCTTCCAGGCGACAAGAGTAGTGTCGCTTTCTGTGTACAGTCGACTCCGACGAAACTCCAAGAAAACATGATCAAGAATTTCTCGCAAACTTTTGGCACTGAGTCGAAGCGTTCCGTTGAATGACAGAACTTCAGCGATTACGGGAGAAGCTTGATCTGGGAGAATGGTGACTTGGAGCGGCGAAACTTCTTGAGAAGATACAGGTCTTTCATCCGGGCGACTTTTGCGAGCAGGAAGAAGATTGTCCGGAGAAACGATCCAACGAACTCCTGCAGGAAAAGCACTTTTTACTTCGTCCGGGAACATGCTTTTCGTGCGTTGTCGAGACGCTTTTTCCTGCCGCTCTCGATCTTTTGAAGTTCGACCACCCATTCGACTCCATTCCCAGTGGCGCGTTTGCCACTTATCCGTATAATACAGATGTATGAAGCTGATTTCCAGTTTTCGTTTAATTACTACACTCCTCTTTGCAGGAGCGCTTTTGTTTGGAAATGCTCAACCAGCCCAAGCGCAGCTTTTAGATTGGACCAGTGGAACCGGGGACGCCTGTGTCTACACCGACACACTTTCTGAAGGAAATGCATCAACCAATGTGCAAATCGCAACCATCCAAGGCGTTGGGTGTTTGGTTCGAAATGTACTTGCTGTCGCCACTACCTTTATTGGTTTAGCCGCGTTCGTAATGTTGGTAATGGGCGCATTTTTGTATCTTACCTCTGGCGGACAAAGCAAAAATGTAGAAGCAGCCAAGCAGTCTATTACCTATGCCGTCATCGGAATTGTTGTAGCGCTCATGGCATTTTTCATCTTGAACTTGATTGCTACCTTTACTGGGGCGCAAGGAATACTGCGATTTGATATTTTTGTGGAGTAAGAGAATTTCTCGTTTGTTTTTTTGTTTACAAAAGTGTAATTTCCTCAGTTCTACTCTACAGACACTCCTTGTGATCCTCGCCCCGACCCGCTACAATACAGAGGTTCTATGCGCCACATCTTCCGGGCTCTAGCGGTTTTTGGCTTCGCCAGTGTATTGATGTTGCGGGCACCTCAATTGGTTTTTGCTCAGGCAAGTCTTCCCCCAGAACAATGTAACGATCCTGCATATGCAGCAGCGAACCAAGAAGAATGTCGTTATAACGTCAGCGGCTACGGAATCACCCCACAAGATATTCAAGCTGCTATTGAGTCCCCTACTCCAAACCTAGCAAATACTACTGCCTACATTCTCTACACCATA
>CAZFLN010000012.1:0-384 GCA_964519905.1 uncultured Pseudomonadales bacterium | reverse complement strand
TTCTCCAGTGCAGGATCAGAATACTACAAGTGGAGCACGCGCACTTCCCGCTTCTCTCCTCGGTGCAACCGAACAATACGGGGCAATCGGTGGATTAGCTTTTCTGATGGGAGAAATGATTAGCAATACGCCAGCTTCTTCTCAGACCTATATTGCCTACGTGGTGAATAACTCCCGATTCACCGGAGAAACTGCCTATGCGCAAGGCGTTGGGTTCGGAGCCCTTAACCCAGTCCTGGGAACTTGGGTAGCTTTCCGAAACATGGCGTACTACTTATTAATTTTAATGTTCTTTGTTTCTGGATTTTTGATTTTGATCCGACACAAAGTTTCTGGACAAGTGGCGGTTACAGTACAAACCGTTTTACCACGCTTGATTTTGAC
>CAZFLN010000011.1:0-37430 GCA_964519905.1 uncultured Pseudomonadales bacterium | reverse complement strand
GGTAGTTGGTGAGGTAATGGCTCACCAACTACCTGATAGGACGCAGGCTTCTCGAAAAGCGCCTTACGGCTTTGATCTTGCGACCATATGCGGTATTACCCCACCTTTCGGCGAGCTATCCCCCACTTCTCGGTAAATTCCTACGTGTTACTCACCCGTCTGCCACTAATTCCACTCTAGCAAGCTAGAGCTTCCTTCGTTCGACTTGCATGCCTTAGGCACACCGCCAGCATTCATCCTGAACCAGGATCAAATTCTCAAAAATTGACGGAAAAAATTAGACACGGATGTCTGAATCTTTCCCAATCTGAGAAACATCCAGCCAGTCCGTGTGCTGTCTACTCTTTACTTTTTCACGATCTAAATAGAAAAAAGACAACAAGTGTTGTCTCCGTAAGTAGTATCGGGATCTTGTCCCGACTTGCTCGCAGACTTGTATGATACCAAGAATCGCTCGGGTGTCAACAGGGGAGAATTCATTTCCACTCTCACACAACGAAACAAACAACTTATGCGGAGATACTGTTCAAAAGTTGTACAGCTTCCACCGCTTTTGCTTCCGCTAACAAGCTTTCGGCTTGTTGAATCTTGGACATGTTTTCGGGGTTATTTGCCCAGAAAACCTTAATGCCCTCGATACGAGCTTCGAGAAGATCCTTTTTGGCATCGCGGATTTGCTGCATGAGTTTCTCTTGTGCGTCAGGCATGACCACATTCAAAATTTCGAGCATTTTGTCACTGACTTGAGCAACAGTAAGCGTCTCATCTTCCAGAACTACTTGGATTTTTTGAGCATCTTCCTTTGACAGTGTATCGAGTGCAAAGTACTCAACTGTGTCTTGAATGAGTGTGTTCAAAAACTCTTCTTCAAAAGCCGCGATTTCCTCTTCGGTTCCTTCGAGCCACAACAAGTCTTTCAAGGAAATTGGGTCAAGCGACTGGGCAGTGATGTTCATGGAGTACTCCTTTTGGTTTCTTCTGATTATTAAAGATTATCAATTACACGATCCAGTTGGGCGATTGATTCTGGGTTTTGTAAGAAACTAGAAGCTGACTGAATAAGCTGTGCGTTCTGACTTAAAGCCTGGTTCGTTCCTGGGCCAAGTTGCCAAAGATTTTTAATACTTTGATTCTGATCTAAGAAAGCAACGCGATCAGCCTCTGACAAACTTGAGATTTTGGCAAACAAAGTATCAATCTTCGGAATAATTTGAGAATTCCCAAGAGCGTCAAATTGTGCAGTTTCCAAACCATCTCGGAACGCATTCTTTAACAAGTTTGTCACTCCATTGGGAACTTGTGGACGATCAACTTGTTGATACAACAAAGTACTAAAGTTATCCCAACTACTCTTGCTCGTGTCATATTCATAGGTAAATGTTGTGGTGTCGATATCAATATCAACTGGACTCACACTCACAGCCTCGACCAAGTCTGAAGATACTGGGGAATCAGGAGATACTTGCTCTGAGAGATCAGGGACGGCAACGGTTAACGGATCTTCTTTAGGAGGTGAGAGATCCAATGGAGCACTTGTATCCACTTCAGGGAGTTGAGAAGTATCTTGTTGAATTTGCTCCACTACGCCATCTAACGGTTCTTGAGTGTCTACGGAAATTGCTTCATCAGCGGGTTGTGAAGCAGCTGGTTGAGAATCAATGTTCACACTCGCATCAGCTTGACGAGAAATAAGCTCTTTGCCGCCAATTAAAGCAATACCTTTGGCGACATGAGTGAAAATACGAGCAGCAACAACTTTATTCTCATTTTGGCGAACGAGTGCTAACTTTTCAACTGCTGCATTTTCTTGAGTGAGTGCTAAAAGTTGATCTTCAAAATCACTAACAGCTCGATGAAGTCTCGGATTTTCAATTTTTTCCGCAAAATCAGCAATTTTTTGGAAACGCTCTGTGTTAAAGTTCAACAACCCATTCGAGTCATTTGCCTCTTTTCGCCACTGAGCAAGTTTTTCTGCCAATTTTTCTGGGGTGGGAGCAAAATCAGACTGATCTCCATTGAGATTCTTTGACAACCCCATTCTTTCTGCCATAGTCTTCGGAACATCAAAACCTAAAAGTTCAAGGTTTCTCAATGCAGATATTTCTCTGATTGCATCTTCCAGCACTGAGATTAACTTGAAAGTGCTTGTACTTTTTTCAGAAGAACTATATTCCTCGAGACGAATAGCAGCTTCAGTATCCACTAAGGAATTGAGCAATCTGCCTTGGATACCATTTCGAGCCTCTTTATATTTATGCGCCAAACTCTCTATCGTGGCCAATTTTCTTTGCGGACCAAGTGCCACCATCACACCGGCTTGTTCAAAAGCAGTGAGAATACCCATTGCTTTTCCACCAATGTTGGTCAAAACTCCACGGAGTTTAGAAAATCTGCCAGGGGCTTTTGACTCAACAACAGTGGCATCGGCATCAGAGGGAGAAGATTCAGCCGAAAGATTCGGCAGAGCTTGACCAGTTGCAGAGAAAACCAAGCGCCGATATTCGTCGAGTCGAGAATCGTCAGCATCCGCTCGGCTACGGCGACGCATTTCTCTTACGCCCATAGCTGCCGAGGACAGACCAAGGGCAACTAATGCCGATCCACCGGACGCGGCAGTCAGCAAAGCAACCAAGCCAGAAGCAGTCAGAGACTCCAAAAGTTCTGGATTGTTACTCAGTTTATTCCAGAACTCAGGGATAGAGAGTTTGCCAGTTTTCGCGTAAAGTTCTCGAGCTCTCTCTGCAAGCAGGGTAAGTCCGGAGCGCTTTGTTTCGGCCTCAAGACGGGCGTTCCCTTCAGTGTTTGGGAAAAGATCTTTTGATTCAACACCTTGCATGAAATCCGGCTCGGCATTCTCATCTTCGGTCAGAACTGGAGCGGAGGTCGGAGTTTGTCTGCGGTCAAACCATCGAATTATGTTCTTTAACTTCTCATTCAAAACCCGACCGAGGCCCTTCTTTGCCGGCGCTTCTGGAGAGGCAGGCGAAGTTTCAACAGTTGGAGCGGCAGCGCCAATAGTTTCTCCTCTGTCTAACCTATCAATACCTTCTAAGGGTGCTGATTGTCGAGAAAAACGATGATCAAAAACTTCTTTCAGCTTCGCTTTTCCAGCATTCGCTCGTGCCAGTATTTTCTGTGCAGCCTCTGCAGTCACTCTTCCCGCACCCTGATACACTTCACTCAAAAGCCTCCCCAACCGATACATTCTCGTCTCTTTGTTGGGGTTGACCGTTTCGTTTCGAAGATCTTCAATCGTAGGCTTAGTGCTTTTTGGAACAATTTCTGCAGTCATAGATTCCTTTATTTACTCATACATTTATTTTTATAGCAACTTAGTTGAAAAGGATCACCCCACCACCCCAGCAAACTGGTTTATCACCAGCGCCGTAGAAAACGGCAGCCTGTCCTGGAGAGAGTCCTCGCAGTGGCTCATTGAGGGTGAGTGTGGCGCGCGATGCATCATTCTCATCGAGAGATACATGCACTGGAACCAGCGCGCCGCCATGGCGGAAACGTACGCGCAGTGGCGTTTCCAAGATCTGACTCACCTCTCCACGCCAGAAAAGATCTCCGACCTGCACGGATGACGCCAGCGTTTCCGCCCCATACCCGACCGTGATGGTATTTTCTTCTGCATTTTTTGAGATGACATAAAACGGTGGCAAAACATGCTTCAACAAATTATCTCTGGTTCTCACAGTTTTATTGAGTCGAAAACCATGACGTTGTCCCACGGTAAAAAACCAAACACCGTCATGCTCACCAATAACGTTTCCGTCAGTATCGAGCACAGCTCCTGGTTTTGTTCCCAAATGCTCAGCTACAAATTTGCGAACATCAATGTCCCCAATAAAGCAGATTCCTTGTGAGTCTGGTTTGTTGGCGTTTGGAAGTCCAAATTTTTTCGCCAACTCCCGCACTTCCGGTTTGGTATATCCGCTCAGAGGAAAGAGAATATGATTGAGTTGATCTGCGCGGGTGCGGTACAAAAAATAGGTCTGATCTTTGTGAGTATCGGCTGGAATATGTAGCTCATTTCCCACCGCACCCGCACGGACGCCCGCGTAATGACCAGTCGCTATAGCTTCAAAACCATTCTGAAGCGCCCAGTCATAAAACAATCCAAATTTAATCTCGGTGTTACACCACACATCTGGGTTTGGAGTGAGTCCGAGCGAAAGATCATGTAAAAAAATATCAACGACACGTTGCTTGTACGCGTCTTTAAAATCCAATACTTGAAACGGAATTCCTAAATCAAGCGCTACTGCCAGGGCATCTTTTCGATCCTCTTCAGCCCGACATCCTGGACCACGCCAACATTCTAAGAAAATGCCGGTGACGTCATGACCAGCTTCGATCAACAGTTTGGCACAGACAGAAGAATCAACTCCTCCAGACATTCCCAGAGCAATTTTCATGGGATCCTCTTACAGTTCCTCAGCTGGAGTGCGATCTTCTGGGACATCAATAAGAAAACCAGCTAAATCTGCTTTTCCAAGTGACACAACGTTTTTTTCTTGCGTTCGAGAAATAACTGCCCAGCGACCTGTTTTTACTTGACCATTAATACGGAAAGTAACATTCGCGATTGGAGCGAGCTTCGATCTCCCATGCTGAACAAACTCAATTTCTTCTCCAGAGTCTATCACCTGCAAGCCTAACTCCTTAGCGAAGGCACGATCAATTGAGGAAAACTCACTTTGGGTATCCACGGCAGCCAAGACTGACTCGCGAATTCCACCTTCTGGCAACAGAATATCTACCGGTTGAACTGGAGCGATTACTCGATGTTCGAGTAGCTGCCAGAGCCAACTGCTCAGTTTTTCTTTGAGTGCTAACGGCATAGGATCCTTATTGTAATCAAGAATTATAACACAAAACGAACAGAATTATAAAAAAACACGTTTTTATCGGCAATAATTTTGGAAATCATCAATCGCTCTATCGGCTACATAGGCACAATAATCAACTTCGTTGCGAGGATAGCACCGACCAGTATTGCCATAACAAAAATCAGAAACAGATGACTCTTGCGGCATGGCTTTGGCTGCGCCATCTATTGGATTCGAGAGATCACCGCAGGATCCACGACCAATATATCCTTCGGCCATGTAGGCATAATATTCCAAACTTCCTCGAGCTGGAGCACTCGTCTCTAATTGCTTCAAGTGCCGAGCCAAAGCAGGCAAGCTGCCAGAAATCGTACACATATCTGGGTTCTTTGTATTGTCTTCTAAGAAAAAGTTTTGCGTTGTCGGTCGACTGGAACACTGCCCAATCACCCGTTGGAATGGTCCTACTGCTCCATATGAATTCGGAGCACAATTATATACAGGAGAACGAGAACCTTTGAGGGCATCTCTCACCGCGCCACCTTCGATTTCGAGTAGTGCCCGAACAAGTGCTACATCATAGTTACCGACTCTTGCACCTTCACAGAGATCTCCACGAATACTCTCGATATTTCCAGGTGTGTAGCCCTGATCACGGATATCGTATGTCGTTGGAGTGCTGTAAGCACACTGACCACCCACGACTGCTCCGGAGCCAGGGCCTCCAACGTCACCCAAACCTTTGTAAAAATTTTCCAAGCCAGTGTACACCGCATTCTTTTGCATATGAGTTGGAGTGAATGCCAAACGACGAATAAATTCACCGAAAGCAAAGGTGTTTCCAGGAACATTTACTCCCATGTTTGGTGATTTTCCGGGTTGATTAGCTAACACATTAATGACACGTCGCTCAACTTCTTCTGATCCAAAACAACTCGTGGCCGGAGAAGGACGCTGTGCACCATTATATTCAGCCACGGTCATCCAAATTTCGGTGGTAGTACCAGGAATTTCCTGACCACAACCACAAATTTCAACTCCTTCATCACAGCCAACAGTGATTGGAGCGTACGCAACTTGTCGAGCGCGAATAAAGCCTTCATCTTCTCCTGTCACACTTCGCAGTGGCCCTCCTGTAGTCATAAAAGCAGAAAGCTGCGCGGCTGCCTCACCGGTGAAATTCTCTTTGGCTAACAGCTGCTGCCATAACTCAGCGAAAGGATAGACTTCGTTTCCACCAGACATGATGTCTCTATACATTTCTGGACTCAGGAACATACTCGACAAATACGACTGCAGTGTTTCAATTCCCATCGCTTCGTCTGGCAGAATGAGATACGCAGAAGTAACTCGATCGGTAATGTACGCATCTCCAGCTGGAGAAGTCTGCGCCATAATCCAGGCAGTAATGCGATTGCGCAGCACAGTAATTGGATTCCGAGCAGGAGTGGTTTGCTCGTCGTCTGGATTTTCTAATGGTTGAATGGCCGCGCTAGAAATTTCACTGGCGGAGTCTCTCACTCCGTATCGGACATTTTCTTGATCAACGGCACAAACCCCAATTCGGCGGTCGCTCACTGGCCCGACCAACTCACCTTCAGCAGGATTTGGTGTGTAGGCACGTGACTCTTGGATTCCGGCATTGATGCGAGCAATCAATGACTTTTTCAAAAAATCCATTTGGCTTCGAGAAGCAATGGTCACCGGCTTTGGAAACGCTGCGCCAATATCTGCATATGTCTGTCCAGGAGTGAGTCCGTCATAGCCTCCATCTGGATCGTAGGCAAACTCACGAAATTCCGTACATCCAATGTAGGCGGGATCGTTGTTTCCAACTCCACTTGAACACTCAAAAGGTAAATCAAACTGAGCATTCGCCCAAAAACGTTCTTTCTCCAAACGCAACTTGGTAATAATATCCACACCGAGTCCATCCGCAATTTCTTGACGAGTGATGCTGCGTGGTCTTCCCAAACCATTTCTCATGAAATCGAGTAAGTAATAATTTTGATAGGTTAACTGCAAACGACGTAACGCAATATTTTCTTGAATATGTTGCGGCATCACAAATGAGTACGTGCGCCAAAGCGGTCCCATGTAGTTTTCTGGATTGACGAGTGGCTCAGCTACTGAAGTGGTTTTGGGATTGAGTACACTCCCAGTGGCTTGGGCTTGCTGCCGAGCCAGACTTCGAGCTGCTGGATCAAAGTCTTTGACTTGAATACTGCCGTCAGTTGAGTACTCTCGGAGGTCAATTGAGTATGGCTGTAACTGAGTTTGATCAAATTGACTGCTTGTTAAGCCAGCGTGGTACCAAACGGGAACCACATCAATTCTTTCTTGTGGCTCAGGAACATTGCCTTTGGTCCCTTGTCCAGAAAACCAGGCTACCATCTGCTGGACATTCACTAACCGATTATGCCAACGATCTGTGTTTGTTGAACCAGAAAGATGTGTGTGCTGCACATAAAAACCCATTTTGAACACTTTTGGTGTGTATGGAGAAATGGCTTGCACAGCTCGCGCGCGAGGACTTATTTGAGAAATTTCATCTAATGTATATGACTCACAAACATTGGTGTTTGGAAGATATTCAGAAGCAGAAAACTCAATAATGCGACGATACTCACCATTCGCCATTTTTACACCAATGTTCGCTGCGCAGTCTTCGAGTTCGGGACTAGATGGGTTTGTTGTGTCGAAGCCATCTTTTTGACACAACTCAATTACGTGCTGAACATACTGTGCCGCATTTGTGCACTGATTGTGAGGTGTCGATAAATAGAACTGTGGAGCAGAATCCACTCGTGAGTTTCTGACAATCGCGTCGGCCACAGATTCACCAGCCTTTACGCGAGAGAGATCAGATTCAATACTCACGCCCCCACGATCGCTGCGGAATAATGGAAAACTCAGCGGAGTCAGAGAAACAGACTCCTCCACTTCTACTGGCGGATACTGGGACGTACCAATGGTCTGCCCACCATACTGAACCGGTGGATCGGTATTGTATGGATATTCTGGCCAAAATACTTGTGGTGGCGCACAATAGACCTGAGAGTTTGCCAAGTACATGTCGAGTTCTTGCGTAAAAGTGGTGTAGTCTAAATTGGGGTCTGGATACAAGAAAACAGGCTTGCCTTCTGGAATCAGAACGGTATTTGCTCCACACGTCGCTGGATCAATCAAACTCCCATTTCGATCGTAGAGTTTTCCGTTGACATAAAACAGCCAGTCATCCAAGTTTGCCCCATCTCCCCAAGGTTGGCTCGCACAATGATTTGGAACCAGTGTGGCTGCGGGCGCTGGCAAACTGACTGTATTCAAAAAATTTACATGTTGGGTTAAGTCAGTGATGCGTGGGTCAATACCGACCTCAGTGAAAAAATCTATGTTTGCCCCGCCAACAGCAGCTTGATATGCCGAGATAAGTTGGGGAATATCTCGGCCGGCCGCTACCAATTCCGGTCGCTGATACACGTTCATCACGTGCGCGTTTGCTCCTTGATACACACCAGAGGCTGTTATCCACGGTTCCCAAGGATACACGCCGTTCGTGACATCTGGTGGCGCTGGAGCAAGTTTTATACTACTCGAAAGTCCTCCTTGAAATTGTCGATAGATCCTTCCATACTCCTGCGCTGCCACATTCATAGCTGCCGGGATATTTGCCGGCGGCTCGCTCACGCTCTTCCACTCGCGATCTAAATTATTGAGCTCATTGCCAAACACCACGATGGCATCGGTTCGATTGAGCTCACCCAAAACAGTACTGAGGATTCTTCCTTTCGCTGCCCAATCTGTTGTTGTTGCTGTTTGGGCATTCACTTCGCTGATACGAATAACTAATGGTTGCGCCCCACCATACAGTGAAATGGTATCTTTCCAAGAATTTTCCCAAGAAATAGGGAGAATGACCACGACTGGTACACCAGTTACGTCTGGTAAGACAGGCTGAACTTGAGCGGTGTTAGGACCAACGCGATTATTAACCATCGCTGACTGCGCTTGAACCTGCCAAGTCTGCAGGAGGTAATTGGGAATAAATGTCCTCGCCACAAGCGCGCCTGCCAGAACAAGCGAAGCCATGCCTACTGAAATGAGGCGGCGAAGCATCATGCTCTGATTATACCGTGTGCACAGGGATTTGGCTGAATGGGAAAGATCTCTGGTATTCAGCGCCATTTTTGACAAATTTCGCGCGATGAGATTGACTTATAGGACGCTTTTTGCTATAATATAGGTTGTTGATTGAGCCTGAAAAAAGGGAAATATCATGGTGGAAAGAATTGCGAAAGCCCAGGCCTTGGCCTGGGCGTATGCGCTCATAGCGAGCGCATTCTCGATTTACCTCCTGGGGCTCCTCGCCCCGGGAGGACTACTCCTGAAGGTCGCCGCTGAGGCGGCGGCCTTCTGCTTTCTTGGGACGGGGGCGAGCTGGGCCATTGCGGCCCTGCTCGTTCCTTTCTCCATCCTAGAGGATATCCTCTAGGATGGAGCCACCCCTCCCCACCTTGCCGAAAGGCAAGGTGGGGACAATCAACCCGGCCGGCTGTGTGCATTGCGCACAGCCGGCCTTTTCCTTTTACACTGTTTTTTGACTGTACAAACTGTACGTACCAATCAACAAGAGGTTATTCCAACTTGGGTTCCAAACAAACACTGTGTTCCATTTAGATCGGACACGCCCCAGTCGCACACTGGAGGTGATACATGTCGATGTCTTCGAACAGATCAGCATCTTCTTCAATTTCTTGTAAGACCTGCATAAACTCAGCAGCGGTCACTGGCTGTTCTGGTTGATACTCGTAGGCTGTGGTGTCTTGCTGCGGCATCACCGAACAACACTTCACCAGACCTTGGTATTTCCGAACCATTTCGGCATACTCATCGAAACTGACGCTTTGTGGATCATACTTGAGCGTGTAAGAAACCTGGTTTCCAGTGTCTGTCAGTGGTTCTCTGGTCTGTGGATCGATACCCACAATCCAGTACTTTTCGAGTAACATCAGCCACTGGTACTGCTCTTCTGGAGTGGCCTCAGCGGCGGTAACCAGCTGCTCGTCGGTCATACCCAAGCGACAAATAAGAGGTTGCGTTGGGAAAGCCACGACCGTAGAACCCTTGTATGTCTGGAGCTCTTTGACAGGGTAGCCTTTGGCGCGATATTTTTCGACCATTGGATCGTCGCTGCGATACTGCACCCAGCGCAGATATTCACGCATACTTGGCAAGTGAGCACCTTCGGTCAAAGCAAAGAGCTTCGAGACCGTACCAGATGGCTTAATCGTGGTATTGGTGTGAGGCACGTTTACTTTTAAGATCTTGGCGTACTTCTCAGACTCGTCGACCACTGCTAATTTAAAGCGATTGATAGTGTCCCAGAAATCTTGTGACTTCTTTTCGTCAATCAGATCGCGGAAGGTGTATCCAAATGCATTCCAGGCAAATTCATGGATACCAGTCATACCGACTCCAATACGGTTGGTACGACGTACCTCACGACGGTAGAGACAATCCATGGTATTCACTCGCATCAAGGCACGAGTCATAGCGCGGAACGCTTCTTCAGCGTCGTCGAGTGTTGGAGCGTGGTACGGAACTACGTCACCAATCACACAGTACCCACCCAACATGTTCAACGTAATCTCGCCACAAGGGTTTGGAATCTGATGATACTTTTTCTTCTGCGCTACTTTTGCTAGAGCTGAAAGCATTTTTTCAGTTCGAGTCATTGGGGCGAATTTTTCACTCTCGGCATATTTGCCATCGGTGTAACCTTCGAACCCAGCATCGTTTTGGACCAACATGTGTTGATTCACGAAGCCTGGCTCACCAGTGCCATCGTTGTAACTGGCTTCCAAGACTGCGTTAAGAACCTTCTTGGCGTGAGGAGATTTCTGCTGCCAGAATACTTCGTCCACGGCAATTGAGTTGTTTGCACTCCAGAGGAATCCGCCGCGCTTAATGGCAATGAAGTCAAAAATTCCTTCATCTTCCCAATACTTGGTAGCAATACGAGCACTCCGACGAGCACCTCCAACCAGCACACATTCCGCCAAATAGTGATCCACAAACATGGCTTGTTTCCACTGTGGCATACCAGCGCCCTTGATACTGGAAACTCGCTGAATAGCGAACATGAGTGGCTTCGGACCAGAGGCAGGACGATCCTGCATTCCATGAATTGGAGATCCCTTCGCACGCACATTGGAGAAATCGAGGATAAGCATTTCGTCACGGTGCTTCTTTTCGAAGGCCATGATTTCGAGAATTTCGATGGCTTCGGCCCAACCTTCACGGCTATCTGGAACTTCGAACCAGTGCACGCCTTTGCCTCGACCGTACTTGTGCTCCGCATCGCGGACACTTTCGTCAGTTGCCCAATCAAAGTCAGCGTGAGAGTCAGAGATGACACAACGAACGTGTGGCATATCGTCCCAGTTCACGATACAGATATCGTCGTCGTATGCGCGACCAACTCCTGAGCCATTCATCAGCAAATAAAACAGCAAATAAGAAGAAGAGGCAGTACTACAGTTGGTGAACACTTCCATGTTTCGTTCTGGTTGAGTGGTATCGCCATGCTGCAAGTGTCGACCAGCCATGAGCAAAGAGCCATTAGCAATATGCTTGCGTAAAATTGCAAACTCTTCTTCTCGGTGTTGGGTGAGCTTTTCGTCGAGCAGAGCAGTATTTCCACGAGCGACTCGGTCTGCAACTTCTGGCCAAGTTTCCCACACATCATCGCCTTGAACATGACGTTTCCGCAAATACGTGCGCTTGGCCACGGCCATGCCCATTCCCTGATCCAGTTTGCGTTCCGTAAATCGCATCTGTTTTTTCATGACTGCTCCTTCTGCACTTGTGGATGTTCTTCGAGAGAACACATCAGGCGTTGAATTTCTTCTTGAAAATCTTCCAGAGACTGGAAATCTTTGTATACAGAGGCAAAAAGAATAAAGGCGACCGGGTCAATTCGGCGCAAACGATCCATCACTAAATTTCCAATTTCCCAACTCTTAATTTGCGTAGTGGAGCGCAACCGCAGGCGGCGCTCGACCTCAGCCATGAGTTCTTCAATATCTGCCATGGAAATTGGACGCTTCCACGTGGCTTTGACTATTCCTTTTCGGAGTTTTTCGCGGTCGAATGTCTGAATCTCCCCATTCTTCTTCACAACTTGCAAATCAACACCTTCTACTCGCTCGTAGGTAGTGAAGCGCTTTCCGCAGCGATCGCAAGTGCGTCGTCGACGAATGGCTTCGGTATCAGAGCTGAGTCGACTCTCTAAAACCGAGGTTTCGGTATGCTGACAATAGGGACATCGCATATTTTTTGTGTTCTGTTACGTGGTTTCTCGCGCATGTGTTCGTGATTCACTCTTTTTGAGTTAAAACACTATATGTAGTGCGAGGACATTCAGTAAACCACCATAGACGGTGCCTGTAAACAGAACCAACTGTATCAAAATAGGGAATTTTTCCGGAACTCGAAAAATGCTGTATTTCTAGAGATTCAAAGCGTATATCTCTCGGGAAATTCTTGTCAAATTCGAACGAGATTGATCGGTCTCACAGTCTTTTTCAAATTGTTGAATCATACTGAGCAACTCATCGCTTGTATCAGAAATTTCTTGAGAAATTTTCTCACCCCCGGACTCGAAGTTTTGGCATTCATGCACTGCTCGGTGCAAATACACATGAGCTTTTTGGAGTGTTTGCAAAGAACGCTCCTCATCGCCATGATTCCAAGCCTGCTTTGCGGCTTTCGTACGATCTTGTGCTCGATATATAAAAACAGCCGGAAGTTCTTCTGGACGAAGGGCCGACTGTTGAAAACGCTCTTGGGCACGAACGGCTAGATATGCCAAAGATCCAGGATAGTGGGTATCAAAAACAGGTCGACGGAACGAAGCCTCATTCTGCGGACTCGGAGAAGGAATATTGGTGACCGCTTTGGTTTGAGAAACATGAGCCGAAAAAAGAGAAAGTACTGCCACAAACACAGCCCCACTCACCCACAACAGGGGATAAAAACAATACCGTTTGAGTGTTTTCATAATGGTGTGGTAATTATACGAGCGTTTGGCTGTACACTTCCAGGACGAGTCCCCAGAAAAAATGTGACAGGATCACAGCATATAAGTTTCGAGTACGAGTATACACGATAAACTGCCCAATCGCGAATAATGCCAAGATACCAATCTGGATCAAAAATTCAGGACTTCCCCCAGTAAGAACCAAACGCAGTGGAGCATGGAACAACAAGAAAACAACCACAACGAATATCCCAATCCAGGCATCAGAAATCCAGCCGGCCACACTGCGAATATACTGCACTGGCAAAGCGAAAAAGAAGAGTGACTCCCACCAGGCGGTTAAGAGTGCCATAGCTGCCATCCATAAGAAGGTATTGGTGAGGAAAAAATCGCCAGCAACAATCTCTCGTCCCACCAGCATCTGAGAAAGAATAACGGCAAAACCATACAGTCCACCAACTCCCAAACCAAAATTGAGTCCTGGGAAGAGTTTGCTTGGATTCAAGCCAATGTTCTGAACCATGAATCGAGAACGAGCGGTAAGCCAGGCCACCGGCAAGCCAAACACAATCGCCTTGGCAATTCCTTCATCAAACCATACGGGCATCCGAACTAAAAATCTATACGCTCCCCAGACAAGCAACAAACTCATTATTAAGAAGAAGAACGAGTGCAGATTGCGCATAGAATCGGTGTACACCGTTTTCGTGAGTGAACGAGACTTAAAAGCTGTTGCTCCACTTGAACGAGAATTTCGCTCTTGGAACGACCGCTGAGAAGCGCGACCAGAAAAACGATCCGAATGCTTCTTTTGAAGCTGTTGGAGTTTGGTTGATTTATTTTGTCTGGTTGTCGCGGTCATAGAGGGCAGCAAGCACGAGATCAAGCGTGTCTTGTTTCGATGTCGAATATGTATCTATGACTACATCGTAAAGATTTGGTTGCCAAAAATCAATTTCATCTGTGTCTTTGGCTTTTCCTGTCTGGACAACCCACTCGTTCCACTCTGCGGCATACATTCGTCGCCACTTTGTGACGTTATTTTCGACCCGTTGGCGAATATTTTCTTTGGCTTCTTCAATACTGACTTGATCGCGATTCACAATACGATCAATACGGACCGAGTCATTGGAACAAATCATGAGGACTTTCAACACTCCAGGAACTTCTTGAGCCATAAATCCAGAAATCCATGATTCCAAGATCCAGTTTTTCTCAGTCGAGAGTCGCTCACGCATGCCATAATCAATTTGGCGATCAAAATCATCTTCATAATGACTAGCGTCATGGTGTAATCCACCCTTTTTCTCGAACATCCCCTTGCTTTCAGCGTAGGCACGCATAAACTCACCGCCAGAAAACCCTTGCCAGCCTTCTTCGCCCAAGTGTTCACGCAGAAGTTTGAGCAGGGTGGTTGACCCACAGCCTGGAAGTCCAGAAATAGTAATGTTGTGGTATGACATATAAGGATAATACCAAAAACTTACAAAAAACTTACGAACGAATCCAGTCGCATTGCAGCGCGCTTTCCATAGCCTGAATCAGCATCCATGATCGCTCAACCGCTTGTTCGTAGGTCAAGCAATATCGTCCGTGGGGATAGTAATGAAACAAATGATTTCGTCCTTCTATCCATGCTTTCCATAATTGTCGAGCCACTTCTGGAGAACAAAGATTGGCAACGTCGTCGTAAATCCATTCTTCATCTCGCAAACGTTGAGGTAAATCTGGGTTAAAACTTCGTCCAATACGAAAGTACTTGCCCTCATAATCGCGCTTATCAATCAATCCAGCTTGGTAGAAATAATCACGCAAAAAGCCCTCATAGGTTTTGGCGACTGGAAACACAATAAATGAAAAGTCATGTACTTCGGGTCGATTACTCGGCAGAGTGAGCCACTCAATTAGTTCGAGTGTATCTCGACAATGCTCACGCGCTTCTGGTGAAAAAAAGTTATAGAGCGCGGTGGAAAGAGAAAGTGGTGTTGACACTGCACCATAATACGGGAAAAAACTTGGTAGAATCAAACAACAACGCAAAAAAGACATTCACGTATGCCGAAATCCAGTTTAAAAACTGAAAAAACAACACGAGTCGTACTCTGGCGTCAAAAATGGCAGAGTGTGGCTCTCTGGATAAAAGTCCTGTTGGTCGTCTTTTTGACGACCTGTCTTTTCGGAATTGCTTTTCTGGTTTGGTTTTTACAGGATCTTCCCTCTCCCGCTCGACTCACTTCGGCTGACGCTATTTCAGTGAGTACACAAATTCTGGATAGAAATGGCGAACTTCTCTACGAAGTATTTGCAGACGAAAATAGAACACCAGTTTCTCTCCAGGATCTTCCCCCGTACGTCTCCCAAGCAAGTATTTCTATTGAAGACAAAAACTTTTACAGACACTTTGGACTTGATTTTGTTGGAATCACCCGTGCTTTTATCAATACGTTTGTAAATCAGCGACTGCAAGGTGGATCAACTCTCACGCAGCAATTAGTAAAAGTTTCCTTACTCACCAACGAACGAACCTGGGAACGCAAGGCCAAAGAGGCGGTGCTCACCATCGGAACCGAAATCATGTACTCAAAAGACGAAATTTTGGAAATGTACCTCAATCATATTCCATATGGCGGAACGGCTTGGGGGATTGAGGCAGCGGCGCAAACGTTCTTTGATAAACCTGCCAAAAACCTGTCACTTTCCGAAGCGGCGTATCTTGCTGGACTGCCTCAATCCCCCACTCGATACTCACCATTTGGGAACACTCCAGAGCTTGGAAAAGCCAGACAAAACGAAGTCTTGCGACGCATGACCGAAGACGGCTACATCACCGCTGAACAAGCAGAAGCAGCCGCAAACGAAGAACTTGTCTTTGCTCAAAAGCGATTTACCATCCAAGCTCCACACTTTGTGTTCCATGTTCGAGATCAACTGATCGAAGAATTTGGTCAAGGCGTTGTGGAACGAGGTGGGCTGCGTGTAACAACAACCCTGGATCTTGAAATGCAAAATGCCGCGCAGGCTTCCCTTTCTGCAGAGGTCAATGCACTCGCTCGCGCTCGAGTGAGTACTGGAGCCAGTCTCGTCACGAACCCAAAAACTGGTGAAATTCTCGCCATGATTGGAGCCAAAGATTACTTTGACGCCACAAGCGAGGGACAGATTAACATGACGACTCGACTCCGACAGCCAGGATCTTCGATTAAGCCAATCAACTTGGCTGTTGCCATGCAGCTTCGTCGAGTCACGCTCGGCAGTATGATGCTCGATATTCCCACTTGCTTCCAAGCACTCGGCCAAAGTGAGTACTGCCCACGAAACTACGATAATAGTTTCCGCGGTCCAGTTACCATGCGTCAGGCGCTCGCAAATTCGTACAATATTCCGGCGGTCAAGGTTCTGGGTGTCACAGGGTTAGAGAACTTTATTGCCACTTCCTCTGCCATGGGAATTCATAGTTTCACCTCTCCTCAAAATTATGGATTGTCTCTTTCTTTAGGGGCAGGAGAAGTCACTATGACAGACATGGCCACTACTTTTGGCGTTCTCGCAAATGAAGGAGTAAAGGTTCCAGTCATCTCTATTCTGAAAATCGAAAATTACCAAGGCGAAGTATTGTACGAAGCCAATACCGAAAAACGCCAAGAACAATTAGAAGCCATTCAGTTCTTACAACCAGGAACACCGGCGACCGAAAGACCTATTCCAGATCTTAAGATCTCAACAGATACGAACGAAATCTATCGAGTTCTCGATGCCGAGATTGCATATCTGGTGGCAGATACTATGTCTGACAACCAGGCTCGCTCAGCAGCCTTTGGCACAAACTCACAACTGAACATTCGCGGACACAAAGTCGCTGCGAAAACCGGTACAACTAACGATCTCAGAGATAACTGGACAGTTGGGTTTACACCAGATTACTTAGTCGTTACTTGGGTTGGGAACACTAACAACTCACCAATGAATCAAAGTCTCGTTTCTGGAGTAACTGGGGCGGCCCCAATTTGGAACAAAATTATGTCTTGGGTATTGGAAAATCGACCAACTACTGAGTGGCCGAGTGCTCCAGAAACCATACTTTCCAAGAGCTTCTGCCGTCGATCTGGAGCGCTTCCCAGTGAGTCCACTCCAGGAGATCGTGCTTGCGAAATGACCACCGAAATTTTCTGGGAAGGTACCGAACCGACACAACCAGAAAACGTCGTGAGTGAAACCTGGATTGCCGGACAAACCGGACTCCCACCGCAGCAAGATGATCCAACTGATGATTTACGTCTGGAAATGCACGTTCTCTTGAGTGATCCCTACACCAGAAACTACTGTCTTGACTGTACTCGCTCAACCATTGAAGTGGCACAACCAGACGGAAGCATTACTCACGAAATGGTACAAGAACGGTACAGAGTTTCAGCCGAGAGACAATTCCAACTGAGTTCCGGTTTTTTTGAGTGGCAAGAGTAGCGAGTAAGTGGAAATCAAAACTTTATTCTTGCGCTGAAAGTGAATACACCAAGCTCCCTGCGACTAAATACAGGGTTGTGCCGTCAGTGTCCCAGAAAAGGTCTGTAACCGCTCCAATTTGCGCCGAGTGAATTTGACGTAAATACTCTCCAGAAGATTTATCGATAAATACAACTCGTTGTTTCGTTGGTTCAGCCACAGCGAGGATTTGATTTTCTGTCGTTACCGCGGTTAACAACGTGCTCGAAAATGGCTCCTGCAAGCCCTTCAGAACGAAGTCTTGACGACTTCCCTGTCGCAAGCGATACACGTCTCCCGAACGAGTGCCAAGCCAAATTTCTCCGTCAATAGACATTGAAGAAACAGTACGAACATCGATGCCTCGAGCAGAACGAATCCAGGCACTCGGACTTCCAGCAGTATCGGCATCCAATCTCCAAATTTGTTGGGATCCTGTGTCGAGAACATAGAGATTGGATCCATATCTTTCCAGGAATTTTGGCTCTCGACCAGCAGCCCAAGAGTGTAAAACGGTAGTTTCATCACCGGTTGTTCGAGTAACGTTTTCTGGAGTCAGCCAATAAAAAGTTGCAGCGTTTGATACTGCATCCAGCACGGCATTTACGGATGGAACTTGAATTGTCTCGGTCCGTTTGGTTCGAACATCCAAAGAAAGCGCCAACGATTGGCTCGTATCTAAAAATACAGCACTGGTACGATCAATACTGGCACGACTGGAGAGAAAATTTGGCTGAACCAAACGGAAATCAAAAAAGAGTGGCACACTCACTAATCGAGTCTCGGCAGCCGTCTCGGCGTACATTTTTTGTGTCGTGTCGATAAGCGTGTTCAGTTTTCGCTGGTTGGAGCTTGACTGCACTCGTGTAGCTTGTAAACGTTCCAACAAAGACTGAGCCTTGTCTCGCTGCTCAAATCGCTCACTTTCCGGATATGATTGCAGATCTGAAACCGCCGTTTCGAGCGGTAAGACAACTTGGGAGTACTCAGATCGAACTCGCCATTCACGCACTCCCATAACTCCACCGAGAACCGCTCCCACAACTGCAAGGAGAATTGCCACGCGTAACACACGAAACTCTGGCCACTGAAACCGTCGTTCCAGTCGAAACACTTTCCACCACACAGGAATCTTGCCTCTCGGCTGAACTATCGTGGCGGCCGCGACACCTTGACTCAATCGTGCTGGAGAAATGAGATGCTCTGTATTGTTGGTCATTTGGGATGTTGGAGAAAAAGAATCTTCTGGCGTTTCAGTCGCGGCTGATTCACTCGTTTCTTCAACCTCTTCGTCTGGATGAGAATCACTTTTACTCACCACTGGCTTCTGCAACCAACTCGCTGTTCGAGCACTTTCGCTGGGGACATTTTGGGTGAGATCCTCTTTCTGCACAAATACCACGGCGACTTCGGATTGTTCCTCCAAACGATTGACCCCTGGCATCAAGCTCGTGGCTGCCATGTCAGCATCTTGAAAAATATGCTGCGTAACAGAATGAAGTGATTGAGCAGAGCCGGTGAATAATGCATACATATCACCAGGTCGCACACTCCCTTGCAAAACCTTTTCGGATTCTTCTCCACTGCAGAGCCACTTCCACTGCTCTCTTCGTTGCAGAGCCACGCTCGCGTGGCCAAAACAAAAAATGGTAACGGTGTCTTCTTGGCACCACAAAAATGCAGCCGAGAAAAAAGTTTCTTCACTGAGTTCACTCAGCAAAGTTCGAATTTTTTGATACACACTGGCGGCTGAGAATTGAGATTCATCACGAGAATCGGACAACGCACTGACAAAACGTCGACCATCGTGCGGAGATTGATCATTTCCAACAAAAGACATGGCCGCAATAAGTTCACCTGAGCCAAATCTCAAGGCTGTAGTCGTAGACCAAGCCACCTTGGACGGGATGCCGACCGCAGAAGCATGCTGAAAAGAAACTGAGTGCATTCCCTCTATCGTACAAAAAAAGCGACTAAAGCGCCACAAAGACCATACTTGCAATAAAGATAGAGACAAACAAATGTGCCCAACCAACCAGCTTAAGAACCGGAGACAATGGAGTCTTAATCGTGGCGTCCATGAGGTAAATCTGGCGTACGGCAACTAAGGCAAATAAAACATAAATCAGAAATGCACAGAAAAAGAGCGCACTCAAGAAAATTCCGTATAAGAAGTACGCACTTTCCAAAGAGCTTGCGGCATCAAAAAGTTGAAAAAAACCTGGGGACAACAATGGAGCTTCCATTACATTACCCGCCCTTCCATCTTTTCTCGTTCTTCTTCGAGCATGAGTTCATTTAAAAACTTGGTGACACGAGCTGGGTACGGAACAGCGGCGAACTCAAACTGTCGCTTTTCGGCTGCTGTTTGGACCACAATCGTGCCGTAATTAAAGAAGGCTCCCAAGAATCCAGCCGTGGTAGCCGTGACATCTTCAATTTTATCGATCTTGGCTTCTGAGACTTCTTTGTAAATCATTGAGTAAAAATCAACGTCAATAATTCTTTCATCAGTAATGATGTAAATATTGAAGTACCAGAATAAAAAGCTTTCCATTGCATACGCAATAATCAGCATGTACCAAACGAGTAAAGCAAACACTCCGAAGATTCCTGGAAAGACTGTGGCAAATGGCAAAATTGGAAACACCAAAAATGGAGCAAATACCATGAGAATCGAGATGAAAATCCACTGAATATTTAAAATAGGATGTTGTCTCAAAACCAGCAAAACTTGCTCTTTTTCGTGCTGATTTTCAAACCGCAAATTTTTCGGTTCCGCTACAAAAGCAGAAAATGAACCGCCCTCACCCTTCGCCTCTCGAAGCACTTGACTATATTCTCGAGGAGAACGATGTGCTTTCTCTTTTTTCTCGAGGACTTTTTCTGTCTTTCCAGAGACTTCTTTGAGCGGCTTCATAGCTGGATTTTTGACACTTTCTGGTTTCTTTTCAGACTTCGCTTCTGATTTGATTTGGGCGAGTTCCGCCTCCAACTCACGAGCACGATCGGCGCGTTTGCGTTCAGAAGAATCAAAAACCGTCTTTGCCATATGTTGATTGTATCATTCCTCATGAATTCCTGAAAACAAAAACAGCTGAATCTCTCAAAAAAACTGTGTACACTACCCCAATGCGGCACGTGTTCTTAGATGTTGAAACGCAAAAAAGTTTCGAAGAAGTTGGTGGATATCTCCCACAACAGCTTGGGATTAGCTTTGTTGGAATTTGTATTCGAGACGGTTTCTCCGGGAAAGGAGAGTTCTCTGGATTCTTCGAGAATGATCTGCCAAAACTCTGGCCTATTTTAGAAACTGCTGACGTAATTGTCGGATTTAATATCACTGATTTCGACGTCGAGACAATGCGTCCGTATTATTCAGGAGACCCAAGCCAATGGAATGTGTTAGATCTGCTGACAAGATTTAAAGCCGCCACCGGACACAGAATTTCCCTTGACTCTATCGCCCAAGAAACCACCGGTGCAGGAAAATCCGGAAACGGGCTTGATGCTCTCCGCTACTACAAGCAACGTCAATGGAAAGAACTGGCTTCTTACTGCTTGCAAGATGTCGCTGTCACACGAGACGTGTATGACTACGGCGTAAAACATGGCAAAGTAAAATTCACCAATAAATGGAATAGAAAAATTGATACACCAATAGATTTCTCGTATGAGCCACCAGAGTATGGTGGAATCCAAATGGCCCTTCTTGGGTAGTTGCAGCAAAACTGATACACTTTTATACACTTGTCGGGAATACTCAGTGAATCATGCGGGAATACTTGAGCTATAATTCACCGTATGAAAAAGGCCTTGCTTCCAAGTAATTATCAACCACAGGAACACGAATCTACGATCTACGAATCGTGGGAATCGGCTGGAGCCTTTACACCACAAGAAAATTTGGGTCAAAAAGAACCCTTCTCGGTGCTCATGCCACCACCAAATGCCAATGCTTCACTGCATGCTGGACACGCAATGTTCGTGATCCAAGATATTTTGGTTCGCTTTAAGCGAATGAAGGGTCATCCCACCGTGTGGTTCCCGGGAACAGATCACGCTGGATTCGAGACGCAAGTGGTGTACGAAAAACACTTAAAAAAATCTGGACAGTCTCGATTTCAGTTCGACAGAGAAACGCTCTACTCCAATATTGCCGAGTTTGTACAAGAGAATTCTGGACAAATTATTGATCAGCTCCGCCGGCTCGGATTTAGTGCTGACTGGTCTCGACTGACTTTTACGCTCGATCCCCACGTTGTTAAAACCGTGTATTCGACCTTCCAAAAACTGGCGAATGACGGTTTGGTGTATCGAGATAGATATCTCGTAAATTACTGTCCAAAATGCGGAACCACCTTTGCAGATCTAGAAGTTACACACGAAACTCGCTCTGTGCCTCTTGTGCACATTCGGTATCGATTTTCAGATGGGGAGCCAAGAGTCATAAATGGGCAAGAGATCCCGTATTTAATCGTTGCCACCGTTCGACCAGAAACCATTTTTGCCGATGCTGCCATTGCTATCCATCCAGAAGATCCTCGTGCCGCATTAGCAGGAGAGTACGTTCTCAATCCGCTGACAAAACAACCAATTCCAATTATTCTCGATACGGCTGTCGATCGCGAATTTGGCACAGCCACGCTCAAAGTCACTCCGGGACACGATCAAACAGACTGGCAAGTTGGGCAACGACACAATTTACCAGTTATCCAAACGATTAATACACTTGGAAAAATTGATTTATCTTGGTTGCTACCAACTGAAGAGCCACAAAAAACTCGTGCAGAACAACTCAAAGCACAGTTTGAAAATCTCTCCACTTTCCACGCTCGAACCGCTGTAACACAGTTACTAGAGGCAGAAAACTCAGTAGAATCAATTGATTCTTCGTACCAAAGCAATACTTTAGTCTGTTACAAAGGCAAACACGAAATTGAGCCACTCCCACTGCCAAACTGGTTTGTGAAAATGCAGCCACTGGCTGATTTAGGCCTGGAAGCCGTACGAACGGGCGAAGTAAGTATCATCCCGCAAAGATTCACTAACCAATACAATGAGTGGCTCGAAAACATTCGTGACTGGCCCATTTCTCGACAAATTGTCTGGGGAATTCGAATCCCAGTTTGGTACGACACCGTTTCCTCTCCAGATATTCAAGTAACATTCTTGGACGCCAGTGGCGAACGACACACCAGCCCACTTTCCGAGGCTTTGTCGGTGGGTCATTCTTTAGAACAAGTAAAATCTGGACTCCAAAATTTGGTTGCGCCAATCAATGCGGAATACGTTATTTCTGAGCAAGAACCAGGCCCAACTTGGATTCAAGAAACTGACACTTTCGACACTTGGTTTAGTTCTGGGCAATGGCCACTCGTAACGCTTCAGTATCCAGAAGGGGAAGACTTCAAGCGCTTCTACCCGACCTCGGTGCTCGATACGATGTGGGACATCTTGTTTTTCTGGGTTGCTCGCATGATCATGATCGGCAAGTACTCGACCAAATCAACAGAACACCCAAGTGGAATTGCTCCATTCAAAACGGTCTACTTGCACAGTATGGTCACGGACTCTAAAGGGGCCAAAATGAGCAAATCAAAAGGCAATGTGGTGAATCCACTTGAGATTGTCGACAAATACGGCGCTGATGCTCTCCGCATGGCACTCGTTGCTGGTGCGGCTCCTGGAAATCCGATTTCACTGAGTGAACCAAAGGTGAAAGGATATCGAAACTTTGCCAATAAAATTTGGAATATTGGCCGATTCGTTCAGATGAAGCAACAAGAGCTCACCGAAGCAAACGTTGCCTATACGCCCTTTTCCAATCTTGAAAACGCACTTTTACCAGAGGATGAAGCGATCGTGCAGCAACTCCAGGCTGTGGTGCAACAAGTTTCTGAGAACCTCGATTCGTATCGCTTTAGTGATGCGGCGCTTGGTCTCTATGACTTCTTGTGGAACGACTTCGCCAATGGGTATTTGGAACGAAATAAAACTCGAGCGTTTGATACCAATTCAAGCGACGCAGCTGTCTACGTGGCAGTGACAGAGTATGTGCTCTTTACCGGGCTGAAACTTCTCCATCCATTCATGCCATTTGTTACTGAAGCTCTCTGGAATTCTTTGCAAGAAACAGACGAAATGCTTATTACCAGTTCTTGGCCGCTCTAAGATTTTTAGAGATTCTTCAAAAAAAATTTACGGTGTAATTTCTACAGCCATGAATTGGTGTGTTTCTCGAGTTGATTCAAACGTGTAGCGCTGCACTCCACCAGCAGCATGAGCGGCATTAATCTGCGGTTCTGGGGCAACAAGAGTGACGCGTCCATGATTTACCACCAAGTTATGCTGCAATGTATCCGAACCAACTTGAGCCCCAGTCCCCGACTGCTTCTGCTCAAACAGTGCATAGGCGGTCCAAGAGGACTCAAGCGGAACGCGATACTGAACATTTACCACCGACTGAGAGTTGATCGGAGTATTCACTAAGAAACCGATAACTTGCTTGCCCATTTCTTGTTGGAGATGAATCATTTCTGGGGCCAAAACCTGTCCGTCAACCGTCACTCCGATCACTGAGGCACGAGGTGACACAAACAGCCGGAAATAGCTCTTGTACGCGCCCTGTGGCCATGAATGAGACTGAGCGGTGTTGTGCAAAGTAACCGTTCGAGAGTGCAGTACATCGGTATCGGCAATATTCGCAGTATGAACAATTTCTCGCCGGATATATTGGTTGGCTTTATTCACGCCAACATTCGCCTCGACTTGCAAAACGGTATCAACAAAGCAATTTCCCGCAGTAAACGCTTGAGGACAATCTGGAGTTCTCACTCCCCCATCCCAGCCGACAGCACTCATTACTGACTGAGCTTTGGGGTTCTGAACAGAAATCAGTAATTGAGACTCTTGTGCCGATTGATACAGCGCTGGCAGGAGTGCCGTACTTGATTCATTTCCACTCAAGACTTTTTGAAACAATGCGGTTGCTACGGCACTCAGGAAATCTTTCTTTTGACTCGATCCTGGGAAGAAATTCGCTTCAGCGTGTGTCTGGGCGCGCTCATACAGATTGTCGGCAGTAATAACTTCGCCGTAATCAATCAAGCTTATTGGACCAGTCACTCTGAGTATTTCCTGTGCGACTGAAAGATTGATACCGATAACTCCGTCAGGTTGAATTCGTAAAGACTTATCCAAAAACCAACTCGCCTGTTGAGCCACAGTCGGAAAATCAGGGGACCAGTTCACATCTCGAAGATACCACTGAGCCTCTCCCAAGTACTGTTTGAGTTCGGCAGGAGGTTCAACATATCCGTTTAACTGTCCGTCAGCGGCATATACATCCTCGACACGAAAATCGAGGAACTTTCCATTCTCAACGGTAAGGATGCCAAGAGATCCAATAAAGCCTCCGGTCGGTCGGAGCTCAGCATTGTTTTGCAGTAAAACCAGGTATTCTTGCTTCCCTTCTTTCCCAATCAGTTCTGGCAGAACTTCGAGTATCTGCTGAGCGACAAGAATGCCTCTTCTCGCTTCTGGGAGTTGATTTTGAGAAGCAGCTTGCAGCTCTGACACAAACGACCAACCAAACGGATTTTGCAGTGCGGTGACTTCGGCTTGAACTCCAGAAAGATTGGCGTACAGAGACTCCAACTGACCAGATATTGAAGCACTGGTATCGATAGCTGACCCTGGAGCAGTTCCCAGAAATTGCCTGTAGGCCAAACTTGAGGTCTCTTGAGCGGTAAGTGAGTCATTCATGACTTGAACTCCCCGATCAGACAAAACGAAAAGACTCTCAATATGATTCGATTTTTTTACCCCGAGGAGTGGAGAAAGAACTGGTCGAACAACAGAATATGCTTTCTTATATCGCTGCTGCTTTCTTTCCAAGATTTTCGCCGTGGTTTTAGCTTCCGACAATTCCCCGCTCCCGATCTGTGTGGCAAGCGCACGAACATGCGACTGAGCAGAACGCACGTCAAAATACATGGCGGCAGAGGCTCCCCCAAGAACCAAGAGTGCAGAAAAACAAAAAATAAGCGGATACAACACTTTTCGCTGAAGTTTTACTTGAGGAAATGAAAAACCAAAACTCTTTTTTGAATCTCTTGATCCCGGTTCTCCGAAACTATCGTTCCGCTCACCAGTGTGAGCAAACAATCGCTCGATTCTCTCAAGCTTTGGTTCAAGATTCGGAGCGGCTGGTTTATTTTCTCGATACTGAATGCTTGGGTGAACACGCTGACTTTTGGGAACTCGAGGGGTTCTGACATCAGGCACTTCTCGAGCGTGAGTAAGTGTTTCTTCCTGCCAAGCTTGTTCAATCCTTGATCCATACTTCTCAAAAAGATCTGGTGGTTCTGTGGCGTTTTTTTCAGGAACTTGAGAAAACGTTGAAATTCTTTGCACCGAAACTTCTGCAGAATTCAACTTGTCCCGCAAAGTAACCGATTGGAAAGCTGTCTGAGTCACCTGTTTGGGGGGAGAAATAACTTGATCTTGAACTTGAGTCGGAGGTGCAGAAGGAATCGGCGGAGAAACACTGGGAGTATCCGCAATCGGTTGGCTCGGCTGGTGGACAGGTGAAGTAGACGAGGATGGAGACTCATCGACCACTTCAACCACAAAGCGGGAACGCATGCGACTCAGTGTAGCATTTTTCAACGCTTTCTTGGATGAAAAATTGTGTAGTTTCGAGTCTAAAGTTCACGTCGTGTAGAAACGGTAAGAAGATCGAATCAATTGATCTGAGACCTAGAACTGGAAGATCGAATCTTTACAAGAGAGAACTCACTCGGAGTCAAGACACTCATTTACGAGTCGGTCTGCGCGAGCATTTTGAGCTCTTGGAACGTATTCCAAGCGAACAGGAACACTACTCTCTCGAATCATTTTTTGCGCTTCTGCCACAAACGGCTTCAAAGATTCGTGTTTCACTTTCCAGTTTCCATTCACCTGCTCCACCACCAAGGTTGAGTCGAGTCGAAAAATAACAGATTGAGCGCTACTCTGCTCTATCCACTCTGGAAGCTTTCGAAGACCAGCCAATAACGCCTGATACTCAGCCTCGTTATTAGTAGCGATTCCTAAATTTTTTGACAAAGTAGCGATTTCGAATCGACTGGCAGTCTTTTCTGCGCCAACAATCTGGTCAGCAGAAAAATCCCCAGCAAATGCGGCAACTCCATACGCTGCAGGGCCAGGATTCCCCCGGCTACCACCGTCAGTATGAATTACGAGCAACTTCGAAATACTCGTCACTACGCCTCTGAAGAGTCGGATTCGTGATCTTGATAAGAAATTGGGTAGATAACCAAACGACGATCTCTCCCCTGCCCTTCAGACTGGGTGAAAACCCCTTCGAAATCTTGCAAAGCTTGGTGAATTACTCGACGCTGGTGAGGCTGAAATGAGCGTGGCAAGGCCTGCGGTTCTTGTTCGTCAACCACTTGTTGAGCGATTTCCTTGGCAATCTCAAGAGCCTCATCTTCTTTTCGCTCTTTGTAGGCATTAATATCAACAACAACTCGGCGAACTTCCCCGTTTTCGTCAGTGAGAGCATCTCGGAAACTTAAAGTGACAATGTGACCCATGGAGGTAAGAGTTTCCCCATGTTTTCCGATCATTTTACCGGCATCTTCTTCTGGAACAGAAAGTCGAATACTCACGTACTCTTCCCCTTCTTCCACGGTCACTGCTTCTGGTTCGATCAGCATGTAACCAAGTAATTGGTCAACATATTCTTGAATAGTCATGGTCTGACTCCTTATTCTTCCTTATTCATGTTTCTGTAAAAAAGGCAGGTATTTCGCTACTCCACCCCACCCGGAGATAAAGTACTGCTGCACAATGCTAAAGAACGTTGTAGCAACCCAATACAAAACCAAACCTGCTGGGAAAGAGAACGCAAAAACACCGGTCATAAACGGCATAATAAACAGCATTTGTTGGGAAATGCTCTCAGCCATTTCTTGTTGATCAGTCTCTACTTCATTCGCTTTTTGGACTTTCGGTGACTTTGAGTTATCTGGAATCACATCTGGACGATCAATCCCGGGCATGATCATAATCGACAAGAAAAGCTGAGAAAGGACGGACAGAGCAATTAAAATATAGGTAGAGTCTCGTTCTACGAGATCAATTCCATAGAAAAGGTGATTTATTGAAGAAGAGTCTCCGTTCAAGAAGCGGAGCAGTACCTGATACAGAGCGATCAAGAAGAAAATCTGCACAAAAGGCAGTAAAATTCCCCAAGAAAAAAGCTTAATATTATGTTCTTTATAGAGTTCCATTTGAGCTTGAGAAAGCTTCATCGGATCTTTGGCGTATTTTTTCTTGAGCTTGGCAATTTCAGGCTTTAACGCCACCATCTTTTTTCGATTTGCGACCTGTTGCTTCATGCTGGGCATGACCAAAGGGAGGAGCAGGGTACGAACGATAATGGTCAACAAAATAATCGACCAGCCAAGACTGCCAGTAGCCGTCAAGAGAAAATCAAGAATTGCAGCGATAGGAGCAGTAATGAGGTTCATACCCGCGTATTGTAGCAGAGTCTCGAGGAATCAAGAGATCAATTGAGTGTCAATAAAATTTGATGTAGATCTGCCGCTAATTCTTTTTGATTCGCAGAAACGGCGTTTCGAGTCGGCAGAATCACAACCTGCTGAGTGGCATCAAAATCGGGAAGAGAAGTGGGAAGAGCTTTGATGATCGCTCCACGGATCATTCGCTTTAATTTGGAGCGTTTGACGCCGCGAGCCACTGTTTTCTTAATGATGATGGCAAAGACAAATGGAAGTGGAGAAGGGGACGAGGGATTGTCCATACTTTGTGAGGTAGGAGCATACAAAACAGTCCACAACTTACTGCGTTTGGCACGAGCACGAGAAAAAAAACCAGAGTCTTGACGTAAATCAAACCGGAGTGGGGCAGGGAGCATAGGCGAAGACCGAGTCCGCCAACTTTATTGGGAGACAGTAACGGTCAGCTGCTTACGACCTCGAGTGCGACGGCGCTTGAGAACGAGTTGACCAGCACGGGTCGCCATACGGTGTAAGAAACCGTGTTTACGAGCTCGCTTGTGCTTTTTTGGTTGCCATGTACGTTTCATAGATGGGTATTGTAACACATTTTTCGAACGGTTCGATCGAGAATTCCAAAGATTTACTCCTGCAACTTAAACGGCATAACGAGATACAGCAACTCTTTCTTTCCTGGAACCGTAATCACCACTGGCTTCAGAGCATCATTCCCTTGAATGGTGATGTCTTGGGTGTCGACGCTGGCTAAAAAGTCCAGCAAGTATGAGCCGTTACAAGCAAACCGAGGAGCGGGTGCACCATCTGCTTGCAGAATTGGAAGTCGAGCTACAGACGCTCCTTTGCCTCCAGCTTGAGAAGAAACTTGGAGTTCAGGACCCTCAGCGCCTTCTACTGGCTCTAAAATCACGATGCTCGAAAGTTCCTTTGCCATGACCATCACCTGTTGAATTCTTTGTTGCAGCAGTTCTCGGTCGAGAGTAATGGCAAAAGCGGTCGCTTCTGGAATTATTTTTCTGTAGGGAGGGAAATCTCCCGATACAACGCTCAACTGCACAAGCGTAGAACCGAGTTCAAATAAAAACTGTCCAGATTCTTCCTGCCAATAGGCGGTGATAGTGGGGGAGTCCAAACGCTTCATAATGCCGAGCACTTCCTTGAGCATCCGAGAGGGAAGGAGCACAGTTTTGGCGATGTCCAAGGCAAGATCTACCTCTTGGCGGTACAAGCGGAAGCCGTCACTGGTCACGAGGGCATTCGGAGAGGACATTTCTAAGAGGAGAGAAGTGAGGACTGGTTTGGTTTCGTCACGACTGGCTGCCACAGAAACAGTTTCTGAGACCTGCAAAAAAGATTCTCGAGGCAGTACTAAAGATTGACCGGTAATTTGCGGGGCAGCGGGGAATTCATCTCCAGAAAGTGGTGGAATGGTGAACTGAACTGTTTTTTGAGAAATTTTGTAAGACTCAGCTTCTGGCTCAATTGAAATCTCTCCAGAGTCAAATGCTTTAATCACTTGTGCCATGACGTTGGCAGGGAACACCGCTGAGCCAGGAGTTCCTGAACTAATCTCAACTTTCGTAACGTACTGACCCTGTTGACTGACAGATCGAATTTCTAAAGTCTTTGCATCTTCCAAAACTTGAAACGATATTCCTCCAAGGATTGGAGAGAGGGCTTTGGAGGAGACAAACCGTTGAGCTTCGGTCAGTGCTTGATTCAGAACTTTTTGGGGAATTATAAATTGGAGTGACATAGATTCTTTACATGCGTTCTTATTTTCGGTATGTGTGGTCGTATATTAAATTTGTATATATTTAATAGCAATAGAAGCAGTAGGCATGGGGATATGCGTAAAACCGAGCGATTGCTTCTCTACAAGTTCGGTGTGCTTTCGTGTGAACAGTATATGATTTAGAAGGTGGAAAAACAATGTGGATATCCTGTGGAGAATGTTTGTGAATGTGAACAATGTGTTTCAAACGATTCATCGGTTGTGCAAATGTGGATAATTCATCCACATCTTTTCCCCACAAAACCATTGAGTTATACACAGTGTTTTCCACAGATGGGGATAAGTTGAGAGATGTGACTATTCAATCCCGGCAAGACTCACTCGTATCGCTTGGACGTCTTGGGCGAGCGCGGCGTTGGCTCCGGCTGCAATTTCTTTTTCGATCTTTTGGACGGCGTGCATGACTGATGTGTGGTCTCGACCGCCGAAGCTCGCCCCAATTTCGGTGTATGGCAGATCAAGTTCTGACTTGAGTAAAAACATCGCCACGTGTCTGGCTACCACATACTCACGCTTCCGTGAGCCCGAGCGCAGTGTATTGGGAGAAACATGAAAATGGGAAGTCACGGCTCGTACGATGTGGCTTGGCTTGACTTTTTTCCGCGACACAACCGCTCGCGACTCTCCTCCCAGCACGGTTCTCACTAAGTCTTTGCTGAGTGGTTGATTCGTCAAAAACTGGGTGCTGTGGAGCTTACTCAAGACACCTTCGAGTTTTCGGGCAGACTCGACTTCGCTGGCAATCATTTGTGCCAGTTCCATGGGGAGTTCTAGACCGCGTTTTTGTGACTTAATAAGGAGAATGGCGGTGCGAAGTTCAAAGGTTGGTTGTTGAATGTCGACCGTCAGACCGGCCTCGAATCGAGAACGCAGTCGTTCTTCCAGCGGGTGAATGTCGTGTGGCGGGCGATCGGAAGTCATGATAACCTGTCCACCAGCCCGGGTAATGGCGTTAAACGTGTGGAAGAATTCTTCTTGTGCGGTATCCTTTCCAGCAATGAACTGGATGTCGTCGATGAGGAGAACCTTCAAATTTCGATACTTTTCTTTAAATTCAAGGGTTCGTTTAGTTCGAATCGCGGAAATAATTTCATTGAGGAACTCCTCTCCCATGCAATAGAGAAGAGGTGTATCAGGATTTTCTTTAAGGATAACGTTGCCAATAGCTTGCATGAGGTGCGTTTTCCCGACTCCCACATTTCCCCACAAAAACAAAGGATTGTAGATTTGTCCTGGTTGTTTGGCCACGGCTTGAGCGGCGGCGTGCGCCATCTCATTGGAACCAGAAACGGCGAAGGTGTCAAAAGTAAAGTCTTCTCTGAGGTGCGATTTTTGCAAAGCCAGTTTATAGCGATCCACACTTGGCATGGAAACTCCACCAATTTGATTCATCGAACCAAACAAAGAAGGCGTTTCTGGAGTTGGCAGTTTTTTTGGTGTGCGTCGATCTCTATTTATTTGTGCCTGAGTCTGGTGAGCATCTTGATTCTGAGCGGGAAAAGAGTCGGCTCGGGATTGTAATGAATCCAAGAGTGGAGAAGAGAGCTCTTCTTGTTGAGGAGTGTTTTCTACTTGAACGCTTTGGAAAATCAGATCACACTGCCGAGAAGTAGCGATGTCCACTTCCTTTTTTATCTGGACGTAACAGCGCATTTCCGCCTGCTGTGCCACGTACGGACTGTCTGCTTGCAAGGTGAGAATTGCCCGGTCGTCACCGACTAACTCCACATTGGAAATTGCTAATGGCTTTACGAAGGTCGTAAATGTCGTGGGTGACATCGTTTTGGAGAGCCCTTTTAAGACTTCGGCCCAAATAACGGCTGGATCAATACTTTGCATAGGTGTGTGCTATCTTTTTTATCCGATCCAAGAAAATGTGTGTAACACTTGAGAAGTCTTGGTAGCCTGGGCAGCTCCCACTTTTCCACACTCTACACGAAGATATCCACATTGAGAAGGGGGAGAGTGGCGGATTATTCTTATTCAATACAAGAAATAGTTTTTATTAGAAAAAGAATGAACTATGATACTCTGAATACATATGGACGAATTTATTGATTCTGTTAATCCTAGAAGAATGATGAATGCTGACATTGACATTGATGCTATTCACGAAGAAGTCCTGTCTAAAATTTCTACAGTTGAAAAACCTTTGTCTATCTCAGCAAGAGAGCCAAGTCCTTGGGAGTATCAAATCCCAATCAATCAAGAAGATGCTTATCAATTAATTCCAAGGTTTGTTGAAGAAGAAAAAATGAGACAACAAAACTCTGCAGATCATATTATGGCTCAAACGAAAAAAGGGGCACTTGAAGGAGCAAGTGCAGTAGATTTTATTGCGGCTACTCAAGAGTTTTCAAAAAAGATTTCAACTGAAGAATTTAGCGGAAGCGATTTCGAGATGTTCCAGCAATATTCTTTGGGAGTGATAAAAGAAAAGTCCGAATTTTTCGCGAATCAATCATTGGCAGAGTTTCCAGAGGGAGTTCCAGCTCAAATACTACAAGAAAGATTTGGTATCTCACAATCAAATGAGATGATTTCTGACCCCGAGCAGTTAAGAGATATTATCCAAAAAAGTTTTACCGCAAAAGCACTTATAGAACATTTCTCGGAACTTAAAGTTTTGAAGAAAATTCATGAGAAATTCTCAACAGAAAATAGCACTGAAAAAAACAATGAGGAAAATTGGGATAATAGTGAAATATCAAGAGACTCTTTTGAGAGTCAAGGTGAAAATCAATCAAAGCTCATTCGTGAAGTGATGAAGAGTATTGATCAAGCATCTAGAGAACTCGTAGATCTATTGCATGTAGAAAGTGCTTTAAATCTTATATTTGATGTTAGAAATGGATACACATCATCGAGTGGCGGATTTTATGAAGGAGATTCCTCAGATGAAACAACATCTAAAGAAAAGGAAACTCTTGAAATTTTTTCTTTAATTTTTGAATCAGATGAAAATACTGAGTTCATTCAAGAATGGGTTGAATCAATGCCAGGACATGAATCTCAATCCTCTGAAAAGCGAATTCAACTTGGAATTAGAACCTATTTAGATCTTAATGACCCATCTAATAAAGACTATAGAAAAAATTTTGTAGAAACATTGCAGACTCTTTTCTCAAAATATAAATCTACAGCTGATCGAAATGTTAAAAACGAAAATATAATTTTTACTGAGAAAGTCGTAGACTTAATTCTCAAGAACGTTTCAAACGCTAATACTCAGAAAGCTTCTTGAGTGATAGAATAACGGCTGTATGGCATCAAGTTTCGAAGCGTTACTGAGAGGCATTGGCTCTAGAAGAGAAGGGTATTCTTCTGCTGTCAGATCTCAATCTCCAGAAGAAGGTGTGCCATATCCCCAGAAAGAAAATCTTTCTAATAAACAGTTTTTAAAAACTATTAGAGATGTTTATACATTACTCAAAGACATTCCAGATTCAGAAGCAGAACAAAAAAAAGTTTATTTGAATATTCAAAATATAATCTTTTCTCGAATGGTTGATTTGCAAGTACTGATCGAAGATGAAGAAGCATTAGGTGTGCTTCCAGAAGATTCCGAATATTTGCTCTTAGACCACATTAAAAATGAATATGAAATTTTAAGTTACATTTTTGGTAGCAATTTAGAAAATAGAGAAGAAGTAATTGAGACACTTGATGATGTGATACTTGAAGAAGCGACTTCTCTGCTTGAAGCAGATGATTCTTCATCTCCTCCTGAAAATCCTGTTGATTCAGAAAGACTTGCTTCACCAGAATTAGAGCCGAAAGAGTATCCCAACGACTTTTTTGCCTTTTTAGCTGCCAATGGCGTTGAAAGCAGTATCCTTCTTGGAAGACCTCCAGAAGGAGCTGATTCAGAGGAAAAAGAAGAATATCTCAAAGAAAAATACAGTTTTATTGGAGATGTCTATGTCTCTCTCATTTTAAATAAAATGATGGATAGACTTGAGCAGAGACTGGTAAACTTGGAAGCCCCTGATTTGGCTGCTTTTGGACCCGGAAACTTTCCTGGGAAAAAGTCGTCCAATACTTACCCAAGTTCTATAGATTTATTAATTCAAATTCAGTATGGACTTCAAAATACCTCAAGGTCTGACGAATATCCACATGCAATGTCTGTTCTTTCTAGATTGGATAAGGTAATTGGAAGCTTTTCTGGAATAAGTAAAGTTTCTGACAACTATAAAAAATCGATGAGTTCATTAGAAGGTCTTTCCTCTTTTGCTACACCTTTGCCTTCCAGTGATTCTGAGAAAATTCCAACATGGTATGACAGTGAGTTTTGGTCTGCGATGTTAACACTCTCTGATGCTGAATGGAACTCGATTCTTCAAGGTGGTTCTGGAAAAGTTCCTGGTATGGAAGGAGCAGCGGCTCTCCATGAAACTCATTATGTTTATAAGATTGATGAAAATGATCCTAACTATGATCCTGGGAATCCATCTAAGAATTGGAAGGAATCAACGCTTTCGTTTGGCGAAATGTTTTTACAGTCGCATCATGAATTAAAAGAAACTGCTCGCTTTCCACACCAACGTAAATTTGCAAACTTGCGAAAAGAACGTCTTGTACGATTTTTGTCATCTTATCCAAGATCTATTTCCCCTGGAACCAGATTTCTTGTTAGTAGGGAAGGCGGGAGATCTCATTACAAAGTAAAAGGAGTTGTAGAACAGGTCTCTAATGGAGATGGATCTGCTTTTCCATATCTTGCCGAACAACCAGAAAATAAGGATAGAAGAGTTAAAACGGTACGACAACTCACTGATAGGCTTTCTGCTAACACTAAAGAATATGTTCCCACGTTATTTGCTACAATTAACGCCGCTAACACACTTCATTCTTGGTTAACAGCAGATAGTCTCGGAGCACAAGTGCCTCGATATGTTTTAGAAAGTAACATTAAAAGTTGGGATAATGGCCGTTCTATAAGTGAAAGTGATTTAGTCTGGTATTTTACCGTGAAAGATCAATCTGTTGATTTTGGTCCAGACGGGCTCGCCTTAGAAGGTTACAACGTAAAGACGGTAGTTACAGGCCTTTCCCGGGCGCAAGTAGATTCATATAAGGGGAAATTAAATCCATATGTACTCGGTGTAACCTGGGCAGAAAAGGCGGCCTCCCTTCAAGCCTATGCTTCTAAGTCTATATCTACACCAGATTCTCAAGAATCCCAATTTCAAGCCAAAGCTATTGGCACAGTAAAGACATTCGTTTATTCATACGATAGCTACTTTGTTCACTGGCAAAGTGGGTACACTGTTGGCGAACTTTTTGAAGAGCTCTCTCGAAAAGATGGGGCTAGTCCACTTGGATCAAGAAACGAGATATCAAGTATGATTGCTGAAGCACTTGGGACAAACCCGTCTCAATCTTGGGCACTGCACCTCAAAGATGCTTTTTCACTCACAAAAACTTTTATGGGTGGGTCAAAAGCTCTAGAGGCTCCTGTAAATATTGCTAAAGTCAATATAGAATTAAATAAGATTGAGGATCTTCAAGAATCATTTGTTAGCTCTGCCAGATCTACTGGTAGGCAAATTGATGCGTACTATCGAGATAGAGATAATACGGTTCCGTCAAAAGTTCAAAAGGAATTTTTTGCCAACCCTGAAAAGTTTCCAAATATGGGAAGAGTCGCATCTGTTGTTCAAATATTGGATTCTAAAGGGAATCCACTTACTCAGAAACTTACTCGCCTCGCAAATTCTTTGCATCTTACTCCTCAGGATTTTCTGATGACGCTTGATCCAGAAACAATTGAGAAAGGTGATTTCTATAGTAAGTTAGAACAAAAATTTGGGAATGTCTCTATTCCAACGTTTACGATAAAACTCGCTGACCATACAAAAGCGTATGGATATGAAGAAGAATCAAGAAAATGGAAAACAGCGACTCCGTCTGAAAAAGCGAAAATGGAAAGTGAATTTTTTTCAAAGTATCTTCGAAAACTAGAAATGAGACACCTTTTGTTTAGAGTCTTTTATTACGCAATAACTCAAGGAGATGACTGGAAAAATTTGGGTTGGGGCAAGGTGCTACTTTTCGGGATGATGTATAGTCCTGAGATGCGAAAGAAGTTTGAAAATAATGCATATACAAGAGGTTCTCTTGAAAGAACCGGAATCGATTTCGCTAAACACCAATCTGCTATTTTAAATTTCTTTGGAGAAGAGTTTGGTCATAATGAAGTTCCTGACATGGCTGCAAGCGATCTTCTCTCTGAAAGAATGTTTATGAAGCTTCTTTATGATATGGGCTATATTAGTAATCTCTCAGATGACTTTGGGAAAGTTATGAGTGAAGCCGTTAAAGATTTGTTTAAAAAATAAAAAAGAATAAATTTTCTTTAAACACCTATTGTTGAGGAAATTTCAAGATCGATATTTTGCTTCAACAGTTTAAGATATTCAATTTCACTTAGTGGCTGAATATTTGTCGTCATTTTTTTCAGTAGACGATTGAGGATAATTTTAGCAATCTCTGTATCTTTCATAGTTATAAATAAAACTATACACCGATGTTTTCAGAACCATCAGACGGTGATCCATTCTCTGTTGCTGGAGTTGTTGTTGGAGTTGTGTTATTAAGTTGACTTCCAGCTCTTTCTTGATCTTGACGTGCACGACGTTTCAGAAGTTCAGCGTTCAGAGCAAGCTCGGCTTTGCCAATTGTCCCTGTTAGTGCTTTTCCGCGGTTAAACATACGTTCTCCTCGTTGATAAATTGGATATCCTCCAGCGAGTGTGCCTCCCAGAGCAGCTCCAGTTAGGCTTCCTGACAGTGCTCCGCGGAGGATAGAAGAATTGTTATCAAGTGCTCTTTTTCTACCAATAACCGCTCCGGCTGCCCCACCAATTGCTGCTCCACCCGCAATTCTTCCGGCCCCATAAGAAATCTGCTTGCCACCCTTTTTCCACCCCTGCTGGAACGCCCCAACAGCCTTATCTTTATACTCATCAAAGATCCCGCCCTTAGCACCAACGATCTTTTTGGTGATTCCGACAGCTTCAGGCAAGAGCAGCATGAATCCCATGCCGATTATTCCCATAAAGGCGGATGAGTCAACATTTTGTCCGGACATTATAAGCGGAAGACGAAGCCCTTGAACGGTATTGTCTCCAAAGTTTGCGCGGTAGCCAACGCCTGGACGATTTGTTTGAGAAGTTCCAGTCAGAGCCAAAGACATAAAAATCATAAAGATAGCTACGACAAATGGAGCCATTCCAGCGATCAGATTTTTCAGCCAATCGCCAAAAGCATTGTTGTTTGGCATCACACCAGGCAATAAAATGAATGGTGCTAACACTGTGTTAATCACAAAACCGGCATACGACATTAAAAGAGCAAAGAAGGTTCTGAACATCGCAATTAGCAGCGCAATACCAAAAATAAGGGTAAATATAATAGTGGTGAGGCCGCGCAGAATTCCGTTTTCTCCAAAGAGACCAAGGATATCGCTGTTCAACACCTGGACAATAGAGTCAGAAACCAAATTCCCAAGAGCATTGGCCGCACCCCAGGCGGAACCAGGTTCTCCATTAAACACATACCGCATTGTGAACTCAAAGATATTGGTATTAAGCGCGAGATCGGTCAAAGACTTATTTCCCCAGAAAACTGCGGTGCTATGGAATACATTCCCACTAAAAAGATTGATAATAAAGTAAATAGACAAGAACATGGCGTCGATAACCAATCCAGCGATCGCATAAGAAAAAG
>CAZFLN010000010.1:36036-38843 GCA_964519905.1 uncultured Pseudomonadales bacterium | reverse complement strand
GTGGAGACAACGCACACAATCATGTGCAAGTATGTGAATGGAAACAACGGACGGGGGATGCCAGCAATTATGGATTGGAGGCAAATATTGATCCTGTGGTTCTGGGCGATAAACACCCAAGGACGACCTTCGGGAATAGAGCGAGCTTGGTAGCGGGTTTGGACGTTGTTGCCCGCCCAACCGCCAGCCGCGCCGAAGCCGCCGTCGGCCACTACTTGGTTGGTTTGGGTGTCCCAGGCTTTGGCTTCGTACTGCATGACCAAGAAGTTATCGGTGCCGTAGAGGCCACTGTTGCCAGGCACCTCGACCCAGCCTGCTGGGGGCAGGGCAGCGGTGGTCCAGCCAGTGTTGTCGGTAGTAAAAGAAGGGTTAGCGAAGCGGTTAGTGCCGTCTACCGGGTGGGCACCACTGTTGTCCACGGACATCAGCGCGGCGTCGTAAGTGTAGCTGCTGGCGTTGGCGCTGTTGAAGGTCCAGGTGTGGATGGTGTCGTTGAGGGCCATTGCTCGCGGGAACACGTACCACGAGGCCACTGCCACCGTAACCAGCGCCGCCGCTGTCGCGGTGGTGAGAACGGTTTTGTTGAGCGGGAGTTTCGGAAGGCGCAGTTTGGATGTGCGGCGGCGCGATTTTCCAAGCAGAGAGCTCTGGGTGTGCTGAGACTGAGCAGAGGATTCTACAGAAGAAAAAGGCTGGTAAGTGTGGCTCTTTTCGTACATACGATCACTTCACCGCAACGATGATTCGTACCACTGTACCATCCGCCGCGCTGCCGAAGCAAGAGAAGAATGATCTTGAATACTTCGCAAGGAGCCAATTCATGATGAGTTTTTATGTAAAAGTGATGGCTTGTTGCCGATCCCTTATCGCAAGTTCCATTCATTTTCCAAAGCGCTTTGCATCAGTGCTGAGGTCTGTTCCATCTGCTGCTTTCTCACTTTCACTGTCTCCTCCGCCTGTTGGCGGAAGCGCTCGCGGAGTCTCCAAGCATTGGCGCGGCGGAGGTGGCCGTCGAAGGACTGCAGCGTGGCCGCTAGGTCTTCTGGTTGTAGGTGCTGGCGCTTAACCTGTCGCTGCATGGCTTGAAAGCGTTTCTGAAAGCGGCCGAGTGTGCGGCCGCGCACCAGCACGTGATCGTGGAAGATCCGATAGCCCACGAACGGAACACCGTTTTCAGCGCTAAAAATGCGCGATTTATTGGGATGGAGTTCAAGTTGCAGTTCTTCCGCCAGAAACTTGGCACACTGGGCCTGCACGGTTTTGAGGTACTCTTTGTCTGGTGAGATGATCACAAAGTCGTCCATGTATCGCCCGTACCAGCGCACGCGGAGCTGTTCTTTCACGAAGTGGTCAAAGTGATTGAGATAGACGTTGGCAAAGAGCTGACTGGTTAGGTTTCCGATGGGCAGGCCTCGCTGGTCTTTGCGTGATACCACCAGTATTCTGTCTTCTGCCTTTTCGCGTCGACCCCAGACCACGCTGTGCGTAAAGATAATTTTCCGGATGAGGGCCATGGTGTCTGGACAGGAAACTCGTTTCTCGATCAGCTTAAGCAGAATTGGCCAGGAAATAGAAGAGAAAAATTTACGGATGTCACACTGCAAGTAGTACAGCTTGGTGTCCTGCCCGTGGTACGTTTTGGCCGCTTGCAGGAATTTCCTGATGCGGCGAGCGCCGTAGTGGGTGCCTTTTTCCACTCGGCAGGCATAGGTGTCGGTGACGAATATTTTCTCGAAGAGGGGTTCGATGGTGTGCACGAGCGCCTGGTGGACCACGCGGTCGCGGAAACTGGGTGCTGCTACTTGGCGCTTTTTGGGATCGTGCACGGTGAAGTAGGTGTACGACGAGGGAGTGTATCGTTTGGTGGTCAGTTCCCAGTGCAGTCGCCACAGTTCTCGCTCCACGTGGAAGTCGAACCAGGAAGTGACCGGCTTGTACCGGTTGCCGAGCCGGGCGCGGTTGTAGGCGGCGAGGAGATTTTCGAACTGGGTGATTTGCTGGAACATAGTGGTTGTCGGGGGTTACCCTTCCAGGGGTAGGTGAATGGTAGGGTTACCCTAGGGCTCGTCTACCCCTGGAAGGGTAACCCCTATCTATCGCCCACTTCCCCCACTCTGGTTCTCCCAAAGGAGCTCCAGAGTGGGGATAAGGGCACTGTGTTCGATCAGCTGTCTGCGCCAGCCAGGGAGCGGAGCATTTTTCTCCGCGACCTGACTGGTCACAACCACTGACCAAGAAAGAACTCTGTGATCATCTCGATCCTGAGTGCACGTCCGTAAATATACACTACGCATCTGGCAGCTCGGTGCGCGGGCGCACCGTACTCGCGAATACATTGCGCCCGCGGCGCTGAAGCCGCACTCAAAAATCACTGGCACACCTAAACCCAATATTGGTATTTCGATTTCCGGGTTCATTATTCAAATTGAGTGCGAACACACCCGCGTTCGTTTCATTATTCCAATTCGCGCCCCGGAGGAAAGCGGTGTGCAGTTTTCGTGGTTCTTCCTTCTGTGAGTCAAGGTATAAAAAAGAGATGGAAGGAAGATGAAGTGGGCGATTTTCCAGTCAGCTGTTTAGCGAGTAACGCTGATCCAGCCGGTTAAAATACGACCGATTTCGTTTATTTTCTCACTGGCGTAGGTGTACTGTTTCACGCTCATGAACTTGAGATCCTTGGTGAGCCGAATCAGAATGCGCAAACGATCCAGATGTTCTGAGATGTTTTGCTGAATTTCTCGGCGTGCCACTCCTCGCCCCTGATTGGCGGTGATGATGAGGAGCAGCAAGTCCATGATGAGTTCTTC
>CAZFLN010000010.1:30058-36026 GCA_964519905.1 uncultured Pseudomonadales bacterium | reverse complement strand
CGACCCAGAACTAAACGGTGGCTTTTCGGAATCCGGTTGACCAGTGGAAATAACCACAGCAGGAAATCATAGGTCTTTTGATAAATGATAAGTTTTTCGGGCATTTGGCCAGTATAGAACATGACCTATACCGATTGGCAACCTTTTCGGGGGAAATTCTTGTCCCGAGAGAGTTTTCTGAATCACTCAAGATTGTGAACTTCGAACCAAAGCTCTTACTCTGGCTTTTACTCTGGATCAGCTTCGCTGGCGACTGGACTTTCGAGGTCCGCTGCCGCGTCGTCTGGGGCTTGAGAACCTTGTTTCATTGGTAGCGGCTTTTTGGCCTTTTTAATTTCGTCCCAGACTTTTTTCTTGACTTCAGTCATGAATGCTTCGTCTTCTTCGAGGACGGCTTTTGCTGCTTCTCGACCTTGTGCGATGGTCTGCCCACCATACTTGAAGAAGCTTCCAGCTTTCTCGACAATTCCCATTTCGACAGCCACATCAAGTACTCCACCGGAAACAGAGATACCGCTATCAGCCATCATATCGAACTCGCAGACGCGGAATGGTGGAGCAACCTTGTTTTTCACGATACGAGCTCGGTGACGAGTCCCGACAACCTTATCGCCTTCTGTAATATTTCCAATTTTTCGCATGTCGATTCGGAGAGAGGCATAGAACTTCAAAGCCTGTCCACCAGCTGTCGTTTCTGGGCTTCCGAACATGACGCCAATTTTCATACGCAGTTGGTTCGTGAAGATTAAGATAGTGTTTGACTTACTGATAACAGCAGCGAGTTTTCGCATGGCTTTTGACATGAGTCGGGCTTGAGTTCCCACGCTGGCGTCACCCATTTCACCTTCAATTTCAGACTTTGGAACCAGTGCCGCTACGGAGTCGACAACCAGTACATCGATTCCGCCAGAGCGAATGAGTGTTTCGGCAATCTCAAGTGCTTGTTCCCCATAATCTGGTTGAGCAATCAGAAGTTTTTCGAGATCAACACCGATAGCTAAGGCTCTCTCTGGGTTGAGCGCATGTTCTGCGTCGATAAAAGCGACGTTTCCGCCTGTCTTTTGGGCTTCTGCAATAACATGTAAACAGAGTGTGGTTTTTCCAGAAGCTTCTGGACCATAAATTTCGACGATTCTTCCTTTTGGAAAACCGCCAATACCAATCGCTAAATCGAGTGGGAGAGACTGAGTAGAAATTGCAGGAATGGAGTACATGCCGTCAAGTTTCTTTCCCATGTTCATGATCGCTCCATCACCAAATGAGCGCTGAATTTGCTTCATTGCTATATCGAGTGCCTCAGAGCGAGGGTCGGTTGATTTCACCGTTTTTGCTGCGGATGCCGCTGAATTTCTTGCCATGATTTCCTTTCTTTTCTGTCCTGCCTACAGTATCAATTAAAACAAACAAATTACGAACGTTTTGCTTTGGTTACCGAAAACTTTGGGAATTTCTTTCCTGCAGTTTGCGCGGCTTGCTTCACGGGCTCTGGAAGCTTTGATTCTGCTTCTGTTTGCAGCGTTTCCAAAAACTCATTTTTTATTTGTTGCAAAAATGATTTTCCACGCTGATCTTGAGCTGCCCAGAGTCCAATTGCTCCAGTAACCACGCCAACAAGAAATCCTGCTGCAAACGATCCCGCGTTCTGCGGATCGTTATTCGTCGTAGCGAGTGGTGGTTTTTGTGTTCGTTTCATTGCTCTTGGTACTGATGAAGTTTGAAAAAGTTTCGAGTAAGCGGAATCCAGTTCTCAGTCCGGCTCCCACACCACCGAGTTGTTGGAATGGTGAGAGGGTACGAACCACTGTGTCCTCAACAACTTCTGTCATTCGATTAAAGTTGTTAAGAGAGCGTCTGACTTCTTGCAATACCAAGATAGTCTGAACTCCAACCACCAAAAGAACGATGGAGAGGATGGCTGCAACAACGGTAAGAACGATACTAAGTGGATCCATGCATTCATCTAATCATGTTCTGTGATTGGGAGCAAGAGGAAAACCCAAAGGAGTAGCGAAGTCTTCTGGGAAATTTCGCCAAATATCTACTCAACTTGAATGAAACGAACCACTTGGTTGATTCTTCCACGTTGGTCAGTTGCCTCAATGACGAGTGTTCGTTGTCCGGTTGGCAAGGTGAGCGAGGTGGCGAAATTGCCTGTTTGGTCTAAAGAAAGAACTTCGGTGTTTACGGTGAGTGTATTTTCTGGATTGGTCCGGCCAGAAATTCTCACTGGGTTTTGGAGTACGCCATTGTCGAGAGGCTCGGCAACGGTGAGTTCTGGTGGTTGGCTGAGACTCCACCACTGCCACCCAATTCCGGCTATGGCCAGTGTAATGACAAGACCACTCACTGCCCAAGAAAGGCCGCGTGGGCTTAAGAGGTGAAAGCGAAGCCTTGTTTTCCAGGAACGATTTTTCCGTTTTGATTTTTGCGTGGATGAGGCAGGAGTATTTCCGCCATCTCTTCGATACAAGGCATGGAGTGTTTCTGCTTCTATATCGAATTCTTCGGCAAGCAGGTCCAGCGCACCAAGCACGAGAGTTGGTGGGGGAAGAGTTTCAAACGAGCTCGATTCAAGAGCTTTGAGAACATCAATTGGAATTTGGGTACGAGCTCTGAGTTGTTCGAGAGAGAGCTTCCTTTTTTGACGCTCGCTCGTGATAACTTGACTCAGCGTTTTCATGCGGAAAGGTCAATCCCTTTTTTTGCAAGGTATTCAGTAGCGGCTGATTTATTGACTTCGCGAGGTTTTGATCCTTGGGCTGGTCCCACGATTCCTTGTTCAGACAGCTGATCGAGAATTCGAGCCGCACGATTGTATCCCACGGAAAGTCGACGCTGAATATATGATGCAGAACCTTTCCCAGACTCAAGAACGATACGAACTGACTCATCAAAGAATTCATCAGTTTCACCATCGCCGCCGCCAGCGCCGCTCCCTCCACCAGAAGTAGCATACTTCTCGAGGTCGTTGAGACTAATTTGTTGCATATCAGGTTGTTCACCTTGCTGGCGTAAGAATTGAATAAGTTGTTGGACTTCTTCGTCAGAAACAAACGTACCTTGGATACGACGAGGCTTTGCTTCGTCAGGCGGAATGTACAACATGTCTCCACGACCGAGCAGTTTTTCAGCGCCGGGACCATCGAGGATGACGCGTGAGTCAGTGTTCGAAGCGACGTTAAAAGCCATGCGGGTTGGGATGTTGGCTTTAATTAAACCAGTGATAACGTCAACCGACGGACGCTGCGTTGCCAAAACCAAGTGAATACCGACCGCACGGGCCATTTGAGCCAGACGCACAATTGATTGTTCAACCTCTGACGGAGCAAGAAGCATGAGGTCAGCCAACTCGTCAATTAAAATCACATAGTATGGTAAGGAAGTAAATCCAGCCATTTCGTTGTAGCCGGTAATATTACGAACGCCGACTTCTGCCAGGAGTTTATATCGTTTATCCATCTCGTCACACGCCCAACGCAGGAGCTGGGAAGCTTTTTTCGCATCATTCACCACAGGCATTTTAAGGTGTGGAATATCGTTATACACCGACAACTCCACGCGCTTTGGGTCGATCATGAGGAACTGCACTTCTTGAGGTGAAGAGCGGAACAAAATGGAACAAATAAATGAGTTCACCGCAACAGATTTACCAGATCCAGTGGAACCGGCAATGAGACAGTGTGGCATTTTGGCGATGTCTCCGACCACAGGTTCGCCGGCAACGTTCAAGCCAAGAGACACGGCGAGTTTGGATTTACTATTTGCCATTGCTTTGGAGGTGAGCATGGTCCGCAAGGTGACGACTTCAAGTGATCGATTCGGAATTTCGATACCAACCAAAGATTTTCCTGGAATAGGTGCTTCAATACGAATTTGCCCAGTCGGAGCAGCCAAGGCAAGAGCTAGGTCATTGGCCAAACCGGTCACTTTTGAGAGTTTGGTTCCAGTAGAAAGCTGGAGCGCATACTGCGTAACAGCTGGACCACAGTTTACTTCTACGATTTTTGCTTGAATGTTAAAGGACTGCAGTGTGTCTTCAATAATTTGTGCATTTTTATTAATGTCACCGCGGTCAGCCGGCTTGCCTTTTTTATTACTCAGCAGCGTGAGCGGAGGATACTCCCACACTTGTTGGCTGGGTTGATTGAGCGTTGGTCCATCACTGTGAGGGAGAAGTGGTGCTTCTGCCGCAGGTTCTGGCTCGGCTGGAGTAATTGCCTTGGCTTGATTTACCACAAAGCGATTTTCTGGTTCTGGAGAAGTATTTTCTCCTTCAGTATCTTGTTTTTTGCGGCCAGTGAGTCTGGTGAGTAATCCAGGTTTGTTCGCAGCGATTTCTTCGGACAGCTCTTTGTCAGCTTTCTTCTTTGACTCGAGTTTATCTGTTTTTTCCGTGGTATCAACTTCTACCAGAGATGTCACAAAGCGGAAGATCTCACGCAAAGAAGTGTCAGTAAAGATCATAAAACCAGCGATTCCCAGGAGGCCAAACAAAATTCTGGTACCTAATGGTTGAACTAAATCAGCAATATTGGCAAAGAGTGCTACTCCTGCCGTACCAGATTGCAAAAGTACCAGTGTAGAAAGAAAGAAAAAGAAGCTCCCAAGCATGACTTGGGGTTTGGCGAATGACCATTTTGCTCCGGTTAAAACAAGTCCAGCAGTGACACACAAGAAGGGCAGCAGCAAGCTCGCCACGCCAAACATTTCGCGCAGCAGACTATTTACTTCTTGCAGTGATTCTCCCTGCCCAGAAAAAGACACGGTAATTAAACCCGCGACCGCGAAGAAAATGAGGCTGCCCAGCGAATACAGGGTTTCCCCACGAAGTTTGATTTTGAAGGGCGATTTCTTGCGCCCTCGACGTGCCATAGATTCCTACTGTATCACTTCTTCGGGGTAGTTTACAATTGCCTGGAGTTTATACAAAAGAAAAATCGAAAAAATTCGCGAGGAGATATCGTATGAATCGTACAAAGATAGTCGCTACCATTGGCCCAGCGTCCGATACAGAAGATGGTATCCGCGATCTCCTCCAGGCTGGCGCGAGTGTTATTCGCTTTAACATGAAGCATGGTGATGTTGATTGGCACCGCGAGCGCATTGAGCGAGTCCAGAAAGTGGCGGATGAAATTGGCAAGCCGGTTGGTATCCTGATTGACTTGCAGGGCCCCGAGATTCGTATTGAAGTAAAAGACAAAGAGCCAATGCCAGTCTCAGAGGGGGAACACATCCTTCTTTCTACGGAGTATGTTGAGGGGCAAAAAACGATTGTTGTTCCAGATCAAAAAGTGATTGATGCGCTTTCTGTTGGTGACCAAGTTCTGATCGATGATGGATTCATGGAGTTTGAAGTTATCTCTGAGTACCACAAAGGATGGATGCTCCGCTCAAACGGAAGTTTCATGGTAACGCACCGCAAAGGAATGAATCTGCCTGGTGTAAAACTTACCTTGGCCTCCTTGATTGAGTCAGACTTTGAAAAACTTGATTTGGCCAGTCGCGAACATGTTGATTTCGTAGCCCTTTCTTTTGTGCGAGATAAGGAAGATATCCGTATTTTGCGTGAAGAAATGGCCAAGCGCGGTGTCAAAGCCGATGTCTGTGCCAAGATCGAAAACGCGGCTGCTCTCGAAAATATCGACGAGATTATCGAAGCATCTGATTGTTTAATGGTTGCCCGTGGTGACCTAGGCATTGAGGTGCCGTTCGAAGAACTTAGTTATTGGCAGAAAAAGCTGATTTATAAGTGTCGCGTTGCCAATAAGCCAGTTATTACTGCCACACAAATGCTGCAAAGTATGGTGGACAGCCCTCGACCAACTCGCGCGGAAGTATCCGATGTAGCCAATGCTGTATTTGACGGTTCTGATGCCGTGATGTTGTCAGGTGAAACAGCCCAAGGGAAGTTCCCTCGTCAGGCAGTAGCTACCATGCGACGTATCGTGGCCTTTAACGAGGAAAAAGT
>CAZFLN010000010.1:26418-30048 GCA_964519905.1 uncultured Pseudomonadales bacterium | reverse complement strand
AGTCGTTTTGCCAGCACTTTCATATGATGGAAACTTGAATCAAACAGAAGCAGTGACTCGAGCAGCCATGCATCTGATTGATCACAATCGAGATTTTGAAATCGCCGGTATCGTGATCTTTACTGAAACTGGAAATACGGCTCGCGCCTTGTCACGCTTCCGTCCAAACATGCCGATTATTGCCCTGACGCAAAACGACAAAGTGCGTGATCAGCTCTGTTTGGCCTATGGAATTACTTCATTCTTGATGGACTTCCCGGATGGAGACATTGTTTCGGTCGATCCGATTATTGCGAACTTGAAAGATCGTGGCTTAGTGGCTAGTGGTCAGCGACTCCTCTTTATCCACGGACACCGTTGGAATGAGCCAGGACTCACGAATACACTTTCACTGAAAGAAGTTGTTTAATTTTGGGTTGATTCGCACGCCGGATTTACGGCGTGCGAATTATTTCCCAGTATGTTTTTCCGGATGGACCAGAAATGGTTTCTAGGAGTGTTGATTCTTGAGGAATATCTCTCCCAGCTGGTACAGCATGAATCCCTTGAGCGGTTACAGTTTGCGCGCCGAAGTTCCAGTTCTCAAATTTCAGAATTTCAAGTTGGTCCAGTGGGGCTGTTTGGCTGGCAGCCTGAACTTTTTCCGGATCTTGCTTGGTAAAGAAAAAGACATACATTGCTGGGCGGCCATACTCTCGTGTCATCCAAATCTGCTCGTCAGGGAGTTTGTGCTTTTCTACAGCCTGAATCACTTGTTCGTAGCCATACTGCCATTCAGACTCGGCTTGTAAAGGATAGACGAATCTCAAAAAGTACCAAAAAACGAGCGTCGTTCCCAGTACTGTTCCGCCAGCGGCAGAAAAAATAGAAAAAAATCCAACTCTCTGTGCCCAAGCAGGCAGAGAGAGATTTTTCAGTATTGTCCAGAGAAAATGAAGAAGAGTTCCCATTCCAAATGCAGAGAGAACCGCTAACCATGGAGAAAGCAAAAGCGCTCTCAGTGCGTGCGGTGTGGTAAGTGTAAACATCGCTGCAATGGGTGAAAGGAGAATCAGTCCACCCAAAAGAAATTTGGTTCGAAGTCGCAATTGTGTAAGCACTGCCCAGATTCCCGAAAGCACGGTGATGAGCTCCCAAGGGTACAGCATGCCGAAGAACTGAGATGAGTGACGAGGATTTACATCCCCTTTTCCAAACAAGAAACTTGGCGAGAAGTGATTCGAATACCCGCTCAACACCATTTGACTTTGGTACCACCACCGATGATGTGCAAACCGTGCCCACCATGGGTTTCCAAGTTTTTCTTGTGCTTCAACTGCAGCAATAATTGGCGCTGGATCGGAAAAGATCGAGGTTTGCTGCACCCGTTGTTGGACTGCTGGGCTCCGTATTTCTTTCAAGAGTGGGAAGAGAAGTACAAATGCAATTACAACCGCTGGGATCCAAGGGAGAATTTTAGGCAAAGCATTTTTCGGTGCGGTCAGCAGAGTCCTCCATGGGAAAAAAGTAGAAAATACGAGAATTCCAATAAAGGGTCCCCAGAGTCTGGCTGAGTGGTACGCATAGGTACTGAGCGCCAGAAGTAAGGCTCCAAACGCAAAGTAGATGAATTGGTATTTTTTCAATGCTCTTGCCTGCTCAAAAATTACCACAGACAAAATAATCAAAAACACGGCAAGATTGACTTCGAATCCCGCTCGGCCGATTACCAGAGACCACGGTTGGATGGCGAGCAGAATCCCCGCCCAAGCGGCAACATGTTTGGATCCAGACCATTTCCACACTAACCAACTGACACATACCACAGTAAATGTGCTTGCGAGCGCTGCTGGGAGTCGAACCGCAAATGTGTTTAAGCCAAAAGCGGCAATACTCGGAACGACGGTGTAAAAATACAGACTTGGTTTGTAATCACCAAAAGAGGGGAAGGCCACGATTGGCCAAGCGTTTCCATGGTGATCTTTTCCTGTCTCGAGAATTGCGTACGCGTCATATCCTAGCGCCACCTCTTCCCAATACGGGCTTGGTGGTGAGTTTGAGATGTCGTGAATTCGCAGACATCCAGCTACGAGCGCTAAGAGACAAAGCCAAAAAGTTATTTGATGTGACTGGAGCCAGCGCAGAATTTTATTCATGTTTTTGATATATCCAGAATCCGGGCAAACCATCTTTCCGGAGTATTTCTTGTTGCAGCGTTACGTCATTTCTCTCGAGGGGTTTGGCACTGAAGATAATTTGTTGTGTTGTGGTTTCGAGTTGGTCTTGATCCATGAATTGAATGCTCCCAAAATCATTTGCCCGGAATCGATCAATGGGCCAGGAATTCTCAAAAGCAAAAAATATTTCTGGTTGACCATATTCTTTGGTGAATGCTGTTGGCTGGTAGAGCTTGGCTGCCTGGCCAGCGAGCCTACTTGCTTGTGCATACCCGTCCATCCAGGCAGCCGAACTCCTGGCTGGATAGTCGTTTCGGAGATCATGCCAAAAAGCGGCAGACTCCAGAGCACTGAAAAGTAAAACACTGGCGATGAGTGTTTGTTTGGCATTGCCAGGCAGCAAGGAAAACAGTCCTTGAAGTGTGAGCGTGGCAAACACGATAAGAGGAATGACTGCCAAGAATGCGCGGTTGGCATGTGGTACTTCGAATCCAATGAGCGCTGGGAGAAATCCGATCAATGTGAGACCAATCCAGATTGGCCAATCAGACTGTGCAGTATCTTTCTGCAAGAATGTGAATCTCTTTTTCCAAGCAGCGAAGAGGTTTGTGTTGTGTGTGAAGCTGTTCCAGATAAGGAAAAGTGGCCCGACCACACAAACGAGCAATAGGGTGATAGTGAGAATGCCACTGAATCCAGTGCTGTGGCGCAAAGAATCCGACGCTCCAAACACGAGGAATTGCGGGGACAGGTACGTCGAGATATTGTAGAAAAATCGTTCCAAGAAGGTCTCTTGTGCGTTTAAGTGTTGCCAAAAAACGGTTTGGCCCGCTCTGTTGAGACCACCTGAATTCAGACTCCACATGAATGGGAGGAGCAGCACTCCGCCAAAAAATCCAGCTGTGAGCCATTCTTTCCAGCGCTTGAGCCAGAAAGACGTATGTAGTCCTGCCTCCCAGATCACAATCATGAGAATGCTCAGTGGGAAAACAATTTTACTTGAATGGTATGTGTACAAACCCAATGCTGTACAACAGACTATGACTCCCCACCAAAGATTCCGACTGGATTGTGAAAGGGCGACTGCATTCGGACGAAGTGCTTGCCAACCGGCAAGTATTGATACAAAAAAGAGTGCCGTGATTCCAGACTCAAAACCGATCCGAGAAAAATGGATGTGCCAAGGGAGTGTGCTGAGTAACCAGGCAGCCAGTACTCCCCAAGCGAGAGATCGAGTTCTCAGCCAGACCAGCACTCCGATCATTCCAACGGTGATGCTGCCAGCCAGTGCAAAGGGAAGCCGGACTGCCCAAGCAGTGAGACCCAAAAGGGTTGTGCTCACTCCGGTAAGGTACACAGCAAAAGGTGCTTTAAAGTCACCAAAAGATGTAAACACGACAGGAAGAAGTGATCCGTGCTCGTCCCGGCCAGTGGTGATCACCATTTTTCCGACATATCCAAGAAACGCTTCATC
>CAZFLN010000010.1:16333-26408 GCA_964519905.1 uncultured Pseudomonadales bacterium | reverse complement strand
GACCTTGGGGGAACATTCCTAAAGCAGAAAAACGGAGCCAAATGGTTACACCAGCAACGAAACAGAGAATAAGCCACCAAGGGAATTGAGTTGGTCGCTGCCGATGAAAGAATTGTTTGATCTGAGAAAAAATAGGAATCATACGTTTTTGTGTGGCTTACTTCCGTATGCTAGCAAAATTTCTGCATCTGTTCGTTGCCAGTTTTTTTGTTCAGCGCGTTTTTTTGCTGCAATTTGTGGAAGGTTCTTCAGTGCTCTCCAGAAACCGTGTCCGACTGCTCCGCGCTCTTTCCAGTTTGAGACTGTCAAGTGATACGGAAGCCACAGGATGTGTTGCAGAAGAAATTTGGGTTCAGAAATATTTTTCCAGACTAAAGTGAACTGATTTTTCCAAGAAGTGACCTGAATATTTCTCTTTCCAAGCGCAGAGGTATTGGTGGTTTCGTGCTGATGGAGCACAAGAATTTCGGGAGCATGTTGAATATGCCACCCTCGTTTCAGTGCTCGATAGGAGAGATCTCGATCTTCTTCGTACGCTGGAGCAAAAAGTGTGTCCATGCCAGAGAGCTGTTGAAATTTTGTTCGACTCAGAAACATACTGCCACCAGCGGTCCAAAGAGTTTTTGGATTTTTTTGATCAGGATCGTACCAGTGAAGAAGTAGCCCTCGGACAAACCCACCAGTTCCACGTCCAAAGAGTTGAGCATCTGGTGTTTCTTCCGTCACTTCTGCACATCCAAGAGCAAAGAGATTCGGATTTTTGGTGAAGTACTCTGCTGCCAAGCCAACTGAGTTTTTGGTGAGTGGAGAGACATCATTGTTCAGGAGCCACACAAGGGTGTGCCGTGCTGCTTCGACTCCTGTATTCACCGCGGCCGCGAATCGTTGATTTTTTCGGTGCTGAATGGCACGAACAGATATTTTTTTCATTCTGAGCCGCTGCGTAATGCCGTGCAACCAGCTCAGAGTTTGATCTGGTTCTGGAGAAGCATCATCTACGACCACAATTTCGTCACCGCTTCGCAGTTGTTGCATCACTGCCGGCAAGTGTTTTTCTAATAATTTTTGCCCTTGATAGGTAGGGATAACAACACTCACTGGTGGTCGGAGTTGGCGCGTTTTTGTCATATCTATAATGTTCGTGGTGTCTGGATCATTTGGTCAATCGTATGACAAAAACGCGCCAATGAGTACCGTTCTGCCGCATTTCTCACTCGCTGTTGCCAGATGTTTTTTTCTTGTGTGTTGAGCGAGAATACCAAGAGTGTTTTTTCCAAAAGTTCTGTTTGCGTTGTGTAGTACCAACCGGTATCGCCGTTACTCACAGTTTCTGTGAGCCCACCTTTTGGGACAACAATGGGAATACACCCCCATGCTTGCGCTTCAAGCGGGGTCATACCAAAATGTTCAACCAATTCTGGATGATCTATCTCAGAAACTTCGAATCCGGTGGCATGCCAGTACACTTCGCAGCGGGCGTAGAGATCAACAATTTCTTGATGTGGAGCATCGAGGTGAAACTCAACAGGATAGTTTTTGGCTAATTCTTTCAAGGAATCAACATACTCTTCGTGATGTTTTCCTGGTTCAACTGCTCCTGCGACATGGAGCACTGTCTTGTGCGGCCAGATGTTTTTTTTGCAGCCGTCAATAAAAGCACGAATCAAAATATCATGACGCTTATTTTGCCCAGCGCTCTCTGGATCGAAGAATCGTCCCACTGTGAGAATCTCTGGTTGCTTCTTGGGAAGTTTTTCAGGAATTTGAGCGGTATCAACAAAAGGCGCGTGTACTACATCCACTGATCGCTGCCAGGAGCGTTCTATGACTTCTTTGGTAAACTCGGAGTTTGTGTTCAAAACTTGCCAAGTACGAAGTTTCAATTTCCCCAAAAGTGTCAGTGGCTGGGTGAACGGGATTTGTACATGCAAAACTCCGCGACGGGATCCATTCAAAAATAAACTTCCATCTGTGAGGAAGAAGAAGGCATCGTAGGAGCGAGTTTCCTGCCAAGTTTTCAAGGCTGACTGTGTTCCAGTGGCCAAACCAGACTCCTTCCAATGAATCGCTGAGAGATCGAGATCAAATCGTTCTTCGTAGGTGTGTACTCTTGATTTGAGATCAGACGGAATTTCTGCCAAAAGAATTTCAACATTGTGTTGCTGGCTTAAGTAAGCAGCCGTGGTGAGAAAGTGGCGTTCGCCTCCTCCAAAATGTTTTGGAAGATACGGAGAAAACATTCCAATTTTCATGCCCGTTTTCCCTGTTTCCATTGTTTGGAAATTTCAGATTCTATCCGAGCATAGCGATCAGGAATACTTGGCTTTTGCTGGAGCTCCCAGAGTCGGGTGTAGACCAGGAATCGATTCATGCTTTGAATCATGGCTTCTACGACTCCTTCGGCACCATCTTTCCAGGCTTTTTGGAAGACAATGCGTTTAAAGAGGTCAAAGGTGACAATTTTTATCAGCCGAGCTGGACCCACTTTTGGATGATTTGCTTCAAGGAGCAGTCGTGCCTCAATATCGGTCCACTCAATTGATTTTCGGAGTCCATCATACAGCGAGCGGTGAGTAAGGTGAACTAACGGCTCCTCTATTTCTCCCACTCGGCCGATGACCTCGGCATGTTCGTGGACTTCTCCAACCCAGCCTTGCAATCGATTCTTGTGAACCAGTCGGAGAAGAGTGTCGCTCTGCCACCCGCCAAATTGGAACCAGCGACCCCACATAATATTGTTTCGTTGCAGACGGAAGGCGTCGAAATCACTCCGATGGAGCCGACTTTGAATCGCTTTTGCGAGTGCCGGTGTGACTCGTTCGTCTGCATCAATGTACAAAATCCAAGTGGTATCAACTTGCTGCGCTGCCTCGTTGCGCCAATCGGAAAAATTTTTTCCCTTTGCGCGCGCCGTTTTGGCGCCCAGTTGTTCAGCGACCTGCACGGTTCTGTCTGCTGAGCCGGTGTCGAGGACAAGCACCGCGTCGCACCACTGCAACGCGTCGATGCAGTTGGCGATCATGTTTTCTTCATTCCGGGCAATTATTACGGCTGTCACTGACTCTGCTGAAGCCGCTGGCTGAACCAAAGTGTTTTCTGGAGAGGATGTCTCAGATGTGAAGTGTGCTGTTCTGGCCATAGTTTCCTCGAATCCAGTCTAGTATAGCGCGTTTTTCTTCTGGAGAACCGGTGTGAAGTAATTTCGTAGCGAATTTCAGTAAGAAGAGCTTCGTTCTGGCTGGGGCGTACTTCCATCCAAACCAAAATCGGTTCCGAGTTTGGTAGTACACATGGAGTTTGGAGCCGCTGCCACTGCTTGATCCGGCATTTTTATGCCACATGTGCGTCGCATTTGTCACCCAAATTTCCCACCCAGCCTTTTTGAGACGCTCAGAAAGATCAACGTCTTCCCAATACAGAAATGCAGCTTCATCGAATGTTCCCACCTCTTTGAGAGCGGCTTGACGCAGTGCCACACAACATCCAGTCGCAAAAGCAGTTTGGTGAGGGGAAACTTGCCCTCTATCAATTTCATCGACACTTTGGTGAAATCCGATAATCTCTTTCCAATCTATGACTCCACCGTTGTACCAAATGACTTTTCCTTGGTCTGACTCACTGTACCCAGGATGGAATTCGTGCCGTGGTGAGAAATAAATCAGCGGGCAAAGTGCAGCCGCTTTTTTCTTTTTCAGTAACTCATCTCGCAGCGTCACTACGGTATTTTTGGCGACCGTTGTGTCGTCGTTCAGGAGGATGACGACTGGGCTAGAAAGATGCTCCTGCGCCCATGCAATTCCGATGTTATTGGCACCAGTAAAGCCAGTGTTTTTTTCTAGATCCAGAACCGTAATCCATTTTTTGTAACGTTGTTTGAGTGATTCGAGGGAGTCTTTTGTGCCATTATTCACAATGATTGGGCAAAATTCTTTTGCTTGATTGGCTTGAGAAAGAGAATGTAAACATTCCTCCAAGTTTTTGATACTGGCGTAGTGAATGAGAACAATTCCGGTTCGAGTGTCTTTGGTCATACAATGTATCTTTTATTTGATTGGAGCTGGAAAATTCAGTTTTCTTGCGAGGCGAATGAGCAGTGCGTTGACACTGTTTGCTGTTTTGAGCCGAGCGGTCCACTCCCAGTAGTTTGCTTGCTGAGCGGCAGCACGGAGTGTCGCCAGTGGTGAAGTTTGTTTTTTGAGTCCAGAATCACTAAACTTTTTTGCTTCCCATAGTAACGCTTGTTCGAGAAGCGCGGTTGTTCCTTGCAGAGCCGAAAGCATTCGTCCATGCAATTTATCATGTATTCCGTCCCATGAATAATATCGACGAATGTATTCATCCATAAAAGCAGCCAATGGTTCTTGCACAGATTCTTTTGCGGCGACTCGTTCTTTCGTTCGAATGTGAGCGTAGCGGAGTGCTCGATTCCAGTACTGTTCAATACTTTGATAGTTGTGATGCACAATAGCAAGAGATTCCTCTGCTGCAAGCCGCTGAACACTTCCTTGTACACGAGGAACTGCATGGATTTCGTCTGACCACGTGACTTTTCCTTGACGGAAAAGTCGAAGCACTGGGTCTGGCCACCAGCCAGTTTTTACCCATTTGTCGAAAATAATATTTTTTCTGGGCAGAAAATAGGCGTCGGTTGTATCACTCAGCACGAGCTCTGAGGTGAGAATTTTTGCGAGGCTGGGTGGGATTTCTTCGTCAGAGTCGAGGAGGCAGATCCATTCCCCACGTGCTTTCGCAAGTGCGGCATTACGAGCGGGTTCAACGTACCCTACATCTGGGTGAGAAAAGGTTTTTGCGCCGTAAAACTTAGCAATTTGAAGCGTATCGTCGGTGCTTTTCATGTCCATGACCACGATTTCATCGGCCCATGGATGGACACTTGCCAAGCAACGGTCAAGCGTGGCGGCTGAATTTTTAGTGTTTATGACGACTGAAATCGTCGGGCGAGTTTTGGCCATATTCCGAGAGAGGTGAGCTCAGCTATGAGACTTTTCCAGCCGATGCTCAAGAACACTATACCAAAAACTGCGCCGGTCAGCACGATTCCCATTCCGAAGTTAAAGAATGATTGATCCCAGAGTGGCATACCAAGCAGTCCAATCACGATCATTGCTCCTGTAGCAACGATCTGTCGCCAGACATTTGGCCAGAACGAGAAAGGGATTACCGCTTTGGTCATCAGAATAGTCACAATAGAGCTAAAGGAAATGACGGCGCTGGCCAGAGAAACACCCAGCGTACCAAACTGGATGATTGCCAAAGGCGTAATTGTCCAAGTGAGTCCTGTCCACATAATCATCAGCATGAGTGTGCGATTGACTTTCCCAACGGCATTGAGCGTATTCGTGAGTGGTGTAGAGATGGCTGCCCAGGCGTAGTTGATAGCAAATAAAGTTACTGCCAGGAGAGCTGGTCGCCACTGATGATATCGAGGCATAAGCTCTACCAACGGAATCATAAAAATACTGAGTCCGGCCAACATTGGAAAAGTGACCAGCGAGACAAAGTACAGGGTTTTTTCTATCGCTTTTTTGAGAAGATCGGGCCGATCTTGCAGTCGAGAGTACGTGGCGAAGGTAATCGCAATAATATTATTCACTGTGAATTGTTGTGGCATTGACGCCATTTTTTTACTCCAGGCCACTTGTCCAATTTGATCTGGAGAGAGATACAAGCCCATCACTACCAAAGTAAACAGATCATCTTTCACTCGAGCCAGTAAGTCATTCAGCTGGAATTTGGCTCCAAAATTTACCATTCCGCGGAAACTCTGCCACGAGAACCCCAGCCCAATTGGCCAGCGTTGGAGTGAATACATTGCAATTACTCCAGCTACATCACGAGCAGCAATAGCAAAAATAAAGCTCATGACTCCCAAGCCTCTCCAGGCACAGACACAGAGAATGGTGTAGAACACAAGGTTTTCGACCACGCCGGGAACGGACAAAATGTCATACCGAAGTTTCCGCAAAAGTAACACGGACGGTATGGTTTTCAGTGAGATGAGGAGGAACGAAAAACCTACAACATACAGCAGCCATAAAGAAGGGCCAGTAAAGCCATATGCTGCTTGCCAAAATGGCGTCAGACCGACGCTCAGTGCAAAAATAAATAACGACAGGAACATCTGGACGGTAAAGGTGGTCCGTAAGTCTTTGAGTGTTGGTTCCGTTGTTTTTTGAATCAATGAAGCAGCCAGACCAATGTCAGAAAAAAAGGTGAATAAATTCAGTGCAGCGGTAACGAGGAAGTAGACACCATACTCGGTGTCGCTTAGGTAGGCGGCGAGGAAGAAGTTCGCAAAAACAGCAATGCCTTGCACCGCGAATGTCCGGAGGGTGTAACTCAGAACGCCGGTGATAGAGCGTTTTTTGATATCTTCCACAGAGTTTTCAGTTATCTCTCGGAGATTCGCATCTTCTTGGCTGGAAACCACATCAGAGATTCGGGACACGGACTCCTCTTTCTTTTTCGAATTTTGCGTTTGGAAGAAGCAAGCTTAACACAATTATCAGACTGAAAAGACTGACCCAACCACTCAGAGCTCGAACCGGAGTGGCTGTAAACTCTGCTCCCACACTTTGCGGTGCACTACTCACAAGAAGAGACATTCGACCATCTTCACCGAGTTCTGGAGTAACTTCTTGATTATCTATGAAGTATTTCCAACCTGGAAAGTGAGCGATATTCCACTGGATGAGACCGGTTGTTGGTTCTTCTACCAGCAGTCGAATTCTCTGAGGAGAGTTGAAGTCGGATTTGAGTATTTGTCCGTTCAGTGTGATTCGTTCCTCAGTACTGATCGGCGGAAGTGATTGATCAAATCCAGCAGGAATGTAGTCCGGCAAGATACTACTGACTCGATTTTGAATGCTCTGAGGCTCTGCACTGTACAGATCGGTCGGCGTTTCTAGGTATTTTTCAGCTTGGTGAAACTGTACTTGGGTTAAACAAAGTGTGATTATGAGAAGTGAAAGAGTCCAGCGCACAGTTTTTTTCTGTATCTTGGCAAGCACTTCACCACAGAGAAGTGCTCCTAAGACGCTGCTCACAGCCAAGAATCGCCATGGGAACTGTACTTTCGCCAATACAGAAATTGACTCCCAGATTGGTTGTGCATGGAAAAGTGTCATGAAGAGGCTGAATCCCAGGAATCCAGTAACAGTCATGAGCCAAATATACCTTCGACTCACTATTTGAGAAGCCACGTGAGAAAAAGTTGGTTTTTGTTTCCACGCAGAAAGAAGAGCCCCAAGCAAAACAAACCCAAGAAGACCGACCGAGATCAGAATTGGGAGTCCAACATGGAAGGACATGCCATCTTCTGGACCAGAAGCAGATCCGCCATATCCCCAGTTTTCGAACAAGAGTTGTCGAATGTACAGGAAATGAAGTCTGAAATCAAAGTATCCACTAAAAATAGCTCCGATCGAGGTATAGGATTGTTCCAGAATGCTTGGAACTGTCGCAAAGGCAGCTAAGCCGACTCCAAGTAAACTTCCCAGCGCGTAGAGTGGGATGAATTGTTTTGGTTTTTCAGAAAATAAGAAGAGCCAGATTGCTCCAATGGCTCCAAGGATTGGGAGTCCGATGAGTGCGGTGAGATTATGGCTGAGAAGGAGAGCAGCGACCGAAAGAGCTGTGAGTGCAGTCCCTGTTTTAGGTGATCGAGTGAACACTTTTGCTGCCACGAGGACAAATGGCAAAATGCCGATTGCAACAACCTCATTGAGTGCTCCTCGCACAAAAATATCCACCGCTCTGTATGGAGCAGCCACCAAGACTAAGCTGGCTGGAATAGCAACGCTCCAACCACGTTTTCGAAACCACCAGAATATTCCAACCCAAGAAAGCAGCGTACTGAGAGCAAAAACACCTTTGATGGCTCCTATATCGCTGAATCCAAGACTATTGAGCAAGTAAGCAATATAGAAAGGAAGCGGTCCATAGAACAAGAAGAGGGGCATTCCATATCCGTATCCAAAATTTTGTGACCATTGAACGGGAAAGTGACCAGCCTCTAGTGCGAGTCTCATTTCTGCTAAGCGAGAAACATGCGTATGATCGTGTACATAAAACATGCTTGGATGCAACAAAGCCTGGGAGAAGAATGTCACCACAGCGGCAGAGAGAATCAAAAAGAGGATCCAGCGAGAACGGCTCATTCTTGGGACTCCTTGATTTTCGGTGTGACTTTATAGAGTTGCAGTGCCGCGCCACCATATGGTTTTGGAGTTTGGTCAATGAGAGTAACTTGTTCAGAAAACTCCATACTCAACTCGAATCTATCAGCATTGACTAGAAGCCATACTTCTTCTTTTGCTGCGAGCTCGAGTACCCATTCTGGCAGATACTTGACGGGGTATTGTGCCAGTCCTTCAATTCTTAAGTGTTGTATTTCTGGTGCCCGATCAAAATACATGAGCAAGCCATCTGGAAGTGTCCCAAAGGAGCCTTCGGTTACCACGGTGGTTCGTTCACCAGATCTGGCTCGTTTCAGTAATGCGTCGCGCGTTTCTGGTATGCCATATCCTGCTGACCAACTGGTTAGGTACTGAACTCGGTCAGCTAAAACGAATGGAGTGAGGTGTGGTGACCACTGCAGGAGTAATTGAAATCTGATACAGCTGATTACGAAAAGTATTGTCAGTGCTCCAAATAACAAAGTGCCAGCGTACTGTTTTTTGTTCCAGGTTTTTTGGAGCCAAGGAATCACTTCATCAAGGAAAAGTGCACCAGATACGGTAATGAAAGATACGATGGGAAGAAAATATCGTGGATGAAGCGTTTTCCCAATCGCAATCAGTGGAGCAATAGTGATGAATCCCAAGAGCCAAGTAATCCAGTGCAACTTGAGTTTTTTAGAGCAGACCAGTGCTGCAACAGCAAAACAGAGAAATTCAGGTCGAAGGTAGCTGGCAAGCCATGGAGTGACTCGAAGAATATTATCGATGATTGGTTGCCCACCTTTTTCCGCAACCTCTGCGAATGTGTAGGAAAAATCACTACTTCGGCTAAATAGACTGGCAAATGAGGGGGATATTTTCAGGACTACAAATCCGCCCAGACCAAGGGCTCCGGCCGCGGCGAAAGAAATGAGTCGAGTGGCCAGTAATTTCCATTCAACTAATACCTTGTTGATCGGCCAGCAGCTCCAGGAATATCCGAATACGGCCAAGAGTGCAAAAGCTGGTGCCCAGAAAAGCGCCGTGGTTTTTGTGTAGAGAGCAATACTCCACCCAACCCCCGCCAAAAGAATACTGCCCAAGATCGGCCAATTTACAGACGAATAGAATGATTTTTGTACTTTCGTAAGTTTTGAATCAAGAAGAATCAGACCCCACCAACTTGCCGAGATACCAAGTGTGAGGAGTCCATCCATAAGTCCCAGACGCTGCTGGAGAAACCAAAATGGCAGCAGGAGAACTAAGACTGCCCCAATCCAACTGCTGCGGAGAGTTCCAAGAGATCGAAGGATACCCATGAGAATCAAAAGTTGTGCGAAGCCAATAATGGCGCTCCAAGAGCGAGCGGCCAGAAGCGGATCAGAGAAAACTTGGAGCCATGGGAAAAGTGTCCAGATAAAAAGTGGCGGTTTCCCGTCATTCATAGAAAAGAAAAGATACTCATTCCCGACTCTCAGGAGTTGGCTCCAGCGAATGTAAATAGCCTCATCGGCAAAAACTGGGAGAGAAAGGAGTTCTGTCCACCGTGAAACGACAAAGGCAAGACAAAGGATTCCCCAAGCGAAGAGGAATTTTCGTTTCTGCAGCCATGATGGAAAAACAAAGTTCATAGGGTTTCGTGTTCATTCTACACAGTCATGGCAAGAGATACCAGAAGGGCGCTGCTAGGGCTGTTTCTTCCGAAATTGTTCGATTTTTTCAACGACCAGCAAGAAATTATTTTCGTTCCAGCCATCCTTATGCTTGTGGTGAAATTTACTGATCCACGATTTACTGCGGGGAGATCGATCAATAATTTGAGACGAGAGCGAAAAGGAAGCAAAAATCGTGGCAATAAACCAGTACAGAGCGTACTCTCCAGAAAAATGTGGATT
>CAZFLN010000010.1:8113-16323 GCA_964519905.1 uncultured Pseudomonadales bacterium | reverse complement strand
ATGTGGATTTAAAAAGAAATACGCGAGTACTAGACAGACAAAAAGTGCTCCACAGATTAACTGGATGAGCATCATAAATTTTTTAGCTGTAAAGTTCGAAAGCCAAATGCCGATGTATCCAAGCAATCCAAGTACGGCGCCAACCAGGAGCACTAGCCCCATTTCATATCGATTGAGGAGTATGTCCATGGGAAGAAAAACATTCAGTATGCCAATCAGTGTTAAGAAGATCCCCGTAATTCCATAAATTGAGGTGTGGGAAATCCACAAGTGGAATTCTTCAGAGTGAGCGATGAGGTCAAAAAGTGGGTCGCGTTGGAGTTTCACCTCAAAAGTTTTGGTGAGCGAATGGATGACGACAAAAGCAAAGAAGTACAGAAAAAGGAGCGAAAATCCTGTATCAATTAAAAAAAGTTGATTTTGAGTCAGTGTTGGACTGCTTTCGCTCCGACCCAAAAAAAGAATGATTGATTTTATCCAAACCAAGACGAGCGGACTGATCACAAACGCATATAAAAACTGTACAAAATCAAGTTTGAGAAAATCCCGCTTTCCTACCTGTCTATACAGCAACAGCGAAGCAAAAATAGTCAAGAATGGAATGAGAATAAGAATCCAGAACATACGATCTGGTTAGTATACTGCATTGTTTTTGCTGGCAATATTTGTTTGCAAAATGATCGCCCAGTGGGGTTTTCTTTGAAGCAGCAGTTCTCCTTGAAAACTATTTTCCCACCAAAATCTTATCGATCTGAGTCCGAATCCGTGAGTTTGTTGCGTGGAAGTTTTTTTGAAGGGTTTTTGAATAGACTCCCATTTTTTTGTGGAGATCCCTGGTCCAGTATCTCGCCAAGAGATATGACATTTTCCATGAACCTGTTCGATTGTCAGGAGTGCCTCGCCAGAATTTTCAGGAAGAGATCGAAGTGCGTTGCGAGTATTCAAAGCCAAGTTTATGAGAATTTGTTCGAGGGCGTTCGAATTTCCGTGAATCAAAAATTGCGCCTCAGAGAAAAAGAGGTGCAAAGAATGCGGACTCAAGATTCGTTGAAGAAGTGGAGTCATTTGTTGAACAGTTTCGACAGGATTGAAAACTTCGCTAGGGAAAGTGCCACGTAGGGATTTTGATTGTAATGAGGTTGAGTTCAGAACATTCTGCATCGTGCTCCGAAGGAGATTCGCCGTTGCTGGAGGAAGTGAAGGGATAATATCCTCAATCAAGGTGGCGAGTGTGGAAAGAGGTGTTGAGATATTGTGCAAAAATGCGAGCGAAAACCAGAGCAAGTGTTCGCTTGATGGGGAGAGATCTTGGGTTGTATTTTTCTCGGAAATATCCGCCACTTCCCGAGCTGTTGCAGATTCGGGAGAAGCGGCAGTACAATCTTGCTTCCACAGAAACACTGCCGGGCAGTATATCATAGGGAAACATGAAGATTCAGAAAGATGGATTACCTGCTTTGTACGCTCAACTGAATGAGCAACAGCGACGAGCGGTCGAAAAAACCGAAGGCCCGGTGCTTGTGTTCGCTGGACCTGGAACTGGGAAGACTCAAATTCTCACCGCTCGAATTGCCAGATTACTTGAACATGGCGTCCAACCTGGAAACATTTTGGCGCTGACGTTTACCAATGCTGGGGCAAAAAATATGCAGGAACGTTTGGCCAGCATGGTTGGTTCTGTTGGATATCAAGTGACGCTGAGTACCTTCCATAGTTTCGCGAATGGTGTGATTGATCAGTTTTCGCATGTTTTTCCTCGTTCTATTCAGTCTGGTGGTCTAGTAGCTGAGCTTGACCAGTTTGAGATAGTTCAAGATGTTTTAGTGTCGGGTGATTTTTCTGTACTTCGACCGAGTGGTGAGCCTTTGTATTACTTGCGCTCGATTGTTTCGCTTCTTACCAGTTACAAGCGAGAAGGTGTAGATCCAACACAGCTCGCAAATATGGCCCAAGAAGAACTTGAGTTGCTTGAAGACTTTTCTGGTCCGGCTCGAGAACGGAGTAAACGAGAGAAAATTGCTCAGAAAAATGCTGAGTTAGCCAAGATTTACGAGGCTTATCAAAAAGCGTTAACTGAACGTGGAATGTTCGATTATGAAGACGTGATCCTCTGGGTGAGAGATGGATTGCGGTCAAATCCGGAACTTTCTCAAGAATATCAAGAACGATATCAGTATATTTTGGTGGACGAGTTTCAAGATACGAATCAGTCTCAATTTCAGTTGCTGTTAGAACTCTGTTCTTTTTGGGGAAGTGAGGCGAACGTTTTTGCGGTAGGTGATCCCAATCAATCGATTTATCGTTTCCAAGGAGCATCGGTATCGAATGTACTTCAATTTTTGCAACTGTTTCCAAATGCTGAACTTATTTCCCTGCAAGAAGGATATCGATGTCCTCCGGAAATTTATGAACATGCAGCAGAAATGATCTCACAGAATGAACTCACGGATCTTGATCCGCGTCTTGCTTCTTTGGAACAACCACTTCACTCAACGAAAGTGGCTGCAGGAGCGAGTATCCATGTCCGTTCTGCGGCCAATCCCTTGCTCGAATCTGTTTGGTTGGCGCATGAACTTCAGAAACAGCATGATGCTGGAGTTCCATGGTCAGAAATGGCTGTCTTGTATCGAAATCACTCTCAGTCCGTAGAAGCGGAGCGGGTGCTTCGGGCATTCGGAATTCCGATTATTTCTCAAAAAGGAGAAAACAGTTTAGCGCAACCTTTTGTACAAGGAGTGTTGCGGATGCTTCACCTTCTTATTGCTCTGCGTGAGAATACAGACACTGATACCTGGGCCAGCGTGTTGTTTTTACCGTGGTGGAGTGTTGATCCTACAGAGGCATTGAAGATTCTGAGAGCAGCCCGTACGCATCAAGAGGCAAAGAACTCAGTTTGGTGGATACTAGAACATCCTGAAACTTGGAGTGCCTTGGGAATAGAATCGACTCAGTACTGGATGGAGTTTGCCAATAATTTTGCAAAATGGCATGCCGAACTTCATCAGGAGCCGGTCAAAAGTCTCGAGCGAATATTGTCGGAAAGTGGGGTCTTTTCGCTCCTATGGAGTAACACGGAGTGGCAGTCACAATTGCCAAGTATTCTGGCTTTGCTGCGGGAAGCTCAGCAGTGGTCGCAGCGGCATCCTACAGCTCGTATGAAAGAGTTTTTGCAACGTTTAGAGTCGATGCAACAGCATGGTTTCACTTTGGTCCCTGAATATATCTCTGGCTCAAAAGACGCAGTAACTCTCTGTACCGCTCATTCTGCCAAGGGGCGAGAATGGGAGTTTGTGTATCTCCTGCGAGTCAATGATGGAGTGTGGAGTAATACGCGCGAACGCAATCTTTTGCCACCTCTAGAGAACAGTATTCCGTATGCCCAAACTTCTGAAAAAGAAAAATTGGAGGATGATCGACGTTTGTTTTATGTAGCCGTGACTCGGGCCAAAACTCGAGTGACATTGCTTACCTGTGATCAAGTTGTGGAGCGAGAGAAAATAAAAGAATTAGTGCGTTCTCCATTCCTTCTGGAGTTTGCGCCTCATGTAGAAGTTGTCCCAATTGAAGCTGTTTCACCTGAACAACTGCAGTCACTCACGCCAGCCACGACTGAAGCGTTATTGGGCTCAGTCGATACGAATTGGCTCTTGGATCTTGCACAGAATTTTTCTGTTTCTTACTCAGCTCTCGACACGTATTTGAGGTGTCCGGCACAGTTTTTCTTTCAGTACTTTATTCGAACTCCTCAGGTTCCCACTGTGAAGCAATCAGTCGGTGAGATATCTCACGCTGTGTTAGAAGAGATGAATCGTGTTTTTTCTCAGCGAGGAACCTTGCTCTCCGATCAGGAAATCATTCAGCGTGTGCAGGAGCGCTCGCAAAAAGTATTTTTGCCATCAGAAGAACGGTTGGTAGCAGCTCAACAGGCAGAAGCACTCTTGTTGCCCTATGTAGCCGCAAAGCGATCTGATTGGTTGCCATCTTTAAAAACAGAACACTTTTTTGGAAAGTCGCCACCACTTGAGTTCCTCGGTATGAAACTGGTTGGAAAGGTTGATTCCATTCACTCACTTTCTGAAAAAGCAGTTCGAGTTGTTGACTATAAAACCGGAAAGCGCCGAACGAAAGGTGAGTTGCTCGGGAAACCAGAAGATCGAGTGCAAGCCGTTCGGCAGCTCGTTTTCTACGCGTTGTTGGCCGACCTAGATCCCACTTTTAATCAAGAAGTAACCGAAGGCGAGTTTGTATTCCTCCAACCAACTCCGGCTGGGAAATTTACTTCCGTTGTGTTCGAAATCACATCAGAAAGAAAACAAGAGCTGGAAGCGGTTCTGGAACAATTCCAAAAAGATCTTGTTTCCTTGCAATTTTTGACCCAACCACCCTGCGGAGAGTGTGAAGTCTGCACCAAGGTTTTACTGCCAACCAGGCAGTAAATAGTACAGTGATTTTGCCCACTCAGCACTGACGGGGAGAGCCGTGAGGTGAGGGAAAAAGAAAATAAGCCAGAGCGCGGCCAGAGCGTACCAACTTACCCAGATCATTTTCCGTGTATTTTTTGTTGGGAGAGAATTAACTTTTCCTTGCTCAATCCAGTTTGAGAATGTGCCAGCTAGAATCATCGCCAAAAATGGAAGCGCTGGCAGGTAGTGATAAAAGAACATAATTCTCGGGGAAAAAATCCACGGCATCCAGAGAGAACAATACGCTAACAGGACTCGGATATTCGCCCATGATTTCCAACTTGGATTTTGCAAGATATTTGCGAAGAGGAGAAGTGTTGCTCCCAGTCCGCTCCATAAGAAAATCGGGTTAGCCAGTGCATAGATATTGCTCATTATGTTCAAGCTCGAAGAACTATGAAACCAAACTGGTCGCAGGTCTAAAATCCATTGAAGTGGAATTGATTGGTACGGATGCGTTGCCACCAAATTTGTATGATATCCGTATATTTGTTGCTGGAGAATTACAAAGTCATCCCAAGAGTATCCCCACCAGAAATACTGGGCGTGACTGAGCAAATACATGGCCGGAAGCGTGACGAGAAAAACGCCGATTACCCAGCTCAAACGCTCCCAGCTCCATTTTTTTTCTTGAGCCAATCGAGCAAACGTGTCAATCGCGATGAGTGGGAAAATATAAACAGTGGTCCATTTGCTGGCAAGGGCGGCTCCCAGGCTAATTCCGGCAGCGAACAGCCAGCGTTTCCAGGATCGTTTTTCCCAGGAAAGTGAGTAGAGAATCAATGACAACAACAGGAAAGATAGAAAGAAGACATCATTCATCGCTAATCGAGACATTACCAGGACGAGTCCATCAATTGCCAAGATAGCACTGGTAAAGATAGCGATGCTTGCTTTTCTCCACCACACCCACGCCAAGATTCCTGAAAGTCCAATAACAGCGGTTCCAAAAAGGGCTGAGGGGAGCCTCCAAGCCCAACTCACTGGACCAAACACCCAGACACTGCCTGCCATGATAAGTTTGGCAAGTGGCGGATGCACCCACTCATACGCCAGTCCAGGTGTGTTTTGGTGTGCCCACGGATTATAGGTATCACGATTCCCAGCAGCATATTCCACAGCAGTGTAGCCATGGTACACCTCGTCAAAATAGAACCCAGTGGGGGTTTGCAGTCTATAGAGTCGGAGGGAAAAAGCGAGTATGCAGATCAGTACAATTGGGAACAGCGGATGCGTGATCCAGGTTCGAAGTTTTGCTTGTATACTGAGCATGGAATCTATTCTACTGTATGAAAAATTTTCGTGCACATTTAGCTGTGATCCAAAAGTACTGGCGAAGTCACTGGACAGAATCGCTTGTTTTACTGGCTTGGTTTGCACTTGGCACGTGGTTTTTTTTACACGCCATGCAGTGGCGAGCAGATGGTTGGTACTTCGGACATGGAAATGTGTGGTCTGATTGGTCACTGCACGTGAGTCAGGCCACTCGGTTTGTAGTCACTCCTCAGAGTGAATGGTGGAGGACTTCTTCGTATTATGCTGGCGGCGCTCATACGTATCCGTTTGCGAGTAATTTACTCAGTGCTGGACTGATTCGATTCGGATTTTCGTATCCGTTTGCGTTTATTGGTCCTTCCATTCTCTTTTGGGGTGTGACGCTCCTCGTTTTATGGCGCTTTGGCACCTGGATTCTTCGCTCTGGCAAGCAATCAGTGTTGGCTCTGTCCATCTTTTTTTGTTCTGCGGGACTGGGTCTCTTTCGAGTTCTTGATACTCACAGCTGGTGGCAGGAATTTATCAATCCAACCCGTGATTATACTCAGTTTACAGAGTATCAGTGGGGGACTGGGAACTTGTTTCTCGGCATGTTTCTCCCTCAGCGTGCTTTTCTCATGGGCTTTTGGTGGGCGTTGGCTGGTTGGTTCGTTTGGTTACAAGCGCTCGAAAAGCCATGGAGCAAGCGAGTTTTTTGCCACGTTTTTTTCGCTGGAATTTGGGTCAGTATGTTGCCGATCATTCACATGCATAGTTTCCTGGCGATTATTTTCCTTTCGGCCCCAATTGCTCTGCGCTTTTGGAAAGAGAAGTGGCGCCATTCTTTGGTGTTTGCCAGTATGGCGGCGCTGGGAAGTATTCCTTTATATTTGAAATTTGTCTCTGGAGGAATTGAAAATCCTCACTTTTTCCAAATAAATCTTTTTTGGACGACCGACTCTTTAATTGAGTGGCTGCTCCAGTGGTCGTGGCAGTGGGGAGTGGCATTGCCACTGGCTCTGTATGGTTTGTGGCATATCCATGGACGTATCTCATCGATTCGTTGGTGGAGCTTGGCTTCATTTTTCGGAGTGTTTCTGCTTGCAAACATTGTTCAGTTTCAACCCACTGCTTGGGATAATACAAAACTTTTCTTGTGGGTGTATGTTGGTGTATCACTCTTGGCAGCTTGGGTAATTTCAATGTGGTGGAGACAAAGTGTCGTTGGGAAAATTGCGGCGGTAAGTATGCTGGTGCTTTTAGTAGGGACAGGAGGAAGAGAACTTCTTCGCTCCGCTGAAATTTCTCGCTATACCTATCAAGCGACTTCTGTACAGTCATACGAGCTAGCTCTTCGTGTCCGAGATCAAGTCGCTCCGAGCGCTGTGTTTGCCACGGCTCCAGTTCATAATCATTGGGTGACAATGTGGGCGGGCAGACCAATTGTGATGGGGTACTCAGCGTGGGTCTGGAATTTTGGATTTTTATATCAAGACCGAGAGCGTGAACTGCGAGACTTCTACGTATCTTCAGAAAATGAGCAAAATTTTATTCACAAATATACCGTTGAGTACATCGTAGTTGGTCCAGATGAGAAGTCTGCCTATGGACCTTGGCTGCGAGATTTTTCGCATTTTTCAGTCGTAGATCAAACAGATGGCACCACCGTGTACGCCGTAGATTAGAGTTGTGCGAAAACTTCTGGTTTCAGACTGCTTCCACCCACCAGCACTCCCGCGATGTGTTCATTTTGCAGATATGCCAGTGAGTTCTCTGGACTGACACTTCCACCATATAGCACGCCAAGTGGTTGGAAGAGTGAGTGAATTTCCTCAATTGCTTCTAAAGTTACTTCCAGAGGATCTTCTTGACCTCCAAAAGTACTAATTGCATGAATTGGTTCGTACGCAATAAAACATTGTTGAGAAGCTTTTCCGAGTGTGTTCGCTTGCTCGGAGAATTGGTCACGATCAACACACACGATTGGTGTAATGTCGTGCGCGAGTGCGATCTCTACTTTTTTTGCCACGAGTTCTGAAGTTTCTTGGAAGTATTTTCGTCGCTCAGAATGGCCAAGAATCGCAAACTTGATACCAAGACCCTGAAGATTTGTTGGACTCACTGCCCCGGTGTAGGCGCCGGCTTCAAAAGGACTCAAATCTTGCACTCCCAGAGTGAATGACTCATTTTGCAGTGCACCCAGGAGTGGAAATGGGGCACAGACCACATATGTATGCTGGTGCTGATTCTCCCCTCGAAACTGCTGAGCCCAGTTTTGCGCCTCGTTCCAGGAAAAGTTTGATTTCCAATTTGCGACGACGAGTTTTTGAGCGTGAGAAATATTGGTCATATTTTTATTTTAGCACTGCACGAGCCGGTGAATTCTGGTAGGCTCAGCCGTATGCAAGATTTTAGCCAAGCGCTCCAGGTTTTGAATCCAGACCAACAGGTCGCTGTGCAGCATGGCCAGGGTCCTGCAATTGTTTTGGCAGG
>CAZFLN010000010.1:0-8103 GCA_964519905.1 uncultured Pseudomonadales bacterium | reverse complement strand
CGGAAAAACCAAAGTTTTAACGACGCGTGTGGCGTACCTGCTCCAACAAGGGGTGCCAGCTGAAAGTATCGTTCTCCTGACTTTTACCAACAAGGCTGCCCGAGAGATGCAGGAACGCGTCTTGGCTCTGACTGGCAGAAGACTTCCATTTGCCGGAACATTTCACCGACTAGGAGCACGCTTGTTGCGCGACTACGGACATCTCGTTGGGGTGTCTCCTCAGTTCACCATTTATGACGCGGATGATCAGCTATCGTTGCTGAAGTTGATTATTCGAGACTTTGATTTAGATACCAAGCGTTTCCCACCACGAGTGTTAGCGAAAGCTATTTCTGATGCCAAGCAGCAACTGCTGGGTCCAGACGAATACAAACAGTTCGCCCGTGGATATTTTCAAGAAGGTGTGGCGCGAGCATATGCTGAATATGAGCGACGCTTAACCAAAGCCGGAGTAGTTGATTTCGATAATTTGCTGACGAAAAGTGTTGAGTTGTTTCGAACATCAGCCGAAGTTCGACAGAAGTTTCAGTTGCAATGGCAGCATGTTTTGATCGACGAGTACCAGGACACGAACACCGCTCAGTACACTTTCACACAGCTGATTGCGGCGCCACAAAATAATATTTTTGTGGTTGGAGATGCAAGTCAGGCGATTTATGGCTGGCGTGGAGCGGACTATCGCAATTTACTTAAACTGAAACAAGATTATGGGAATGTGGTGGAGTATCGATTGGAGCAAAACTACCGCTCCACGCCAGCCATTCTCGAAGCTGCCTCGAGTGTTATTCACAATAACACGATGCACCCGGTCCTTGATCTCTGGACAGATAAGAAAGGGCATCCGACGATTCAAGTTATCGATGCCGACGACGGTGGCGACGAAGCACGAAAAGTGGTCCGTCAGATTCAGCAGCAGTTTGCGGATTCATTGGAAGAGGTGGCTATTTTGTATCGAACCAATGCCCAAAGTCGTGAGTTCGAAGAAGCGTTGTTGCGGGCTGGAGTTCCCTATAAATTGGTTGGTGGAGTGGCTTTCTATGCTCGCAAAGAAATCAAGGATGTTTTGGCGTACTTGGCAGTTCTTTTGCAGCCTGAGGATGAAGTTGCGCTTACCCGTGTTACGAAGCTTGGCAAGCGTGTCTTGGCTAAGTTTTTGGAATGGGCAGGGCAGCAACGAGCCAATGCCGAAAAAACGGAGTGGCCCAGTTCGCTTGACTTGTTAGATGGAATTTTGGAAGTGACTGGCTATCTCAAGAAACTCGATCCAGAAGATCCTGTAGATCTCACCCGTATTGAAAACTTGCAAGAATTGCGCTCGGTTGCCTCTCAGGTTTCCAATGTGTTGGAGTTGGTTGAGCAAATTGCCTTGGTGGGGAGCGAGCAAGACTCGGCTGAGCGGCAGCGAGGCGAAACGGGAGTTACCCTGATGTCTCTTCACGCGGCTAAAGGGCTCGAGTTTTCAACGGTATTTTTAGCTGGTTTAGAAGAAGGTTTATTCCCTCACTCACGAGCCTTGCTCGAAAAGGAGCAGATGGAAGAGGAACGACGCTTGTGTTATGTCGGAATTACTCGAGCGAAACAGCGTTTGTTTCTTTCTTTTGCTCGACGAAGACTTTTGTATGGAAGTTATCAGCAGCAGTTGCCAGCTCGTTTCCTCAAAGAGATTCCAGCGCATTTGCTTGAAGGAGAACCAGCTCCTGGGAAAGAGCGACCAAATCGCTCAGCCATGCTTGACCTGGAAGACCCTTCTCTTGATGCCTTGCTTGACGGAGATATCGATGTCGGTGATTGGTTGACCCGATAGTTCGAGAATTCTGTTACCATAGCAGCATGATTACTCGACCAGTCACACTTGATGAAAAAGAACTGTTCAATGCTGCGGCGCCGCATCCATTGCAGACTTGGGAATGGGGTGATTTCCGAGCCGCTCAAGGGCAAAAGGTAGAGCGTTGGGGAATGTTTGATGATCAAGGAGTTCTTCGCCATACGTTGCAAATTACGTTTCACACAATTCCGATTTTTGGCGGTACAGCTGGCTACTTTCCCAAAGGTGATGCTCCAACGACAGAAATGTTGGCAGCGATTCGTGAGATTGGAAAGCGCAACAGTGCTGTTTTCGTAAAAATCGAGCCGAACGCACTTGCGTTGGCCGAAAGCGTGCATGCTTTTTCAGCCGAGCAGGATTTGCTGGCAGCAGCGGACGCCAAGCCTGGCCGAGCGCTCTTTACGCCGTACACATTTGTACTCGATTTAACTCCATCAGAAGAAGAATTATTGGCGAACATGAAAAGTAAGACTCGCTATAATGTTCGTTTAGCCGAGAAAAAAGGTGTCACAATTGTTGAAGATACGAGTGATCATGGTCTCGAGGACTATCTCACCCTTCTGCGAGAAACAACTCAGCGTCAAGGATTTTATGCGCACGATGAAGAATATTTCCGGACCCAGTGGAAGACACTGAAAGATTCCGGTATGGTCAAGATTCTCAAAGCTATGCATGAGGGGAAGCCGTTGACCGTTTGGATCCTCTTCTTCCAGAATGGCGTGGCGTATTATCCGTACGGTGCGAGCTCGCGTGAGCATCGCGACGTAATGGCGAGTAATCTCCTTATGTGGGAGGCGATTAAGTTGGCGAAATCTGAAGGGTGTACTTCATTTGATATGTGGGGATCGCTTGGTCCAGATGCCGATCCCAAGCACAAGTGGTATGGCTTTCATAAATTCAAAGAGGGCTACGGTGCGCAACTGCTGCGCAGCATTCCTTCTCACGATTTAATTATTAATGGACCATTGTATTCGCTGGTCACTTTCGCTGATACTTGGCGCTGGCGCTGGTTGCGTCTGCGGGCAAAACTTGGAAGATAATATCCTGATATGTCGAAGAGACAACCACAGTACTGGCAAGAGTTTTGGTTTTTTTCCTCTTTGATTGGGTGGATACTCATTTTGGGATTATTTCTCGTCGTTCGTTTTTTTGCGGGCGAAGTACGGAGCATGACCGGTCAAATCGCCCAACAATTCGAACAACAGGCAGAGCGAAGTTGGTGGAGCATAGCCGCAGAAATGGCGTCAGGGAGCTTTTCCTTGGAACAAGAACCCTACCGAGTTTTAATTCTCGGAACCGATGAAGTTGATGGCAGTAATCGGCCAACTGTTCTCACGGACACAATACTTATTGCTTCCTATCAACCACAAGAAAATACTGTTCGACTGCTGGCTTTGCCACGAGATTGGTACATTCACTCGCAAAATATGCGGATTAACGCTTTATATCGGGAAGATCCATCACTTCCAGAGAGAGAAATTGAGCAGTTACTCGGCATAGATCTGCACAACACGGTTGTTGTTCGCTTGCGTGATCTGGCTGAGCTCATTGACCTTCTTGATGGAATTTCTGTGGACGTTCCTCATGCATTCCAAGATACTCAATACCCGCGTGATGGGGTTGATGTCACTGTGGTTCGCGACCCTCGAATTTTGTACGAAACGGTCCGTTTCGAAGCAGGAGAACAAGTGTTTGATGGGAAACGAGCGGTGCAGTATGCTCGAACTCGCAAGAGTGTCGATCCAGAAGAGGGTGGTGATCAAGCCCGAATTCGTCGACAAGAGCAAGTCTTGAATGCTGTTGGAGAAAAACTGTTCAGTGAAGACATCCTCGCTAATCCAGAGAAAACAGGGCAGCTGTATCGTTGGTATTCCGAGCGATTTGCGTCACAATTTCCACTCCCGGTTTTTGGAAAAATATTGACACTTTTTGCTTCTCATCAGACAACTCCTCAAATTGAGTCTTTGCATTTGAAAGTGACAGATTTACCTGTTGCACCAGACGAAGACACTCTTCTCATCCACCCGGGTTTGCAGCGCTATGGCGGACAGTGGGTGTATGACTTGGCCGACCCGACCGGTCAACAGTTGCGCGATTTTGTTACACAAAAGAATCTATAAGATGTATTGACAAATCGCAATTTGTGGTATGCTGAAGATATGTCTAATGAGAATCTTATCCCTATGGAACTCGTCTCCCCCGGAGAAAAGAAAAAGAATAGATGGCGAAGGTTAGTAGCAACATTCCTTCTGGGCCTTGGCTTCGGAAGCGGAATCGCTGCAGGGATGGAGAATGTGCAATCTTCTCAATCTGGAGAGCCCATCGCCCCCTCTGGAGCACCACGAGCTCCAGAATCTGAGTTTGTGAACAGTGGTTCAGATGATGTGCAAGTTGTGTCTCACGAAGTCGTTCCTCGTCCTATGGACATTGCACCTGCCCATGCACCTTCAGACCAAGGAACTGACGCAGTCGGTGCAGACAAAGTATTAGCGCAAGCAACTCCAGGATCTCCTTCTGAGGGGTCTGATCAACCAACCCCTCAGCTTCCGGCTTCACCTCAATTTGAAAACTAGAGTTTGTTTTCGTCTGGAGATTCAAGTTTCCAGTGTGGGATTCGATCCATTTCTGCGTTGAGAGGAATATTTTTCTCAAGACGTAAGGCAGCAGCGAGCGCAATCATCGCCGCGTTGTCTCGTAAGAGTGAATTTTTGTTTGGCACGTGCAGTTCTGAACTATAATTTTTAGCGATGATACGAAGTTTCTTTCGCAGTTGCTTGTTTGCAGCTCCGCCGCCTCCGAGCAGAATATGTTTGTACGTATGTTCTTTGAGCGCTTTCTGCACTTTGTTCAGAATGGTGTCTGTGGCAGCGGCTTGAAAACTGGCGGCGAGGTTACGAATTTCTGTTTCAGTCAGTAGTCGTTGATTTTTCTGAGAAACTTCTTCAACCAAGCGCACGAGTGCGGTTTTGAGCCCAGAATAACTCACATTGTAGTCTGGAGTCAGTCTCATAGGGCGCGGGAGGGAATAGGCAGCGGAGTCACCACTTTCTGCCAGATCGGCGAGCGCTGCTCCACCTGGATATCCCAGTCCTAGCAGTCGAGCTGCCTTGTCGAAGGCTTCTCCAAATGCGTCATCGACGGTTCCTCCCAAATGAGTATATTGTCCGACACCAGTGATTTCGTATAACTCGGTGTGACCGCCTGAAACAATCACCCCGAGGATTGGGAAATCAGCGCTCTTGAACTTCCAACCACCAGAGCCAGTCGAGGTTTCTGCCACAGCTGACCAGAGATGCCCTTCCAAATGATTGATGCCAGTAATGGGTTTGTTCCATTCTTGGGCGAGCTCTTTTGCTTTCTGTAAACCAAGTTCAAGAGCTGGGGCCAGTCCTGGACCCCGAGTTACCGCGATGCAGTCGATATTTTCTGGTGTCACTTTTGCTCGCTGAAGTGCTTTTTTGAGGACAATTGGGAACTGGGTTTCGTGGGCGCGTTTGGCGAGCATCGGAACCACACCGCCAAACGCGCGATGCACCTCGTCCTGAGAACTAATGACATTACTCAAAACACGTCGGCCTTGAACTACGGCCACGGAAGTGTCATCGCAAGACGTATCGATTCCAAGAATGATTTTTTCCAAAGAACTAGACATGAGATTCTACAGAAAGTGTTGCTTTTCTCTCGTTTTCGTCAGTTCCATAGGCAAGAGTTATAGAAACGATCTGGGCTTGTGGCCAGGTTTCCAAAAGCTCTGCTGCTAACTGGGACCACTCTAAAATAAGAACTCCATTACTTTGCAAGAGATGTTGAATTCCGAGCTCCTCTAATTCTTGAGCATGCTCAGTTCGCCAAGCGTCAATGTGCCAGAGTGGAAGAGTCTGTCCTTCATTTATGAATATGTATTCATTCAAGAGTGTATAACTCGGCGAAACAACTGTATCGGTAATCCCCAATCCTGCAGCGATTCCTTTTGCTACATGTGTTTTTCCCACTCCCATTGGACCATTTAAAGCGAAAATAACAGGTTGATATCCATAGGAACTTCGGAATCGTTGGGCGACGAGTTTTCCCCAGTCAATCGTTTCGTCTACACCAGAAAGCTGGAGGGTTTCGCCTTGTGGGGCGAGCGATTCTCCTTGACGTAAAACTTGTAACGTATCGAGAGTGGTGTCTATAACAGTAGAGGGAGGATTTTTTGCCAGCTCACCAACATCCAAAATAACTGAAATTAAGTCTTGTTGGCGAGCTGAAGTATTTTCCAGAATGTCTTCCACTCGATACGGTCTTTTTTTCCCGGAAGCGTTCGCTGAGGTGGCGGTAATTGGTTTTCCGAACTGCTCTGCAAGTTTTTGGGCAAGCGGATAAGAAGATATTCGTACCCCAAGCGTACCTTGCACAGACTCTACGCCAGGGGCAACTTGGTGTTTTCCAACCGACACGACTGTAACTGGTCCAGGCAAAAAGGCTCCGTATGCTTGTTTGGCGCTGTCACTCAGTTGCACAAACTCTTCTGCTTGCTCTTGATTTTTGACGAGAATGGAGAGTGGTTTATCGCCCCGCTGCGTTTTGTACTGGAGGAGTTTTTGAACGGCACTTGGATTGGTTGCATCCACTCCAAGACCATAGGTTGTTTCGGTAGGGAACACGACAATATCTCCACGCTGCAAAGCTTCTACTGCTTGAGTAAGCGAGGTGGATTCTGTAGCTGATGTGACAGTGAGTCGAAGCACTTGCATATTATAGGGCAATAGGTGGAAAAATTCGACGGGAAGGTGATATACTTACCCCTTATGAAGAAATTACTCCACGTAATCTGTGATTATCAAGCATCTTCCCAAGAATTTGGTGAGATTTTACAGCGTCTCTACGCTCAAAATGCTGATATCGATTTGAATATTATTGCCACTTCTGTTCCTTCTTTTGACACCGTTTCTACCGGTTTTCTTCTGTCTCAATTTGCCTTTGGTGAGCATCCAGAAGGAATGGTGCTCTATGTGAACACCGCTCCTCGAAAAGAGGTTTCTACCGCTATGGTCAACAACGCTGGTGAAAAGCTGGTGTATGCCAAGCTCGACAATGGTGTGGAAGTTGTGGCAGTAAATTCTGGTTACTCTTTGTCCTGGGTAAAGGATCGTATCGTTGATCTCCGTGTGATCGAAGTTGAGAACGAAGGTTCACAGTTCCGTTCACGAGATTTCTTCCCGAAGGCAGTTTCTGACATCCTGCACGGAAAACATGAGGCTCGTTTGCGAGAGAGCGTCGATCCTACTTTGTTGCAAGCTCCTGTTGAAAACAGAGTCATCTGGGTAGACGGTTTTGGAAACTTAAAGACCTCCGTCCGTTTGTCTCAGCGAGGATTCGCTGAAGGACAGAAAGTTCTTATCGAAATCAATGGCATTAAGCGTACCGCTCTGGTAACCGGTGGCAGTTTCTCCGTGAACACGGGTGAGTTGGCATTCTCAGTGGGCAGTTCTGGTCACCAAGATCCATTCATGGAGATTTTCTTGCGTGGCGGCTCAGCCTTTGAGCTCTTCGGACAACCTCGTGCTGGCGCTCCGATTGAGTTTACGGTAGCCTAACGTCATGGACGATTCATCCAAACAATTTCTTTCTACCGTTGGTACCCAAGTTCGACAGGAAACTGAACGATATTTTTCGATTGTTCAGTCTCAGGCGGCGGCGGATGATGTTTGGTCAGCTCGCGCGCTAGACTGGCTAAAATGTTATTGTCTCCGTGCTGGCAAAGGAATTCGTCCTGCTCTTGTTTTGGTGGGAGCGGCTGCTGCTCAAGATCGTCCATTAGAACAGGTTTTGGCAGATCCACAGTTTACGCCAGCTCTTCTTTTGGTTGAATTTTTGCACAAGAGACTTCTTATGGCCGACGACGTGGCAGATCGCGACGAACTTCGAAATGACGAGCCTGCATATCATGTTCAGCTGGATGAATGGCTCAAAACTCAGCCCAACTATGCCACTTTAGCTGAGGAAAGTAGGCAGCATTACGCTCGGACATACACTGAAGTTTCTGGAATTTGGTTGCAACAATTAGTGACTGAGCAACTTGTTGCTCTACAGAGTGTGCTTTCCGCTGATGCTTGGCAGCAGGCAGCGGCTGATGTGAATCGTCATGCCTATCAACGCACTTTTGCTGGCTGGTTTACACTGATGGATCAGAATTTGGAGCCACTGAATGAAGAGGTTGATCGAGGTCGATTCCTGCGTGGCATTGAGATGATTACCAGTGATTACACGTTTGTTTCCCCGCTTTTATTGGGATC
>CAZFLN010000009.1:37538-44821 GCA_964519905.1 uncultured Pseudomonadales bacterium | reverse complement strand
CAAGCGCCTCCGAGAACACTGGCTGCAAGTAAACTCAGCAGCAAGATGAGTGGAGAGACGACCCAGAGGAAGATCTGGAACTGCTTCACGATCCAGCTTGGCCAGGAAATTTCTACTTCGTCTTCGTCTGGCTTGCGCTTGAAGAAAGCGAAGAGCTTAATGATCCCGAGTAAGAGCAACCAACTGATCGCGGCATAGCGCATACCAGCTGCTAGGATTGGCAGCATGCTGGCTGGAATGATGTTTCCGAGTCCGGCTGGCAGTTTCTTTACAACGATTTCGACGGTTTGCGTGGTGGTCTGTCCATCTTTGTGTGCGGTGATCACTACGGTCTGCGACTCACGAGCGATGAACTCGAAGCTCCCAATACTGGAACTTTCGCCACCGAGCGTGCTCACTGTCACACCAGTGCCAGGATCAGCTTCCCACCAGATTTTCACTTTTTCACCTTCGATCACGACCTGAGGACCACCAACACTGAGTTTTGGATTTTTTCCATTAGATCCTGATTCACCATCTTGTTCTGTTCCAGATCCTTCAGACCCGTCTTGTTGTGGAAGACCTGGCGTGTTGTAGACCTCAACAATATTCCCGTCTTCGTCTACTGCCAAAACCGGAGTGAAGATTCTCAGTGATTGTGGCTGAGAACAGTCTCCAGCGTTTGGATCGACTACGACCGTGAGGGTACTGGTCAGAGAACCTTTTGGACCATTCGTTTTGAGCTCAAATGTTGTTGTACTCTGAATGGTTTTTTCTCGAGAACCTTCTGTCCCAATTCCTTCGCCATTTAATGTGGCAGAGGTCATTTGGTTACTACTCCAGCGGAGTGTAAATGGTGTGTTGGCACAGACTCTGTATGCACTTGACGAGAAGGAAAGCTTTGGATCCTGACTATCGTCGTGCGTGCTACTTGAACTCGATCCAGATCCGCTTGACCCAGAACCACCAGGGTTTGGAGTTGGAGTCGGCGGAGTAACGTCTTCCGGAGTTATGACGAAACTGTTGGACTGCACACTTCCATCACCGTTCGAGGCCACAATTCTGTATGTGCCTGGACGAGTGATGAACAAGTTCCCGACCTGAACATGACCGTTCACCAAACTCAGAGAATTGACGCTGAGTGCAGAAGTTTGATCGACACTGTCCGAGTCAAGCAGCTGTAAGGAAACGTTTCCGTTATAGTTCAGTACTCGCAGATCTAACACATCAACAGCTTCCATGCCAAAGGTAAAGTTTTGTCCAACTCTCACACTGGCAGGATTCGCAGTGACTGCAAAATCCGTAACACTATTGATCTGGTTTGGATCTGGGTAGCCACCGTATTGGAGTGAGTACGTGGTAACCACTGGACTGGCACTTCCTTCTGGTGTCATAGAAATACGGAACTGTAGACGGTAATCTTCTTCTGCAATTTGCTGAAGCTCTCCCAGACTCACAACTTCCCAGGTTGCTCCGTCATCCAGAGAGATTTCGTACACGATGTTGTGACTTCCCTGCGCATGAACTGGAGCAATGAATTGACGCATGTACTGTGCGCTTCCATCTGCTGGCAAGAAAGCAATTGGATCTGTTGTACTTGCTTCTGCTACGAAGTTGTTGATAACAACTGCTTCGGCCGGTCGAGGTGGGAGCGCAACAGCATGTCCGCTCGCTTCCCAACCACGTTGCAAGTTAATGCGGAAGAGTCCCTGACGATCAATGTTGGCATAGAGAGTGTTGTAATCTGCTAGCTCAATTTTAATCGCTGACGGACGAATATTTCCGTCGATTGGCAACTCAATAAACGTGTCGTCATATGGATCTTCATATGTATTGTTGAAGTTAATGTACACGGGGTTATCATCTTCCGACTGAACAAAGATTTGGTCACCAATGTCGTTCAAACCTGGAATATACATCAACTTGTAAATGTTTCTGTACCCCAAGTCTTGATCTGTCGCAATGCGCACGATGTTGTCATCTGCACTGTTGAATGGGGTGCCATTGTCATCGAGCTGGACGAAGAGTTCCCCAGTTTTTGGACCAGAAGATCCAAAGATGAGGTTTCCTGCTGGATCGAATGTCACTGCGAAGATGACACTGAGATCATGTGATGGACGAGATGCATCAGTGATGCGACCCGCTTGGTCGTCTCCTAGAGTAAGAGGCGTGTTGTTATCATCAAAGAGATACAGACCTGACTCGTAAATAGAGACATAGAATCTTTGACCATCTGGAGAAGCAAAGACCCGGATAATGTCATGACCAGTCATCCCAGCATAGTTTTGGTTGAAGTCTCTTATTTCGCTCGAATCAAAGACATCACCGAGATCTGGACGTAATGCCCAGTACTTCAATCGGCTCTCTGGCGCAGTATAATTCTCTACGAGAGCATATACGCCCATTCTTCCTCTTTGAACGTCAACGGCAAAGTGGTTAATTTCTCCAAGCGAGCTACTCTGGTAGCCAACTCCGTCAGTGATATTCACGACAGAGAGACCCAGAGAATTAGAGACGAAGAGCCAACGCTTTCCGTCATACTCAACCTCTTGCATGTGGGTAGCAGCGCCCCCTAAACCACTCACTCCAGAAAAACTTACCGGTGTGCTGGTTCCGCTGGACATATCGAGGCGGAAAAGACCGTTTCGATTGGCATACCAAGCAAACCCTGAATCTAAACTTGGAAAGATTCCATAGTTTCTGGTATCAGATATAGTTTCGTATCTGTCACGGTACCCTGAGGTAACAATAGGATCTCGAGTGATGGTAATGTCCTCCTTCAAACGAAGTTTCCCATTTCCCCAAATCAGTGTCGTATCAGCGACGTCTTGGAAATCTCTGCTATAGAAGTCTTCCGTAAAGTTATCGACGAGTACCGGTTCCGCATCTGGGTCGAGTGTTTGAACACTGAACGTAATATTGTCACTTCCAGAAGTGGTGGTAGTATTTCCGGCTCCATCTGTGCAGCGAACAGCAACTTCATAGTCCCCAGGACTGAGATTTGGCAGTGTGTAGGCAAATTTTTCAACAGTGCTGTCAAAAGCGCCATCTAAAGGAGTAACAGAGTCCCAGCTTCCACCATTTAACTGGAGTTCTATTGACTGAATAGGCGTGTTTGTCTCTCGATACGCACGATCAGAACAGGTTCCAGAAATAGTAGGTGTTATATCGTGCAACGGATCTGGCTTTACCAACTGAATGCTCAGAGTAGGCGGAGTTTGGTCTTCATAATCAACCACGATTGGATCGTAGTAGATTTGTTCATTTCCAGCTCTATCCTTCACGAAAATATCAACACTAATGTATCCATCGTAGTTTGGAGGTCCAGCGGGAATTTCAGCGGTGAAATCAAAGCTGACACTACTGGATCCAAAAGCACCTGCTGTTACGTCTGTAACATCTCCGGTGGCAATGACACCATCCAGTGCGTGGTAAATTCTCCAAGTTACAGATTCGACTTGCTCTGCATCGGTACAGGTGATGCCGCTGTAGTTGAACGTCCGAGTGTAGGCAGGACTTTGTTGGTTGTACCAGGTCGTTCCACAATTTGGAGTACTGTAATCCAAGAAAAGTGTAAAGTTTCGTGTGGCTGTGGTGCCATTTTGTTCTTGCATTCGGATTTCGAGAGTGTGCTCTCCTTCTGGAGTATGAGAGCTCAATGGAATGCTAAATTGTTCAACAATACTATTGTAGTTTCCATCTTCAAGTGTGACTGGGACATGTGAACCACCGTCCAATGAATATGTTATAGACGAAACAATAGATGCAGTTCCAACTGCTCGACCAGAAATGATCGGAGTAGTTCCTGTATACAGTTCGTCGTTTCCATGTATATCCTGATCAATCTTGATGCCAGGATCTTCTGGAGGAGTGAGTCCTCCTTCGATGGTGAGCGTGTAGTATTCTTCTGCATAGGTCCAGTGTGTTGTCTGAACCGAAATGACCATATTATAGTCACCTTCAGATAGTTCGTATGTGGCTGCAAGATCTTCAATATTAAAATTATAGGTATTCTGGTTTTCGATTCCAACTAAATCGTAATAATGTGTCGAGTCAATAGAAATGAAGCCAGACGATAATGGGATATCTGGGGAAAGGATAGTTCCTGTGAGGTCTTTATTTGCTCCATTGAGCGTTATTGTTCCACCCACATTCTGATCAACGGTAATAGTTGTTGGGGCTGGTTGATACTCCTCTCCAACGAGGGCTGGAAAGTCAAGATCAATAGTCGTGTCGTCACTTTTTGTGAATCTGAATGTTATTGTATGTTCACCTGGAGCGAGCGTGTTTCCAGGAAGAGAGAACTCTGCGTAAATATTACTAAAGTTTGGTCCAGAGAAGTATGCATCGGAAGAAAGATCTGTAAATGATCCTCCATTCATGCTGTATTGGAGGGCTCCAGGTGCAGGAGTGCCACTTGATGTTTTGAACTGATTATACCCTGGCAACATTCTTCCGTAGAAGTAATTAATGTCAAGATTTTGTGTTTCATCTGGCCATAAAATTTTTGATCCTTGAAGTTCTGCAGATGTTGTCGAGGTGAGCGTAACAGTTCCCGAGTCTACCGAGGCTTCATACACATCTATGTCCCAAGCCCGAAACTGCGTTGGGCCATAAGTAGTAGTGACGCTGTATGGGTTATTTACTTCCAGTTCGAATGTATGATAGAGACCGTCTTCGAAATAGGGCGTACAGTCAAAATCAAAGGAAAAGGATGCTTGGGCGTTTTCAGGATCCCAATCGTCTCGAGTGATGTTCTCCCACCCGCCTTCATCTATTCTGTAGCGAGCTTCCAGAACTGCTCCGGGTTGATGTTGCTCATCCCAATCTGTTGCATACACAGAAACTTGGATGGGTTGTGGTGCAGTACAGTAGCCACGAATAGAGCCGTCGAAGTTGATTCCACCCATAGATATTTCTGGGGCGGCTTTTGCAGCAGGAATAAAGTAAGCACCTAAAGAAAAAGCAAGGAGTGCTACAGCAACAAAACTTGCAATGAAATAATTGGCTTTTCCTTGAATAGAAAGTGTAAGGTTGGAAAGATTTTTCTTGAACGAGAAGAATTTCATACATCTCACTGTAGCAGTATTGTGCACGAGGAATCAATCACCTGAACTTATTGATAAATCATGTAAAAAGAATCATTCCAGGCAAAGATCGTATTCAGTATTTTTAAACTGTTTTTTTACAAAAAATGAAGGTGGGAGAAAGTCTCCCACCTTCATTGAGTATTCAGTATGTTAATACTATTCGCTTCGTACCCAGATTACTAAGTGTCGCAGTGTAATGAGTACACACAGAACTGCGATACCGATCATCCAAGCGCCTCCAAGAACACTGGCTGCAAATAGGCTGAGGAGCAGCACCAGCGGGGAAATTACCCACAAGAAGACTTGGAATTGCTTGATGAGCCAACTGCTCCAAGAGAGCTCGACTTCGTCTTCATCAGGCTTGCGTTTGAAGAATCCGAGAAGTTTGATTACTCCAAGGAGTAACAACCAACTCAATGGTGCGTATCGAATTCCAGCAGCAAGGATAGGCAGAAGCGCTGCTGGAATAACTGCCCCAAGATTGCCTGGAAGCTTCTTGACTGTCAACTCCACGGTTTGAGTTGTTGTCTTTCCATCTTTATATGCCGTAATCACAATTGTTTGTGACTCCCGAGCGATAAATTGGAAACTTCCTGAGTGCCCGCTTTGGCCACCGAGAGTGCTGATTGTTACTGCTGCCCCCTCTTCTGTTTCCCACCAAAGTGTGACTCTCTCACCCTCAATCTTTACCATACTGTCCACGGCTCTCAAGGATGGACCGCTTCCAGCTTTTTGATCTGTTTGAGAATCTTCAGCGGCTGATCCAGGACCGGTCTCTGATTGATCTTGATCGGTCAAAAGACCTGGCATGTTGTAGGTAGCTATTACATTGCCAAACTCATCAGTTGTAATCACCGGGCTGAAGATTGGACTCGAGTAGGCACAGGTTTCTGGGTTTGAATCAACGGTTACAGAAAGTTTACTGGTTAAGGATCCTTTTGGTCCATTTGCATACAGTGAAAATTCTGTAGTTTGGTTGATAGACAGAGTTTTTGTTCCATCAGTCCCAATTCCTTCTCCATTGAGTGTGGCCGAAGTCATGTGGACCGAGTTCCACTTAAGAGTGAATGGTTGACCACTGCAGACTTGGTAATCATCGGAGCTGAATGAAAGCTTCGGATTATTACTATCATCGGAGTGAGAGGAAGATCCTGAATTTGAGTTTGAACCTGATCCACTTTCTCCACTCCCACCAGATTCTCCTGGATCTGGATCGCCGCCGCCACCAGTTGTTGTCGGTGTAACAACAAATTGACCAGATTCTCCAGTCGCATCGCTATTCGAGACAGACAATGTATACGTGTCTGCGCGAGTGATGAACGCACTTGTGGTTTGCGCGACGCCATTCACGAGCGTCATTTGACCCAAACTGAGGGAACTGGTGTGATTCTCGCTCGCCGTATTACGGAGTGCTAAGTCAATTGGTGCATTGTAATTCACCACACCAAGCCCGAGAGTATCAAGAGCTCTCACTGTGATTGTGAAGTTATTTCCAGTTTGGAACGTGTTTGGAGTGACCGTTACTTCAAAGTCAGTCAAGTTGTTGATGAGTCCGACATCTGGATATCCCCCGTACTCAAGAGAGTATGTTTTAATCACGGGAGTTGAGTTCCCATCAGGCATCATGGTAATGCGGAACTGGAGGCGATAGTCTTCGTCAATGAGTTGTTGTAACTCACCAAGTTGAATTTCTTGCCAGGTAATCCCATCATCAATTGAGATTTCGTACGTAACGAATGGACCTCCTTGTGCCTGAACTTGTGGCGCGAAAGCGAAATTTCGTGCAGCAAGTTCATTTGGAACGCCAGCAGCAATTGGACTTGACATTTCCACCTCTGCCACAAAATTGTTAATCGCAACAGAGTCTGCCGGTCGAGGTGGGAGAGCCACTGCAATTCCAGAATCTACCCACCCTCGGTCGAGATCAACCCGGAAGAATCCTTGCCGGTCAATATTGATATAGAAAGAGTTGTAATCATTCAGCAAAACTGCTGTAGCTGAAGGTCGAATACCGTGGTTGGTATCAAGCTCTATGAAGGTGTCATCATAGAGATTATCGTAGGTACTATTGAAGTTGAAGTACACAGGATTTCCTTGATCCATGCCGACCAAAAGTTGGTCACCTACTCCGTTTACTCCCTCAATGTAATCGAGGCTACGAATGTGCTTATACCCGAGTTGCTGCCGATTGGCAATTCGAACATGTGTGTCATC
>CAZFLN010000009.1:24079-37528 GCA_964519905.1 uncultured Pseudomonadales bacterium | reverse complement strand
TGTCGTCCTTGATGACATAAATTTCGCCCTCATGCAGTCCACTGGTTCCGTAAATCATATTGCCATCTGGATCGAAAGTGAGCGTGTACACAGTTCCATTGCTTACGTCTCGAATTCTTTCCACGGTGTCGTCAGCAAAATTCAGTGGTGTGTTATTGTCATCGAATCGATAGAGTCCACTGTCGCGAAGAGAGACGTAGGAAACATTCTCCTCAGCTGGCTCTTTCCACATCCCCAGGGCGGTGTAATCCATGTACCAGTCTGCAGAGCGTGGATGACGAGTAAGCGTACTGTCAGTGAATGGATTTTCATTTTCGCTGAGTTGCCAGTAGGCTAAGTCCATTTCTCCGCCACCAGAGTTTTCTAGGAAAACATACATTCCAAATCGACCGCGATCGAGGTCTAAGTTCAAGAAGGTTGGCGCCCCTGGAGTGCTGTATTCATATCCGACTCCCGTATCCATGTTGAGCGCTACAACTTTTGATTCGTGTGAGTCAGCTATAAAGATCCAGTGCGTATCGTTATACTCAAATTCTTGAATACTTCGGATAGAGTTCCCAATTGATACTCCGAAATCATTGATGTTGAACTGTGCACTCGTGTTTGAATTTGTATCAAAGAGATATGCACCTCCTTTGACGTACCAGAACTTATTTTCTTGAATACTTGGATAGAATTGGTACCAAATCCAGTCACCTTCAAGATCGTAGCGATCTCGGAAGTTTTCGGTATCGAGAGCAGTTCGATTCGCCGTGATATCTTCTCTCAGTCGAAGTTGACCGTTTCCCCAAATAAGATCTGTTTCAGCTCGGTTGTTGAAATCGAGTGAGAAGAAGTTTTCAGTAAAGTTCTCGAGAGTTGGATCGGCATTTGGATCTGGCTCCTTCACCGCGAAGTGGAGTGTGTCTGGACCACTGGTGGTTTGTATGTTCCCAGCAGCATCCTCACACTGTACATTTACGGTGTGATCTCCTACGCTGAGCGTTGGAATTGGATAACTGAATTTTTCCGACTTTGAGTCATAGTTTCCGTCGAGTGCTGGGACATCTTCCCAACCGTCTCCGTTGACATTCACCCGGATGGCAGCAATATTACTATTGGTTTCACGATAGTGATTGTCGGTGCAAGTTCCAGTAATGGTTGGAGTGAGATCTGACACCGGATCGGGTTTGACTAAATTAATATCCAAAACCGGCGGTGTTTGGTCGCGATAATCGACGACGATCGGATCCTGATAGGTTTTCACGTTTCCGTGTCGGTCAAAAAGCAGTAGTGAAACAAAGATAGCCCCGTCATAATCATTTTCATTGATTGGAATACTGGCAGTGAGATCGAATGTGAGGTTCTGATCTCCGTAGTTGCCAGACACTGGGGTGGGTGTGTCCTCAGCAATTGTCTCATAATTGTGACCTACGAGTAACCGAGCGTCGACGATTCCGAAGTTATCGGAACACTCAATGCCAGGATACTCAAATACTGTATTGAAATTAGGACTGGACTGGTTAAACCAAGTCGTGCCACAATTCGGCCCTACTCTATCAATTGCGATAGTATATGATTCAATTGTTTCATTTCCATTTGCGCTTCGAACACGAATCTCAATGTTGTGGGTTCCACTTGGTTCCCAAAGCGATATGTTAAATTCTTCTTCATCTTCGTCAAATGCTCCATCAGTTGGAGAAAGTTCGTGCCAGTCTCCCTCTGGTCCATTAATCTTGTAAGCTATTTCGCTAATCGTAGAGTCGTTCACTGATGTTGACCCATTTACTCCTCCATAATTATTTACTAAATACTCATCATTATAGAAAGTATTAGAGATAAATATTTCTGGACTCGCCCCAGTATCTTCTGGAGCATTTGCGGAGAAGTTAACAATATCTGAGTACTTGAAACCGGTACTTGTTTCGGCTCTGAGTTGATATGTATGCTCATTTTCATCCTCAAAGAATGCGTCACAATACACGTTGTGCTCAAATTGCGCCCAATCGCCATCTACTCCGGTTTGAGAAACTTCAACCCAGCTTCCATTGTCAATGCTATACCAACTTTTGTATCCAGGAATATCTCCATCTTCGTAATCTCTTACTCTGTGTATGAGTAACACATCTCCATATTGATCGCATTCTTCCCAAACATTGCCTTGAATTAGTCCATCCTCAATTTCAATTGAGTCAGAAATGGTCTCGCCACCACTCCCACCATCGGTCTTTCGTACATCAAGCAGGTAGTAAGCTACTTTGTTACTAGAAGTTTCGACTGAGAGTACATAGATTCCGTTGCGAAGGTTCAAATCATTCAGTGCATCAGTGAGTGAGAAAGCCATTGACGAGTCAATCTCAAGTTCGCCAGAGAGAATCTCTGGGTTGAGAATATATTGATAATATTCGTCAGAGCGATTGAAATCTGTAATGGTAAACGTAGGGAGGTCATAAATTGGATCTCCGAATGAGTTTGTGAATATTCCTTGAACATCGTCTTCTGAGGACTCGATGACTAGCAATCGACCCGTTACATTCCCTGCAAAGGGATCAAGAATAAAAGTTGCCTGCTCGTAGGTGTCATCCGTGCGCCCAAGACCGAGTATGTATGTATATGGAATACGATTTGTTCCACTGGCATCTCTAAAATTCATTGTGATGCCTGAGGCATAAGATCCAGGGGTAAAGGAAATGCTAAAGGAGATCTGATTCGTTCCAGCACCTGACAGTACTTCTGAAGAGCTGTTAAATGAAGGGTTCCCCAAGCCATTTATTTCAAAGAATGGTTCTGAGTTGTGATCATCTCCAAAAACTACAGTGTTTCCACTGGAGTGTATGGTTGCGGTTCCGTTAATGGTAAATGGTGCGCCAGGATTTTCCCAGAAAATCACGCCCTTTTCTGCTGAGTAGTAATCTTCGTCGAAATTGACCTCAAGTATTGGAAGATTTGTGTTAACAGAGAAAAGTGTCGTCGTTGTTGTTTCAGTGTCTTCTCCGTTCGAGACACGAATTTGCGTTTCCAGTGGTTCTCCACTCGTTATTTCTGAGTCATCACAGTCAAGCTCATAAACATACTTGGCTGCACTCGTAGCAAGAGAGTCAAATGTCATGGTACGCCACTGATCTCCAATTCGTACTTCTACATCAAAATCATTGATATCGTCTGGAAAATTTTCACTTTCAACGTATGCAAACGAATGAAGTGTTGGATTGTTTAGACATTGACGCGCAACGTTTAGTTCGAGTTGCTGGTGAGGATAGAGGTAAAACCAAGCCTGAACCTTTGGCAAGAAATAACTTACCATAGAGCCCAAAAGCAGCGTTGCTATTAAACCAAAGGTTGCTGCTCGCACATTCTTTTTTGGAGAAAAGAATGAGTTAATATTTTTTATGAATGAAAGAGCAGAACTAAACATAGAACCATAGTAAACTATTTTTTGCAGTGCTTGCAAGTGTTATTTTTTCTGTGATATTTCATTCTATTTCTGCAGTATTGATCACTTTTTTTATAAGATGCTTGTTGAGGTTTTTAAACCTGATTCGATTCTGTCCGGGTTGCCTGTGCTATACTACCCTTCTGTGTAAATCTGCGCCGAAGTGGCGGAATGGTAGACGCGCACGCTTCAGGAGCGTGTGAGATTACTCTCATGGAGGTTCAAGTCCTCTCTTCGGCACTCTTGCTTGTTTGATCAGGAGCTTTGAATCGAAGTTACTGCTCAAAAAATGCAAGAGTGCATTATAATGACACAGTGAACAACTGAATATATTGCCGAGGTGGCGGAATGGTAGACGCGCACGCTTGAGGGGCGTGTGGGATTATCCCGTGGAGGTTCAAGTCCTCTTCTCGGCACAGTGTGATTTTTAGATCACAAAAGTACCAACAATTGGCCGCTTAGCTCAGTTGGTAGAGCGTCCGGCTTACATCCGGCAGGTCGGGGGTTCGAGTCCCTCAGCGGCCACTAGAATATCCTTCACACCTCATGTGAATGGTATACTATAGAGAGAGGAAACTGCTGTTTTCTCATGAACAAATAGCGCCAGGCTAGCCAAGATGGTCACGGCACGTGTCTGAAGAACATGGGATCGAGGTTCGAGTCCTCGGCCTGGCACAGATGGAATCGAAAGGGTTTCACCCACAGCGTGAAACCCAGAGGGAGGGTGAAACCCTTTTCCTGATTAGATTCCGAAGAAGAATTGCGGAAGTAGCTCAGTGGTAGAGCGTCTCCTTGCCAAGGAGAAGGTCGCGGGTTCGAACCCCGTCTTCCGCTCCATTTTTTTGTATTCATATTTTTATTGACACTGACATGTATTTCAGCGAAACTAGTGTTGATATGCAAGAAATTTCCAGTAAAGTGAACCCGTTAACATTTGTATTTTCCGCCTCTTCTGCTCTGTTTGCCATGATTTTTTTGGGACTTTTTAATAATGAGCGACGCATCGAGAGTATTTCCGCTCTCAATGGCGATTGGTTCATTGTTAATCGTGGGTTGTTTTATTCCTGGAACGGAGTTGCGCTCGAAAGTAGCAATCTTGCTCTTCCACTTGTTCGTTTGCCCTTTTTATTCTTGGATGACGGTCGAGGGTCGAGTCTCGTCAAGATTCTTGATCTTTCTGTTTTTTTGCCTTTGTATTGTATTCTTTTTGTTTTTTCTTTCTTTGTTATTCATTACGTACTGAGAGTGGAAGGTCTTTCACCAACCCAAGAAAAAAGAAACTTTGTAACTGGAATCTTTGTCACGTTGATTGGAAGCCTTCTTCTCTACTTTATGGCTTTTGCTCGAATTTAGTTGAAATTGAATGATCAATCTTGATCAAGTGAAGCTGGAGATCACTCTTCCATTCGCAAGTCGATAATTTTCATTTGCAGAGAATCAGTTTTTTGTGTGAAAAAATTCCAGTCAACTTTTGAGTTTTCTGGGAGAGAAAAACTATAATTTACTGGAGTTATTAAGTCGTATTTTGCCATATTGTTTGTACTACTCGAATTGGGGATAAAGTGAATACAATTTTCTTGATTCGGACACAGGAAGACAACGAAGTCAGCTGAAGTGTTGGGTTTTTCATCAAGTTGATCTCGATCAAAAAAATATGTCAGCGGAACTATAAGTTCTTGATTCATTGGAATGATTGAAACGTTTTGTGAGGGGAGATTGCGAATCTTCTCGGTTGTTACTGAGAAATCAGCAAACTGATTTCTTTGAGGTATTTGTATAAGGGTAAAAAATTCTGCAGACAAAATAATCATGAAGACACAATAGGTGGCATATGATCGCCAACTCTTTTTGAGAATCTGGAGTGCCAAGAGCAAAAGGATGACTCCAAAAGCACTGAATGTAAGTAAGTAGTAATCTGGTTTATCTCCTTTATACATTCGCAGAGTAATTACCATACTGGTAAATAAGATCCCAACTGCTAGAGGCCAAGATTTTTGTAGCTTCTTTTGAAAGAAGTGGAGTGAGCTCCAAGAAAGTGTTTGCATGCTCGAAATAGCAGCAGCACTCAAAACTCCCCAGAAAGCACCGCTGGCAGCGATCATGGGTACGGTTATTTCTGGGAATTCATACAGACGGGTCCAGTTCCCAAGTATTGTTTCGCCACTAAAAAAGCGAGTATAAAAGCCAGAAAAAAAGAACAGTACAAATCTTGGTACTCGCAGTCGTTCGAAAATTGGTGCGTCTGGTGATCCTTGTAAGAAAACAAGTGTGTTTGTAGTATTTTGCCAATTATTGGTAATTTCGAACCATAAGTATGGTGCCATGAGTGCTAGCACTGCCCCAATTCCAATCAATATGTATGACCATGTTTGTTTCAACCGAGCGATTGCTATAACAGCAATGAAGAGAAAAAACGGAGCAAACACAAATGCTTGAAAATGGAGATTCAGTAATACAACTCCGGCAATCATGGCAACAACAAGGCTCAGATTTTTTCTGGAAATAATATACCTCAGTCCAGCAATAATGAGGACAAGACTCCAGAATGGAACGAGGTTTGGATTCCATCCAGCGGTGGAAAAAACGATCACAAACGGCGAAAAAATGTACAACAGTGTGAACAAAAACGGTGGGTTGAGCGGGCCTATTTCTTTTGAATTTTCGAATGATTGCCAAATCTTTTGGAGCAGCCAAAAGAGTAAAATCGGAGTGGCGGCTTCCGTCAAGATTACAAAAATATCTATACTATACAGCCACCCTTGTCCTATCCACTGTGCAAATAATTGAAAGTAGTAGTACAGCGGTGGCGTACTGAAGTTGCTGTAACTTGCTGCTGCTGGGCCGAGTGGAATAAAAAAATTTTGAGATTCAATCAAGTTTTGAATGTACAAGTAATCACGAACTTGGTCTTGGGTAAAAGATCGATGGGTAGACCAATAGAAAAATTTACTCAAGAAAGCTGTGATATACAGTGCCAAAACTACATGCGCATTCTTTTGCAACCAAGCACCAAAAACAGTACATTCTTGAATGAATTCTTGTTGTAGAGATTGAATTTGAGTTTTCATTTCCACTTATTCCATGTTTTTGAGAATTATTTTTTCGGATCTTTAGTTTCTCTTGAACATTTTTGTTTGAGTAATCTTGCTCATCCCGTAAGCGGCGAGCACAAACCACAGTGGATATAATACAAACAGATACCTGGCTGCATTGGCGGAGCCAACTGTGTAAAGTGCCATAAAGCTGAGTGAGAAAATCCCCAGTGCAAAAATCTGTAAGAATTCGTTAGAGAGTTTTCTTTTCTTCCAGACTTCTTTTACACTTAGGAGCAAGGCTGCGCTACTGGCTACAAAAAAAGTGGGGAGCGAAATATTCCAACTCTGGTCAGAATGCCACTCTCCTGGTTGCCACCAGGCCTCGAACTTGCCAAGAAAGAGCAGTTGCCAAATAAGGGCTGCTCGCGTAGGTCGCTCTCCTGTCCACCAACGGAAGCGATATTTTTCGAAGGCAAGGAGATCAAGCAAGGTTTTTCCATCTTGGAAGAACATTGCATAGCTGGCAAGGTAGACGACTCCGGCACTTACACCACTCAAGAAAAGATATGGAAGTTTTCGGTTGTATACACTCCACAGGAAAAGTACAAAGGCGTAGGGAAGAATATTGGGAATTGGATATTTTGTCGCCACGATCGCTCCGAGAACGACTCCAATCAGTGTGTACTTGTGCCAAATTTCTCTCTGCCAAAACAGGAGTGAAAAGAACAGCCCAGTCCAGGCAATGAGTTGAATATCCAAGAGTCCTGAGGCCAATCCAATACTCCCCACTGTTAAGGTAAAGAGCCCTTGACCAATAAAGAGAATCCATGATGACAGAGCAAAGTTCTTTCCTAAAACCCAAATCGAACCCAACGAAACTAAGAAAAAAGCAATATTCAGTGTGTATGGATTCCCAAAGAGCATCCACGACAGACCAAGAAAGTATTTCCCAAGTGGCGGATGTTCAAAGTTGATCGTTGTTGGGTCGTCTCCTTGCACATACGCGCGTCCGGCGTATTCATAGAGATCACTATCTGAAATCTTTTCTCCAGCTTCACCAACCACGTACTGACTCTGTGAATATTTATACCCCATTTCAGAAATTCGTTGTTCAGACCACGGATTGAACATTTCGGCCCCACTTTCTGGGAGGAGGATGATTCCAACCACCAACCACAGAAACAGGGAAAGTATTGGAAAAATCTTAAGGAGTGTTTGGCGAAAAGGCAGCATGAAACAAGTATATCCCATATCAGGAGGAGAACGAAGAGATGGAGCAAGTTTGTTCTGCTTGAGCGGCTTTTCGTAAGAAAATTTACTCTGCAATACTGAGAATTTGATTGATTTTTTTCATATCTACTTACTTCGCCCATTCGACAAGAGGAATCTTAATTGAGCCCTTGGCGTTACTTGAACAGAAGTCTCAAAAGATTGATTAGCACCAGGATTATCTTGGAATGTTTCTTTGAGTTTTTTTAAGAGCGCATTGTTTTTTTCTAGATAGGCTCGGGTTTGAAAGCCACCAGAATTGTTGTTGAGATTGGTGATTTTTATTACGAACTGACCATTTTTCTTGAGTGAAAATTCTAGCGATATTTCTCCAGCGTAGAGAGCCGGCCGAACACCATCATTCTTTTCTACTAGGAATGCATGCTTTACTTTTCCTTGGTTCCAGTAGTTGTTTGACTTTTGTGGTTCATCAAGAGAGATCACAACATCACCGAGTCGGTTATTTGCTTCGCCGGTATCTGACACAACAAATATTCCATTCAATCTTCGAGTTTCTCCCGCAGATTGGAAGTTTCCAGGAAGTGATGTTGCGAGGAGGAGCCAGTCATGCGCATTTTTGATTGGAGGAACAACAATCCGATTTTTGTCTGACAAAGACACTCGAGAATCGATGAGATTTGGTCGATTTTTTATTAAGTCGATGTAGTCATTTCTATAAAATTCTAGACCGCGTAAATATGGTTCATCAATATATTTTTCACCGATATCGCTGCTGTTTCTTCGAACAGCGACTTCATTCGAGGTAAAGAGATTTCCAGAGGGCTTTAGTCCAAGGCGTTTTTGAACTCTGTCGAACCAAGTGTCGCGAGATGTTTGGGGGAATTCTTTCATATTTCTTGCCTACAGAAACAATAGCATGAGGCCAACTGTTACACCAAGTATGCCAATCATTTTTTTGAGTGTCAGCTCATCTTTGAAGAAAATTGCAGATAACACTGTGAGCAGAGAAATAGAGCCAGCATTTGCGGCATTTACAAACCCAACGTTTGGCGCAATATGAAACGCCGCTTGCATGTAATAATTGAAACTTGCTCCCAGAATACCGATCCAGAATAGTGTTTGGAGTTGTGGTCGTGAGAGATGTTTCCATTGCACTTTTTTGTACAGTATTTCCGCCATAATAAGAATCGTGGTCACTGCCATGGCGAGAACAAGTCGAGTGAGGATTGGGACACCCGCATCAAGTAAATACTTCGAGCTCAGTGCCAGAAAACCCCAACAAAAGAATGCTCCCAAAGTGTATGGAAGCCAGAGTGGGTTGGAGTTTTCTCGGTTTTTATTTCGGTCGATGGTAATTACAGCCGAAAACGCAATAATGAATCCAATCGCCAGAATCGACTGCACTGTAAGTGGTGCCGAAAAAAGAAAAATTGAGGCTATGGCGGTAAATACGACATAGCTTTTCGACAAGATCAGGCTGTATCCCGGGTTTGGCGCGTACTCAATTCCCTTGAGCGAAAACATGTTTCCAAGATAGCTAAAGAACACGCCTTGTATGACAATCAGCGTAAACTGAAACGGCGTGAGTGAAAAGCTCACAGAAGTGTGCAGTGTCATGAGTCCATACACCACCAATGGCACGAGAAACATCGCCAAATTATTCAACTGCTGGGGTGTTTTCAACTCGTTACTTTTTCGTACGAATAAATACAGCGCCACCGAGCTGAAGAACATGAGAAGAGTGGCGATAATCCAGTGCATGGGTTGAGAAATTTTCCCTGACTAATAATTATTTTCTTTAAAGAAGAATTTTAAAATGGGTGGCTAACGGGACTCGAACCCGCGACCTTCGGTACCACAAACCGACGCTCTAACCAGCTGAGCTACAGCCACCATGGTTAACTAGAGAGGTTAACAGTAAGCATTATACCGTATAAATTGCTTAGGAGTTATATGAGAAAGGTTGGAAGTTATAAATGCTAAGCGCACTGTCAATCGCTGGATCGTATGAGACTTCAAGTGCATCTTTATGACAGTTTTGAAAAAGAATGAGAAAGTGGGTGAGGTTTTGAATTCTCAGTCTTGGATCGGGATCGAGTGCTAACTCGAAAAAATGAATGAGATTTTTTTCACTCACGATTTTTTCGCCAGAATTTACTTTTTTCGCGAATTCCGCAATGGCATTTTTGAGTCGTTCTTCGTTTTCACCTGACCAGACTTCATTTGGCAGGATAAACCCAATATCCCAGATATGGAGAATGGTCGCAGCCAAAGAGTAAACGAGAGCTGTGTCATACCCATTTTTTTCAAAGTAGCTATTTAATTTCTCGTCTGATTGTTTCGCCAAATCAAGAATTTCTGGTGGAGAAAAAGGTTTCGTAATACCTACGACTGATAATGGTGAATTATTGGAGTGCAGTGTCCCAAAGTCAATGAGCTTTGCAGAGTGTTTCCATGTATCTCGAGGAAACATTATATTTGATGGAGAAACATCAATATTTGCCATTTTTTTCCAGTCAATCACGTACTCCAAACCAGAAACCCAGTACATTATGTTCTCAGCGACCATGCTGAAGGACTCATCTGGCTTCTCTTTCATTGCAGTGGCATATTCTTTTCCAGACATGTAGTCAAATGGCGATAAATACTCCATTACAAGTACTACTTCCTGCTCGCCCGCTTGCTGTCGTACAAAAGTTCCATATACTTCAGGAAGAAATGGTGATTCTGCATCTTTCAGCGCCTCCCACTCACGGGGGTTGGCATTCAGGGAGAAGTTGCTTTTTTCGGCATCAGTTGGAATCTGATTGATGTTCAGTGTGGGTTGAGCAAAACTCTCAACAACTACATTTTTTGCGTGAAGGTACCCTTCTCTTCGTGGCACTTTTATGGCAACGGTTTTCTTCGAATCTTGGTCGAACGCCACAAACACCTCACTCACGCCCCCAGCTCCAACAGGTGTTGGATAGACAAGAAGATTCCAGATTTGGTCGGAATTTTCTTGATCGATACCTCTCATTCGTATAAAACGATTTTTTACTTCATTCGGTATAAGTTGATTTGGAATTTGTGCAAATTTTTTAAAAAGTTCTTCTGTTATCCGTAGGTTTTCTCTTGAATCTTGGAGTTCAGTTTTGGGTTGCTCAGGATTTTTTCCATCGAGTCTCTGTATTCGCGCCTGCCGCGAATTTACAGTGACCGACGAAGGTTTTGCTGGGACTGTTTTATCAAAATCAAATTTTTGAATTTTTTGAACATCAGAAAGTTGGCGTGATTGATCAGCTTGCTGAGCATCATCAGAAATCCAAAAATCTTCATTCCAATGTTGTGATTCAGCCATACTTTATTTTTGCTTTTTCTTGGCAATCGCCAGTATTTGATCCAACTGTGGCTGTGTGTCTTGCAAAGAGCCCTTGAGTCGGATGACAATTTGGGTTTGACGGTAGGAACGGCGCAAATTCACCTGACTGTTTTCTCCGAGAGTTTCTGCGATCATATTTTCCCAACGATCAATATCGGCTGAAACCTCAATCTTTGGTTTGTGGTGCACTCGCTCTTCTCCATCTCGATCGCGGAAACGACGAGCGAGTTCCTCCGCGCGGCGGACAGAGCCATTCTCTTTGAGAATTATTTTGTAGGCTTCAATCATGCTGCGAGGATCAGCAATTGCTTGCAGCGCTCGGGCGTGACCCTCCGAAATGAGTCCGCTCAGAATGCCGTCTTTTAGGGCATCAGGAAGATTCAAAAGTCGGATGGAGTTTGAGACATAGGCTGGTGATTTTCCGATCTGCTCAGCAACTTGCGAGTGCGAGAGACCAAATTCCTCGACTAAGCGATTCAAAGCATGGCCGCGCTCAATGGCATTCAGATCAGATCGCTGCACATTTTCGATGATCGACATTTCCAGCATGCCGCGAGGGGATGTTTTCTTCACCACTGCTGGGACAGTTGCCAAACCAGCTTTTTTGGAAGCGCGCCAGCGTCGCTCCCCGGCAATAATCTGATAGCCTGCTGGCGTATGTGCCAGAACGATAGGCTCTAAAACACCATGCTGCTTGATCGACTGGACAAGATCATCCAGTTCGGCCGGATCAATATGTTTGCGAGGTTGATGTGGATTCGGTTGAATCAAATCAACCGAAAGCTCTTGGATCATTTGCGGAGTTGAGTTTTGAGGAGTGCCTGCCATAGGTGATTTATAACACATATTTATTATTTTCACAAATACTTTTCACCAGATGTTTGTTATACTTCTTTCATGTCCACTGACACTCTGTCCACGAACGAAAAATCTCAAAAATTGGCGAAGGTTTTGGCCCATGCTGGTGTGGCTTCTCGTCGCGCCGCCGAAGAACTTATTCTTGCTGGCAAGGTCAGTGTGAATGGAACAGTGGAAAAGAACGTGGCTCGTCGCGTCGACCCAGCCACAGACAAGATTTCTGTGAAAGGTCGAGCACTGCCAACTCAGTCAGAAACGCTTGTTTTGAGCCTCTATAAACCTGTTGGTGTTGTGTCCACGACGCATGATCCAGATGGAAAACCGACAGTTCTTCAATACCTACCCGAAGAGTACAAAAAAACTCGCCTCTACCCGGTCGGTCGCTTGGATGAAGAGTCTGAAGGTCTCGTTTTACTCACGAATGATGGCGAATTGGCATATCGATTGACTCACCCGAAGTTTGAGGTGCCCCGCACCTATCAAGTTTGGATTTCTGGCTTGCTTACGGCCAGCGAGCTCCACCGTTTACGCACAGGCGTTCCTCTGAAGGATGGCTACACCCAACCAGCAGATGTTCAAATTGTGAATGATTTTGAAGCTGGGCAAATGCTCAAAATTACTTTGTCTGAAGGTCGGCACCATCAAATTCGTCGAATGATGCAAGCCGTGAATCATCCTGTGCAGAAATTAAAGCGCGTGAGTCATGGAAAGTATCAATTAGGTACGCTCAAACCTGGTGAAGTCCGTCTGGAAACAACAACCAAGTAAAACGAAAGCGGGCGGTTGAGTGCTCGCACCCAACCGCCCGCGCATCACACAAACGTGTGAGTTTTATTTCTGTTCAACGTTCACAATAGTGCGACCAAGTCGCTTTGAGAACTTTACAACGCCATCAATCAAAGCATAGATGGTGTAATCTCGGCCCAAACCAACATTCTTGCCTGGCTTGTACTTCGTACCCTTTTGGCGAATGATGATGTTGCCGTTTTTGACGACTTGAGCGTCAGACTTTTTGAGTCCGAGGCGCTTTCCGCGTCGTTGATGGTGTTGATGGGCGCTTGCGCCACCCGCTTTAACGTGTGCCATAAGGTACGTATTCTAACATATATACTTGTCGTTGCGTATGGGCAGTCTCTCGTCCGGCTCGGATTGGGCCGAGCTTCACTTCAAATCCCAGATCAGCAGCGTCTTTGAGTGTTTGGGAGGTCGTAATTTTTCGACCTGAGCTGAGTGTAAACTCTGGCAGAATCATTACAACTTTTCCATTCGCTGGCAAAATTCGAGTAAAGGCGCGCAAGGCTCCTTTGTACATTTTTTCCAATCCTCGCACCACACCCGGAATTTGTTCTGGCTTTGGTGTCAGTTTTCCGAGGAATGGTTCTGTGACGATTACGGTTGGGAGAGTCTTAAAGTCATGTTTATCAAGTTTTTCTGCTGATCGGACGGCGAGCTCGTCAGAAAATTCTTGACCAGAAATTCTTCGCCACCAGGAAATATTCGCCGTTGTTGCAATGATGGCTTTTGGATCAACATCGCTGCCAAGAACGGTTTTT
>CAZFLN010000009.1:0-24069 GCA_964519905.1 uncultured Pseudomonadales bacterium | reverse complement strand
ATCCAGGTCAGCCGCCTCAATCAAGACGGTTCCAACTCCAACGAATGGGTCAAGAACAACATGCTCTTCTGGTTGGTCAGCTCCGATAGCGATATTTACCAACATGCGAGCGATTTTTGGTGGCAACATACCACGCTTGCGGTCGCGCTCTGGCTTATCCATGTCGCGTTCGGTCCAGGTATCAACATCTTGGAAACTCTTGGTAATTGAGTAGGTCACTCCTTGCTCGGTTTGCAGAATCAGGAGCTCAGTCACTTTTCGATTCTTCAAACTGGCCGCGTTGACGCCAGCTCGTGGACTTTCGTGATACGTACCGCGGAGCCCGAGGCTTTGGAGTTTTGCTTTTACTTCGTAGACATCAATTTCTGGCAGGTGATCTCGACCAATCTCGGTAATAGAAAAACGCTTAAACGGAATGTGTTGCAACAGCTCGACCGACTTGTTGGTGACTTCTTCCAGGGTGGTTTCCTGTGTTGTTTCCAAAACTTGGGCGATTTTGATGGTTCCTGCTAATTCCAGTTGGAACACAGCGAGATCAAAATCCTCTGGAGCTTCGATTTGCGCGAAAAATTCATTCAGTCGAGTTGGTGCAGGAAGATTAAATCGTGCAGAAACCGCACATAATTCTTCCCAACACAGATGTGATGCTTGTCCCAATTGGCAGAGAAAGTGGGCCATAGAACTCTATTCTGACAGATGCGTCGTGCTTATGCAGCAATAGACTTCACGGTGAACACAGATTGTTCAGCGCGGAAGCCTTGAGTGCGGCGGTAGCGAGACTTGGACTTGTACTTAAAGACTCGAACCTTGTCTCCACGTTGGTCATCAACGTGCTCGAGGACGACTTTTGCGCCAGCCACGAGAGGGCTTCCAATCTTTACTTCCTTGTCGGTTTTCACCAGCAGGACGTCAGTGACAGTCAAGGTTTTTGCTTCTTCGGCTCCATCTTGGAGGTCGATAGTGAGCGTTTCACCTTCTGTAACCTGGTATTGTTTGCCGGCGATTGCGATAATTGCGTATGACATATTTTCTTTGATTTCTTTCAGAACGAATATTGTATCACAGTATTTACTCTATTGTATCTCTGGTTTTCTCCACCTCTAAGGAAGGTAAACTACTCCGTCGAACTGACTCAATCAGTCCCAAAAACACTGCGGTGGAGAGTAATGACGTCCCTCCCAGAGAAAAAAGCGGGAGTGTAACCCCGGTGATGGGCAGTAACCCAATGTTCATGCCAATATTGACGGTAGTTTGTGCGAGGAGTAAAAACCAGGCACTTTGAATAAATAGCTTTCCAGATTCACTCGAAATTTGCTTTGGAATACCCGCTATGTACCAAAAGAGCACTGCATACAACATAATGAGAACAGATGAGCCAATGAACCCAGTACTTTCGGCATAGGTGGCGAATAAAAAGTCTGTTTGTCTTTCTGGTAAGAATCGGAGTGTCGATTGCAAGCCATTCCCCAAACCGAGTCCCCAGATTTGTCCGGAGCCCACGGCAATGATCGATTGGCGCGCATTATATCCACTGCCAAGGGGATCGCGCATTGGTTGAACAAAGTTCAGGAATCGTGCCTGTTGATACGGTTGCAAGAGAAACTGCCAAGCGAGCAAAAAGAGAAACATGACGCTGAGAGCTCCAGAAACAAGTAGCCAGCGTGGTGGTCCAGCTTGCAACAGAAGGTATCCTATGCCAACACTGGTGATGAGGACGGTTCCAAGGTCAGGCTGCATCAGAACAAAGAAGAGTGGCAGTCCAGCAAGAACAATCCAGCGAATCCAGCGTTGCCATTGAAAAGCACCAACTCGAAGTTGAAACGTTTCGTAGGCGACAAACCACAAAAGTATTGGCTTGAGTATTTCGGAGGGCTGAAAACGAAAACTCCCAAACCGAATCCAACTGACTGCCCCGTTTGTGGCTCGACCAATTGCTAAAACGATAATGAGTAACAGTATGACCGATAGATACATTGGCCAGCGTACTTGCACCCAGCGTTCTTCCCCTATCATGCTTGTGATAAAAAAGACGGTGAAGGCTACGAGGAAAAAAAGCAGTTGGTTCGTCCCATATGTCGGATCAAGACTTCTCAGAACCGTAACAGAAACACCGGCAAAGAGCGGAAAGATCAGAAAGAAAAAAGAACTCCGTGGTAAGAGCATAGGGGTATTGTATCTTTTTGGAGAATCAATGTCGAATGATTCGTAAAAAATACGAAGCTAATGATTGATGGTGCAAATTTGCGCCTATTTCATCGCAAATATCTTGCTGTCATAAAATTAGCAATAAAAACAGTCAACTGCTAATTTTCTTTCAAGATCTCAAGTGATGTTCCAAGAATGATTTCAGAAATCTTGGCCTTTTCCTTGATGAAAGATTCATACTCTTTTGGCCAAGCAGTGGCTGAGACGCGAACAAAGGCATCAATGTCCGTGCCAGCGGCTCGACGTAACTGTTGGATGCTGCGTACCAACTCTCGAGCCTCTCCTTCTGCTGCGAGCTCTGGTGTCAAGTGTGTGTCCAGTGAGGCGCTGAGTTCTGGACCCTGTTGCCACAGCACTTGCTTTACGTTGAGCTCAGTTGCCACCACAGCTTTTACCTCGGTGGAAAGTTCGGCATACTGCTCTGGTGCAGTAATCTGGACTGATTGCAGTGGCTGCCGAACCTTGATTCCAGTTGCTTTTCGATCTGCATGGCCAGCTTCGACCACCTTGCGGGCGATTTCCATTTCAGCGAGTAAATCGTCATTCTTGAGTGCTTCTTGAGAACTTGGCCATGACTGCAAATGGACACTGTCGCTTTGCTGTCGCACCGCTTGATACGTGGCTTCGGCAATAAACGGAATAATTGGAGCTGCCATGTGCGCTACTCGTTCGAGTACCCACGCAAATGTGCTCCAAGCATGAGAGTCGCCACCGCGCAGTCGATCACGGGTTTGTCGGAGATACCAAGTAGAAGTTTCATCAATGAGCGCAATCAGTTCGCGAGAAGCGGCGGCGAGATCATACGACTCAAAGCTCTGTGTGATGGTTTCCAGTCCTTTTTCTGTGCGGGCCAGGATCCATTGGTCCATACTGTGATCAGATTGTGGCACTGATCCATCAAAAGTGAACTCAGCTGGTTGATACATGCGATAAAAACTCACCACATTCCACCACATATTCAGAACGCGCTGACGCAGTTTGGCAACATCAGCATCGGTGAAAGCTAAATTTTCCGCTTTCATAACTGGGGAAGACATGAGGTACAGCCGCAACGCGTCCGCTCCCTGTGATTCGATCAGAATCATTGGATCGGTGTAGTTCTGCTTCGACTTACTCATTTTTTGACCGTCAGCGGCCGTGATGACCCCAGAAGTCAGGACATTCAAGAACGATGGTTCATCGAACAAAGCCACAGATAAAACGTGCAGCGTGTAAAACCATGCTCGAGTTTGCGCGATGTATTCAGAAATAAACTGTGCTGGGTACGCAGCCTCAAACTCCGCTTTTTTCTCGAATGGATAGTGTTTGGCCGCAAAAGGCATGCTCCCGCTCTCGACCCAAACATCGAACACTTCTGGGATACGTGTGCCGGAAATAGTTTTTTCGTCATTGACCCAGACTTCAATATCATCAATAAATTCTCGGTGAATGTCAGTAAGATTTTCTGCTTCTTCCGGATGAACAGCCCAGGTTTGGAGTTCTTGGATTGAGCCAATAATGCGAGTGTGCGCGCCGTCTGCACTTCTCCACACCGGCATTGGGGTGCCCCAGTAACGAGAGCGAGAAATATTCCAATCTGGAGCAGACTTCAGTCCGTTGCCAAATCGCCCATGCTTGAGATGCTCAGGGTACCAGTTGATTGGTTCATTTTCCTCCACTAACTTTGGTTTGAGTTGTTGAATATCAATAAACCAAGCAGGCAGTGGAGCGTAATACAGTTTGGTGGCACAGCGATAACAAGTCGCCACAGAGTGGGTGTATGGTTCGCGTTTGTACACAAGTCCACGATCTTGGAGCTCAGCATCGATTGACTCGTTGACGACGTGGAGTTTTTTCCCAACCCACTCAGGATTTTGAACAGAACTGTCTAATCGACCGTTTTCGTCGACGTAGTTGTAGAGCGGAATGTTTTGTTCCTGCATCACACGGTAATCGTCTTCTCCATAGACCGCTAAAGTAACGATGCCAGTACCGGTGTCGGCCGTGACAAATTCGTCAACTATCAGACGATATGCAGCGGATTTTTCATCTTCTTGCAAAGAGGCCCAGTCAAAGTGTGGCGTGTAGCGTGGGAATCGCATTGCTGCTTCTCGACCAGAAAAAGTCTCAAGTACCTGGTAAGAACTTTCCTCGCCAAGCTCAATCAGTCTTGATTCCGCGAGGAGGTATGTTTCATTTTCTTGCTGAGCCAGAACATACTGGAGTTCTGGGTGAAGCGCCAGTGCCATGGTCCCAATTTTGGTCCATGGGGTGGTGGACCAGGCTAGAGCAAACGTGTTAGGAGCAATCTCGAACTTGTACGTGGTTCCCCAGTCTTTGGCTTCAACGTAGCTATTGTCCATAGCGATTTCGAAGTTTGACAACGGAGTGGCGCATCGTGGACAGTACAAAATAACTTTATGGCCTTCATAGATGAGTTCTTTCTGATGCAGTCGTTGGAATGCCCACCAAATAGACTCCATGTAGGTGGTATCCATGGTTTTGTAACTGTTCTTAAAATCAACCCAACGACCGATACGGCGAATAATTACGTCCCAGGTCTTATCAAGTTTGGCGATCTCAGTTCGGCAGGCGTTGTTAAAGTTCGCAATACCGAATTCCTCGATGCCTCTTTTTCCGTTCTTGAGACCAAGTTGTTTCTCGATCATGTTCTCGATTGGTAAACCATGACAGTCCCAGCCCCACTGGCGTTCAACTCTGTACCCTTTCATGGTCCAGTAGCGTGGCACAACGTCCTTGGCTATGGATCCTAAAATGCTGCCATAGTGTGGTGAGCCGGTAACAAACGGCGGACCGTCGTAAAAAACATATGGCTTATTGGATGGCCGTTCCGAAATGGAACGTGGGAAAGCCTGGATCTTGTCCCAGTACGACAAAATTTGCTCCTCGAATTCTGGGAGCTGTTGTGGTGTCGTGACTTGATCGAGTGACGGAAAGTTACTCACAGTAGGTAGTATATCAGTACCATCGCACAGTTTGGTCGCGTTTTGGCCCTGTGGTGGCAAATAAAAGCTGTGCGTTTAGGCTTTTGGCTAAGAATCTGAGATATTCTTGTGCTTCCATTGGGAGATCCGAGGGTGTTTGAGCACTTTGGGTGCTTGGTCCGTCCCAGCTTGCAAGCTCTTTATACACTGGAGTGACAGTATTTAGGTACTGTTGATCCGGTCGATACGGAACAGACTTGCCATTGAGCGTATAGTCGACACAGACTTGAATTGGAGTATCCGTGTATGCAATATCAAGATGCGTGACGGTGAGGTACTCTACTCTGCCCACTCGAAACAAAAATGAGAGCATGGGAATGTCGATGAAGGCGATGTCTCGAGGGCGACGAGTGGTAGAACCATACTCATTGGCGTCTTCGCGAATGCGGTGCGCGAGTGGTTCTGGCATCTGGGTGGGGAGTTTTCTGGAACCAACACTGGAAGAATACGTGGCTTTAATGGTTGCAGCGCGCACCGCAATGTCGTCTGGATCTACAACACCTTCGGTGGAAGACAAGATCCCGTCAAAACTGCAATCCGAAGCGGTAACATCTGGATACACACCCCATCGTCGATCGAGTCCGAGTGCTTGTGCTTTCTCAAAAACGAAAGGTGTCTGGCTTTTCCATTCTTTCTCAAGGAGCGTGTGTACGTTTTGGATGAATGGTTGAATAACGTTTCGAGCATTGTCGAGTCGAGTGAGAAATTCTTCGAGAGTGCCAACTCCCAGTGTGGATCGATCTAAGCCAGGAACTTCAATGTTGGCGAGCTTTTTTCCAAATCCAGCAATCAGTTTGTCATAGAGTTTGTAGTGCTCTTCAAAGCGTTTTTTCCAATTTGGTGCAGAAAAGTCTCTCATTTGTAGAGCATGGCGATACACAATATCCGCATAGGCTGGCGATATCCCTCGGCCAGTTGAGCCGAGACTGCCTGTTGAGTGTGCTTTCAGGACTGATTCAAAGGCTCGATGCGTATCGAGGCAGAGGAACGCTTGTTCATCAATAGAAAGTTTCGCTGGGAGTTTTGTGGTCTTTGTGGCGTGAAGAACCTCATTGATTTCTAAGACAAGATCTTGAGGATGCAGGACCATTTCTTTCCCGAGCACGACGTGGCAGCCTTTTTGAGTCACACCAGAACTGAGTTGGTGGAGTGCCAGCTTCATTTCGCCGACTTGAATACTGTGTCCAGCGTTTGCTCCACCATTATCTCGGTAGTGAATGACCTTTTTATGCTCTCTCAGAAACTCAGCAGTCAGTTCATCCGTAATTCTCCCCTTGCCCTCATCACCGAGTGCTCCACCGACAATGGCAACTGTATATGGACGGCGTCCTTTTCTGGGAACAAATGGATTGAATTCTTGTTTTGAAAATTCAGAAGACTGAGACTGTCGAGGAGACTTAGAGAGCGGTGTGTGTGACATGCGCTCAGAATTTTCTAGGAGTTTCTTCCCCGGCGTAAAAAGGCCGGAATTTCAAACTCATCGTCTTCGGTATCACTAGTAGGATCTGCAGCAACTGACGTTTGAGGAGCTGCTTGATTTTGTGCAGAACCCGCCAGAGGACTTTGGCGGAAGCTGAGTCGTCCACTTGGACGGTTTGATTGAGCAGGATCTTGCGGCGCAGAAGTTGGCTGGGCAGCAGATTGATCGTCACGCATCTGAACAGTGTTGTGCTGGAGCGTGTGTGTCGTGTCGTCGTTTGTATTTTGAGTAGCGGTGTTTACAAGCCCAGCTGGAGTGAAGGTTGGCTGTGTGTTGATTTGTCGAGAAACAGTGTTTTCGGCAATCTTGTCATAACTTCCAAAATTTGGTCGCTTGTAGCCAAGTGCTCCTGTGCTTTCAAATCCGGTGGCGATGACAGAAATCTTGATTTTATCGCCCATGGTTTCATCAATCGTGGCTCCAAAAATAATGTTGGCGTCTGGATCAGCGGACTGACTAATGATTTGAGAGGCCTCAGAGACTTCAGTCAGCGTGATATTTTGACCACCGGTAATGTTGTAGAGAATGCCCTTTGCGCCGTTAATAGCCACATCAAGCAGTGGCGAAGCGATGGCCGCTCGAGCAGCTTGAATGGCTCTGTTTTCTCCGGCTGCCTCCCCAATACCCATCAGTGCATTGCCAGAATCGATCATAATGGTTTTTACGTCAGCGAAGTCGACATTTACTAATCCTGGTTTCGTGATTAAATCTGAGATTCCTTTGACGCCTTGCCCAAGAACGCTGTCTGCCAAGCCAAAGGCTTCTGGAAGGGTCATTTGGTTGTTAATGACATCGAGAAGTCGTTGGTTCGGAATGACAATCAGGGTGTCGACATGCTCGGCAAGTGATTCTATGCCATCGTCGGCAACGGTTGCGCGTCGCATTCCTTCAAATTGAAATGGTTTTGTGACCACCGCGACAGTGAGTGCGCCTGATTCTTTAGCAATTTTAGCAACTAACGGTGAGGCTCCAGTTCCGGTTCCACCACCCATACCAGCGGTAATGAATACCATGTCGGTGTCGAACATGAGCTCTTTAATTTTTTCGACGGATTCTTCAGCGGCATGGTGGCCGACATCTGGATCAGCACCAGAGCCGAGTCCTTTGGTAAAGTTTCCACCAATCTGGAGTTTTGTTTCAGCCTTGTGATTGAGGAGCGCTTGGGCGTCAGTGTTGATAACTACAAACTCGACGCCGTCAATGTCTCCAGCCTCGATCATGGAACTTACTGCATTGCCACCTCCGCCACCCACACCAATTACTTTGATACGAGCGAAAGAGTTGTTTTTTGGCTTAACCAGTCCCATAGTTCCTTAATAATACCATTGACGCCCGGAATTAGGGCATAAGATTTTTTAAGAGGTTTTGTACTGTTTGGAGGAGTTTACTGCTGTCAAATCCTTGGAGTGAGAAATTTGGTAATCCACCACGACCATCTTTTTGTGGTGTGCCGGCCCCATGTGATCGACCGAAGAGCAATAATCCCATGGCAGTGGCATACATGGGTGTTTCAATTTCATCAATCAGACCTCGAACTCCAGAAGGCTTCCCAACTCGACCTGGGAGGTTCATCACTCTTCGAATGGCTTCTGTGGCTCCAATAGTTTCTGCTCCACCGCCGGTGAGAACGATTCCGGCAGGAATTTGATTGACTAATTTTTGCTTTTCCAGATCAGCACGAACCAGTTCAAAAATTTCTCGAACTCGAGGGGCAATGATTCCATCAACTAGTGTTTGTCGGGATAAGTATCGAACATCTTCAAATACTCCAATTTGGTGGAGATCTAATTGATCCTCTGACTTTTTTCGCTTGCGAGCATCTTCTCGAGATTCATTGGGGAGACGATCCGGTGACTCTTCTGGCAGATGAGAAAGGGCAACTTTAATTTTCTCAGCAGCTGGAATACTCACTCGAGATCCCAGGGCAATATCCTTTGTAATATGAAGTGCGCCAACCGGAATAACGGTGCTGTACACCAAAGATCCTTCCACAAATACGCTCACCGCCGTGCTTCCTGCTCCCACATCTACCAGTGCGACACCAAGTTCTTGTTCCGTTTCCGAAACGCTGGCGTAGGAGGCTGCTAAGGCGGAGAACACAAATTCACTAACCTGAATTCCAAGATGCTCAACGCACTTTCGAACATTTTTCAAAACCGTATTCGAGCCGGTGATAATGTGTGTTGTTGCTTCGAGACGTACCCCAGACATGCCGATTGGGTCTTTAATGCCCTCTTGTGAGTCGACAGTGAATGTAGTCGGTATAACATGGAGAACTTCCCTATTTCCTGGCAGAGAAACGGCTCGAGCCGCCTCTACGACACGTTCAATGTCGGTAGCAGTGATATCGCCTTGAGGATCGGTGATGGCGACCACGCCACTTGAGTTCAGTGACTCGATATGGCGGCCGCTGATGGACACAAACGCTTCGGTAATGTTAAAGCCTGCCATGCGTTCAGCTGCGTCGACGCTTTCGGTAATGGCGGCCGCTGCTTCTTCTAAGTTGACGATTTGGCTTTTACTGATGCCCTGACTTTTCACAGAAGAGGCTCCCACGACGCGAAGATCTCCTCCTTCCTCGACGAGAGAAATGAGTGTGCAAACCTTAGCGGTTCCTATATCAATTGCTGCGATTATTGAATGCTTGGCCATGTTATCGAATAATTACATTTTTAAACCGCAGGTCAACCTCCGCGGGCAGTGTTTCCATTGTAGAAGATTGGAGGACTGCCTGTAAAGTGCGGAGCTGATTGTGAATTTCTTCCGCTGACTTCAAATGGATCACGGCTCTTGTTGAGTTCTCGAGTCGCAGATTTGCACGATTGATATTGTCAACCTCAACCAGAGTGATTCGCGGACGAGTTTTTGAAATTTCATTGTCTAGAGTCGCTAAAACTTCTGTATACTGTTGCTCTGACCCGTAACTCCCTTTCCAGTTTTCCCAATTTTCTTGGTTTTTAAATTGAAGAATGGATTTTTTTTCACTTTGTACAATCTCTTGTCCATTACTGAAGACATCGTGAGTTTCTGATCCAATTTGTACCGTTGCGAGTATTTCACTCCGAGTAATAATCACCTGGCTTCCACCAAGCCAGGTAAGCCGACCTCGCAGTGACTCAAGTTCAGGAATTTTTGTGCGTAAATCATCAAGATTCTCTGATGCGTTTTTTGTCAGAAGCTTAAATCGGTTGGGATAGTGTTCTTGGAGTGCTTCAACTTCAGTTGGAGAACAAAACGTAGAGATCGAGGTAATACAGTCAATTTGCGTTGGTTTGAAAAGAAAAAAAGTAGCCACACCAACTCCAGCGAAAACAAACACTCCAAGAGCAATTCTCATTACTGGAGTGTTCTGCGTCATGCTGCTGATCGTAGCAAAGAAACTACCAACTCGCCAAGCCGTTTGGCGCCATCTGTAATCTGTTGATCACGCACTTTCTCTGCTTTCTTACGAAGTCGAGTTCTTTGCTCATAGGCAACGATAATGTTTTTGAGCAAGGTTTGAGGCGTGAGGTCTTGTTGGTCAAGGAGCAGCGCTGCTTCCTTTTCGACGAGAGTCAGAGCATTTTTCTCTTGTTCGTTGTTATGAGAGAACGGCAGCGGAATGAATACGGTTGGAAGAGCATGCAAAGTAATTTCCAGAGTTGTATTGGCTCCAGAGCGAGACACCGCCAGTGCGGCATGTTGCAGAATCCAACTCACTTCTCGTTCTTCGACCCATTCTCTGACCACGTAGCGTTGCTGTTGTTTCTCTGGGAGTTCCTGGGCTTCGTCTTGGAGCATGCGGAGGTAATGTTGATTTTGGCTTTGACCACATTGATGTACTACTAAAAATTTCTCAGTAAGTTCTGGGAGAATTTGAGCCACCGCATTATTGATGGTCTGTGAACCCTGACTTCCACCAGTGACATACAGCAGTGGCAGACGGGTTTCTGGGATCCAGCCAGGACGACGAGAGTACTCTCTGAGTAAAGACCGACGCAGTGGATTTCCAGTAAGAACGGTTTTTTCTTTCGGGAAATGTCGACGAGATTCTTCAAAAGAGACAGCAATTTTGTCAGCAACTTGGGCAATAACTTCATTGGCCAAGCCAGAAGTAATGGTTTGCTCATGGGTAACGACCTTTTTCCCGAGTAGCTTGGCGACGAGCGCGAATGGTACAGCTAAGTAGCCACCGAAGGATAGAAAGAGATCAATTTTTTCCTGACGAAGAATGGTAAAAGCATTCCACAAAGAAGGAATCCAGCGAAGCAATTCTTCTCCGTTTCGCCACCACATGGTTCGATGAAATTTTGCAGCGGTGACGGAATAAAATTTAATACCAAGCTCTTCGCTGAGCTCTCGTTCTTTGGCGACTTGTCGCTCTTTTACTTGTGAGTACTCACGCCCGACAAAAACAATGCGAATTTCCGGGTGTTTGTGTTGCAAATACTCAATGGTAGCGAGAGCTGGGGTGATGTGTCCACCACTTACCAAAATTGTGAATGGTTTGGATCGTATACTTGGCTCGGAAGAGGTGTCAGCGATCATGTCCATGAGGATTCATTATAGCAGCTTATCTTGACGAACCAACTGTATTTAAATCTGTGGTGCACCAGAGGATCCGCCGCGGCGTTTTCCAGCAAGGCGCAGATCATTCAAAGCACGCTTGAGTGAAGCTTCCGCGATTTGGAAATCAACTTCCGAAGCTTTGTTTTGCATTGCTTCTTCTGCTTGCTGTCTAGCAGCTTCAGCCTGAGCGAGATTAATCTCACTTGAACGAATAGCATAGTCAGCAAGAATGGTTACCTCGCCATGAGGATTCACATCGAGAAAGCCACCGGAAACAGAAAAACTTTCTTCCTGTTGAGAACGACCATTTTCACTATTCCAACGGAAGACTAACTCTCCAACATCCAGTTTTGTGAATAAAGGAATATGTCCAGGTAGCACTGTAATCTCGCCTTGGGTGGTCATCACGGTAACAGAGTTTACGGCACGACTGAGCAACTCACGTTCTTGTGTGAGAATAGTCAACTGCAGGGTGCGATCGTTGCTCATGCCTGGTTCCTTTCTTTTCCAGCTTACAGTGTTTTGGCTTTTTCGACAGCGTGTTCAATGGTTCCAACCATGTAGAAGGCTTGTTCTGGCAGACTGTCGTGTTTGCCGTCCAAGATTTCTTTGAAACTGCGAACAGTATCTTCTACACTGACGTATTGACCAGGGATGTTTGTGAATTGTTCACCCACGAAGAATGGCTGACTGAGGAAGCGCTGGATTTTTCGAGCGCGATTTACAATAAGCTTATCTTCTGGTGAAAGTTCATCAATACCCAAGATAGCGATAATGTCTTGCAGTTCCTTGTAACGCTGGAGAACTTTTTGTACTCCGCGTGCGACTTCGTAGTGTAAGTCACCCACGACTTCAGCGCGAAGAATCTTAGAAGTAGAAGCGAGAGGATCCACCGCTGGGAAGAGAGCTTGCTCAGCCAGTCGGCGTTCCAATACGATTGTGGAATCTAAGTGCGTAAAGGTTGTAGCCGGAGCCGGGTCGGTGTAGTCGTCAGCTGGCACGTACACGGCCTGCAAAGAAGTGATCGATCCTTGCTTGGTAGAAGTAATACGCTCCTGCAAAGCCGCCATTTCTGTAGCCAAGTTTGGTTGGTAGCCCACCGCAGATGGAATGCGACCCATCAGCGCGGACACTTCGGAACCAGCTTGAGAGAAACGGAAGATATTGTCGACGAACAGCAGCACGTCTTCATGGCGATCGTCGCGGAAGTACTCGGCCATGGTGACCGCAGCCAAAGCAATACGCAAACGGTTGCCTGGTGGCTCATTCATCTGACCGAACAACATCACAGTGTTTTTCATAACACCAGAATCCATCATTTCGTGGTAAAGATCGTTTCCTTCGCGTGTACGCTCTCCCACTCCAGCAAAAACGGAGTGACCAGAGTGTTCTTCAGCGATGTTACGAATCAGCTCTTGAATGATAACGGTTTTGCCCACACCGGCTCCACCGAAAGCACCAATTTTTCCACCGCGAGCGAATGGACAGATCAAGTCGATAACTTTAATACCAGTTTCCAGCATTTGAGCGCTAGTTTCTTGTTCAGCTAAAGTAGGAGCTGGTTTGTGAATTGGAGCGTATTTCTTGGCTTTTGGTGTTGGCATTTCATCAATAGCTTCACCGACCACGTTAAAGATACGGCCAAGAGTTTCTTCTCCAACTGGCACCATAATTGGATTGCCAGTAGCTTGCACAGTCATGCCACGGCGGAGACCATCGGTTGAACCGAGAGCCAAGGCTCGAACAGTGGTGTCATTAAGTTGTTGCTCAACTTCCAGAGTGAGGACTTCCCCGTTTTCTTGTTCGAGCTTGAGCGCTTCAAAAATGTTTGGCAGCGCATCAGTGAAGACCACGTCAACGACTGGTCCCACAATTTGAATAATAGTTCCGGCATTGTTCATGCGTACTCCTTCGTGGTGGTGATCTCAATGAGTTCTTGTGTAATGGCAGCTTGGCGAGATTTGTTGAATTCCAGCTTGAGTGCGGCAACCACATCTTTGGCGTTGTTGCTGGCATTCTGCATAGAAATCATACGAGCACTGTGTTCAGAAGCTCGAGAGTCCAGGAGAGTTTGGTACAACAAAACCTCTACATAGTATGGCAGCAAAGAAGCTAAAATGTCTTGAGGAGTTGGTTCAAACTTGTATTCCTGATGTGAGGCTGCTTCGCCTTCATTCACAGTGTCTTGTGGAATTTCGAGTGGAAGCAAAGCAGTGGTTTGAGGCAATTGTGTGAGTGTGTTCACAAATCGCATGTGAACGGTGTGGACGCTCGAGAAATTTTCACCTAAGAAACCTTCTCGGATCATTTGCGCCAGCGCGGTAATGTCAGCAAAAGAAGGACGTTCTGGAATGTTGGTGAAGGAAGCGGTGATATGCAGTCCAGATCGAGACGCAAATTCTTGCGCTTTTCGTCCGAGCGTAATCAATGTGCAGTCAGGATGCTTTTCTGCAAATTCGAGTACACCTTTGAACAAGTTATTATTCAAAGCGCCAGACAGTCCGCGGTTCGAAGAAAACACAATCAAAAGTGGTCGACCCTCTGGATGCTCAGCCAGCAACGGATGCAAAGAAGCATCAGCGTTTTTTCCGATGGTGTGCAAGACTCCGTGCAGTTTGTTGGCGTACGGCTGAGAAGCTTGCGCTTGGGCTTGCGCCTTACGCATTTTAGACGCCGAAACCATCTCCATCGCTTTGGTTATCTTGGCGATGTTTTGAGCGGAGTTGATTCGACCTTTAATCAACCGGACATTCGGCACGGGATTACTCCTCTACAGCCACTTTCCACTCTGAATGCAGATCGTTAAAGGTCTGCACGGCGGAACTGAGCTGCGCTTCGATTTCTGGTGACAGTTTTTGTTCGGTTCGAATCGCGGTGAGCATTTCAGCTTCCATGTCGCGCAGGTATTGGCGGAATTGAGTTTCCCATTCGCCAAGAACTTCAAGTTGAAGCTCATCCAAGAATCCTCGGGTAGCGGCAAAGATAACAGCAATTTCTTCTTCCACTGGTAATGGTGTGTCCCAACCTTGGTTCAGAACGCGAGACAATCGCTGTCCACGGTTCAACTGCTTCTTGGTGGTTGGATCTAAGTCAGAACTGAATTGAGCAAAGGCTTCTAATTCGCGGAACTGAGCCAGTTCCAACTTCATAGGACCAGCCACTTGCTTCATAGCTTTAATTTGAGCGGAAGATCCCACGCGAGACACTGAGGCACCAACGTTAATGGCTGGGCGAACACCGGCGTTAAAGAGGTCAGCTTCAAAGTAGATTTGACCGTCAGTAATAGAGATCACGTTGGTTGGAACGTAGGCAGAAATATCGCCGGCTTGTGTTTCGATGATTGGCAAAGCAGTGATCGATCCACCACCGTGTTCTGGATTTAAGCGACAAGCGCGTTCCAGCAAACGTGAGTGGAGGTAGAAGATATCTCCTGGGTAGGCTTCGCGGCCAGATGGGCGACGCAGCAAAAGAGAAACTTCGCGATAGGCTTGTGCGTGCTTAGAAAGATCATCGTACACAATCAAAACATCTTTGCCTTGTGCTAAGAAGAACTCGGCAATTGCTGTTCCGGCCATTGGGGCGAGGAATTGCAAGGAAGCACTGTCTGAAGCACTGGCTGATACCACCACGGTGTACTTCATAGCACCGTGGTGTTCCAGAGTGGTGATAGTCTGGCTGAGGAAACTTCGCTTTTGTCCAATAGCTACGTACACACAGATAACATCTTGGTCGTGCTGATTGAGGATTGTTCCTAAAGCAACAGCTGATTTTCCGGTTCCGCGGTCACCAATGAGCAACTCACGCTGTCCACGACCAATTGGAATCATTGCGTCAACAGCTTTGACACCGGTTTGGAGTGGTTGGCTGACAGACTGACGAGCCATAACACCTGGAGCAATTTTTTCCAGCAATTCGTATTTTTCTGGGGTGATGTCGCCTTTTTCGTCCAACACGTTTCCGAGTGGATCAACGACGCGACCAACGATTTCGTTGGAAACACCGATAGAAAGCAAGCGACCAGTTCCGTAAACTGGAGCGCCAACACTTAAGTGACCTGCGTCACCCAAAACTACCACGCCAACAGATTCCTCATTCAAGTTCATTGCGAGTCCAAGAACGTTGTGACCGAGATCAACAAGTTCTCCGAGCATGATGTCATCTAAACCAGCGATAGTCGCAACACCGTCGGAGTACGATTGAACCGTACCAACAACACGTGACGCCACTGGTTGATCTAAATGCTTGAGTTTTTCTTGCAATCGACTGAATGCGGATGCTTTTGCCATGTGATTCCTCTTTATACCTTCAGGGCTCTTATGATTTCAGTTGAGCAAACTGAGCCCGAACCGACGCATCATAGACGCGAGATCCGACCTGCAGAATAACTCCACCAACGATTGTTGAATCCACTTTTTCGGTGAGCTCAATTTCTTTTGTGCCAGCTTTGGCAATAGCCAAGGCTTTTGCCTCTTTACGCTGATCAGCGGTAAGCTCTTGAGCAGTAGTAATGACAACTGTTTGCATATATACCCTTTAGAGACGCTTACTTACTTGCCTCAATGCGTTTGAACGCTTGAGAGATCAATTTACTGTGCTTCTTTGCGTCGAGAGACTCTCCGACTACTTGCTCAGCCACTTCCAGGACGACTGTTTCCAGTTGATCCTGCCAAGTTTTGAGTAAGGCAGCCTTTTCTTTTTCAACAGCCTTCATCATAGCTTCGCGGGCGGCTTCGACTTCTGCTTTGTTGGCAGAGAGCAGTTCGACCTTACGATCCTCTGCTTCGGTGCGAGCAGCTGCGATTAAGTTTTTGGCTTGTTGTTTGGCTTCTTTTTCGGCTTGCGCCTTCATTTCGCCAATGTGAGCTTTCTCTGCTAAGGCTTCTTCCGCTGCTTTTTGACCTTCAGCGATGCGGCGTGATCGAGTTTCCAGGACAGACTTGATCGGCTTCAGCAAGAAGAAAGTCAGCACCGCGGTAAGAATACCGAAGTTCAAAATCTGAGCAAGAATGCTGCCGACTTGTATTTCCATGGTTGTACTCCTTTAGCTCCTGATTTAGACGAATTTGATGATCAGAGCCACAACGAGGGCGTAGATAGCGATCGCTTCAGCAAACGCACCAACCAAAATCATAGCGGCTTGAATTTTACTTGCAGCTTCTGGGTTTCGACCAATAGCGGTCAAACCAGCCTGTCCGATGAGTCCGAGAGCCAAAGCTGGTCCGATACCACCGACGGCGATAGACAGAGCGACGAATAAGTTTTGATCCATTTTTTCTCCTTTTATTTCTCTTTACTTTTTAGTGGTGTTCACTGGCTGCCATATTGAAGAAAACCAGTGTCAGCATTGCGAATACGTAAGCCTGAAGAGCGCCTACAAAAACCTCGAATCCCATGAAAGGAATCGGAATAAGCAGTGGGATCAAAAACTTAATAACAGTCACCAACACTTCTCCTGCGAAGATGTTTCCAAACAAACGGAAGGAGAAAGAAATAATCTTCGATACTTCCGCAATCAACTCCAGAATTCCGATGAAGAATCCAATTGGACTGGAAAAGTTAATAAACTTTTTAAAGTACCCAAGTCCTGCAAATTGAATACCGAAGTACTGAGTAGCTGCAACGGAAATAAGTGCGAGCGCAATAGTCATGTTTACATCGGCATTTGTTCCGCGCAAGATGTCGACAGCATGTTTTTTGTCGGTGTCGTGAGATTCTTCGTATGCCTCAGCTGTTTCTCCAACTAAAATCTCGCCTTGATTTGTTTCGGCGAGATTAATTTCTTCGTTGGTGATGGCGTATGCTTGAGGAGCAGTTTGCATCCAGGTAGGGACATTCGCAAACTTGATGGTTGGTTCGCCAGTGAACTTAATGGTATGGAACCCAGGAAGCAGCGCTACCCAGTTCTGAATAAGGATAAATACGAAAAATCCGGAAATAAGTGGTAAGAAAGCATTCGCTTTCTTGCCAGAACCAGCCACACTCTCTACTAATCCAATCAAACCCTCGACGACCATTTCCAAGAAATTCTGCAAACCGGTTGGTTTGTTGGTGTCTGAAATTTTCGTACGAGCATAGAGGAAGAAAACAGCTAACACCGCTGAAACGAGCATACCCGTAAACAGTGTGTTCGCAATGCCAAAGTCGCCAATGTAAAAAAGCTTTTCAGCGGTAATAGCGATATGTAGTTCTTTTGCCATGTTTGAATACCTTGTGTTTGCAACTCTCGAATTATCACTGCTGTACCCCTGGATTGCAAGTGGTAATTTACTGGATGACATATGCAAAATCTCTTGTTATACTACGAGAACGCCTAAAAGGTGTAGATTCTTAGTTTTTGCTTTTATAAAATAGCGTGTTGTATACTACAACTATCTGGGAAACTACACTCGTACAGACTTTGGCCCCATCGTCTAGAGGCCTAGGACGCCAGGTTTTCATCCTGGTAACCGGAGTTCGAATCTCCGTGGGGTCACCGGTATAAAAAAGGTCGCATTAGCGACTTTTTTTGTACCTGAAATACTATTGAGTAATCAGCCCTGATACTTTTGTGCTACTATCTAGACATATGACAGGAAGCAACGTTGGTTTCAATGATACTCTTCCATTGACTGATTTTTTTATCTTAGAAGATACTGGAAATATCAAGTATGACAATGGCACTTTCGTTGGCAAAGCTCGAGCACTTACAGAACATTTGGGTAGTGTTATTTCTAGTATCAATCTGAAAACTGGTATGCTTCAAAAACATTTCGATAAGAAAGAGTTTGTAGTAACAAAATCTGCAATTTTGCGAAACGAACTTGATAGCGCCGAGGAAAAAATTCCCCGCTTAGAAGCGTTTGTAGCGAGTATGTCTAAAGAGCCGCAGACGGTAGAGCTTAAAAATCGCTCTTCAGCGTTAGATTCCGCGATCAAAGAATTGAAAGAAAAAATTCAGAGTACTAGAGAATTTTTATCTAAAATTTAGTTTTTGTGCCCTACCAAAACGGGCGCCTTTCGGCGCCCGTTTCCTGTTTCTGTGTTACAGTCCTACAACCAATTATTCGTTGCGACCCCAACCACCGCGGCGGTCATTGTTGTAACCACCACCAGAGCGGCGATCGTTAAAAGGGCGATCACCACGTGGCTGAGATTGACGAGCCAGGTCAATGCGGAGACCGCGACCATCGAGCTCAAAACCATTCAAGGCTTCCATTGCCTGCTTGGCGTCTGCATCATTAGCAAACTCCACAAAGGCAATACCCTTGGAACGGCCAGTAGCGCGATCAGTGATGATCTTGCATGACACGACTTCACCGTGCTCAGCAAACAGCTGAGTCAGTTCGTCTTCGTTTGTTCGGAACGGCAAGTTGCCGACGAACAATTTATTTGGTTGGATAGGAGCATCATTCTGATGCATACCAGCTCCTTGCGTGTGCCGTTTTTTGCACATCGCGTGTTTTCTTCGCTTCGAGAAACTTGCTGGAGTGGTTCATACCATTTCACAATAGCTGCCTAATTCCTGGCACATTCACAAAGTCGAACTTCTATTATAGCACTTTTTAGCTTGAGTGAAGAGGAAAACTTATGGAATGAGCGTTTTTACGGCTTCTACCAGAGATTTTGCGTCTTGAGGATTGGCAACAAAGTCGGCAATGTTTTCTTCCTCGATCGCCAAATAGGGCACGCCACTCATTCGCAATTTTTTTTCGAGAGCGTCTAAGCCTTGCTCAATTTGCTCGAGATATTCTTGTGTATAGTACTCAAGTTCGTAATCTCTGCCCCGCTGCTGAATTCGTTTGAGCAAGGTTGGAATACTGTATTTCAGACGCACTACAGCCGTGTCTTGCAAAACTTCTTTCGAAAAGTGGTCATAGAGTTCAGTATAAAACTCCCATTCATCAAGAGAAATATTGTTCACGAGTAAATGACTATAGGTGTACACCCAGCTCATAAGCAAGCCACTGTCTACAATGGTAAGTTGATCAGAATTATTATCTGTCAGATGCTTTTTCAGCAATTGCGCGCGTTGTGAGGTGAGCCACAGCTCATTCGTAAACGCCCAGCGCTTTACGTCTTGCAGGTATGGTTTCGCAAATGGGTCGGTGGTTTGGAAGAGATCATCGGCGTACAGTGGTTTCGCATCAAATGCCTCGAGCAAAATTGGCATGGCTGACGACTTCCCTGAGCCAATGTTTCCGGTAATTGTGAGGAGGTGAGACATGTAAAGGACAGTATATCAATTTTATCGAAGTCGAGATGTGTTCAAAAATGTAACATTCCGAGTTCCAACTTCTCTTCTAAATGGCTGAGTTTTTCGAGAGATACCAAGACCTTCTACAAAGAACTGTGCTTGTGACCAAGTAGAGTCTATACTTTCTCGATTAAACCGGAGAGTTTTGGGACTACATCGTTTTTCGCCCAAACTTGTATCTGTATAGCAAATTTCCACGGACTCAGCTTCTGGGAAGAGCGCGAAAAGGCACAGCACTTGGTTTTGGATATTCTTGTGAAACAACTCCCAGTGGAGCTGAATCGTTTTATCAAAGGCAGGAATATTTTGCGTTTCGTAGGCATCTCGAAATTTTTTTGGGAGATGCTTGGCGACGTATTTTTTTCCATTCTTTTGTTTCTGCCAGAACTCGTCTTGAACCTCTGACAGTAACTCCGGTTGGTTCTCCTCAGAAAAATGTCGAGAAAATTCAAGGTTCCAGATAACACTGGATCCTTGTACTGAAAAATTATTGTTCTTCAAGAATAAACAGAGCTGAGCGTGTTTATCTGCTTCGATCGCTTCGCGAGTAATAGCCTGACGTGCCATCCGATCAAAGCCGATATGCGCTTCATCTGCCACACCGACGATAAGATCGGTTTCAGATAACTCTGAAAGTTTTGACAACCGACTGTGGAGCGAGGCATCTGGATTTCCAGCTTCTGAAAATGTTGTGGCTAAATCCACACTATGCAGTTCTATACCTCGTCGGATCGCTCTCCACATTTTTTTGTTTTCAGCGAGTTGAGGGAACAATTTTTCAATTAATGGAATGGCATTAATCGCATGACCCTTTCTATGCAAATAGTTGGCGATATCATGAAGTAATGCTTGTATAACCACAATTCTTTGTTTTTCTTCAGAGGAAAATACCGATGTTTTTGATTTGTTTTTGGTCTGTGCACTCTGGATCTCATACAAATCCGAAGCAAGTCGTACAACGGTTTGAATATGGTCAATGCTGTGATCGTTATAGCCGTATTTTGTCAGGTTCTGTAATTGGCTATTGGCTTGTTCGTAAAATTTTTCTACAACCGTGATGATTTGTGAGTGCAGCATCGACAGCGGCATTGTGTATGGATTCTCAGAAAACCGGTAACTGCCAAGCAGGCCATCAAACTTCGAACGAACTTCTTCGTTTTTGAGAATTTGAGCTGCATTTCTAAATTCTGTTCTCATAATAACAAAAAAACACCGTCGTGATCGACTCAGCTTGGTTTCCCTCTCTGCGTTTTCCAGAGATTCGTTACTTGGGAGCGATCGTTCGGTGTTTCCTCACGATGCTGTTTGTATCAAAGGATTATACGACAAAAACACGTGATTGTCAATAGCTCAGCTCGTAATCATTCACAATGCGTGAGAATTTACTTCTTTTTCTGGACTACAGAAATTGAGAGATCTCGCAGTTGCTCAGGAGTCAACTCAGTTGGACCATCCATCACAGCGGTTCGTCCGGTTGAAGTCATTGGGAAAGCAATCGTCTCTTTGAGTGAAGTTTCTCCAGATAACAACATAATTAAGCGGTCAAATCCCAGGCCAATTCCACCGTGTGGTGGCGTGCCAACTTCAAAAGCAGCCAGCATATGCCCGACAGATTCTTGAATTTCTGCTTCTGAGTACCCCATGATTTGCATGGTGGCTCGCAGGAGTTCTGGTTGGTGCGCGCGGATGCTTCCACCGCCAACTTCGTACCCATTACACACCAAGTCATACTGCGTGGTGAGAATGCTACCGATGTTTTTGCCAGCCAGGTGGTCTTCGAGGAACTCTGGCTTTGGGGCACTAAATGGATTGTGAGTGAAGGTCCAACCAGACTTTCCGTCTGCTACTTCTGCGGCATCAGACTTATCGACTTCCTTAAAGAATGGGAAATCAACGACCCAAGCAAAGGCCAGCGTACCATCAGTTTTTTCGGCGTCGCTGCGCAAGTCAAACTTGTCAGCGCCGTACTTTTGCATGGCTTCTTGGTAGGTAATAACCGGGAATGTTTCGTTCTGGAGCTTTCCACCAACTGAGTGAATGGCGGATTTGAGCATGGTTTCGATGGTTCCCATCACGCTACTGCGATCCACAAAGCTCATCTCGATATCGATCTGTGTATGCTCAAATCCGCGATCAGCACGGAGATCTTCGTCTCGAATACAGCGAGCAAACTGGAAGTAGCGTTCTAGACCGGCTGTCATGAGAAGCTGCTTATACTGTTGTGGGCTTTGCGGAAGTGCGTAAAACTTGCCCGGTTGGAATCGAGATGGAACTACGAAGTCTCGGGATCCTTCTTTGGTAGATTTGGTCAGAATAGGAGTCTCTACTTCGGTGAAGTCGCGCTTCAAAAGCTCTGCTCGCATTGCAGCCCCGAATTTTGAGCGCAAGCGCAGCATGGTGTTCATGCGCTCACGTCGCAGGTCAAGATAGCGGTACTTCAGACGAACTTCTTCGTTTTCGTTTCGACCGTCCTCACTGACTTGAATGGGGAGCTCTTTGGCGATGTTCAGAACTTCATAGGACTGGACTTCGATTTCTACGGTACCGGTTGGAAGCTCAGTGTTAATGAGCTTTTCTGGTCGAGCTTTCACCAATCCCTGCAGAGAAATGACAGATTCTGTGGTCAGCTCACTCATCATCTTGAAGCCAACACACTGGACGATTCCAGAACGATCGCGGAGATCAACAAACGTAATTTTTCCATGGTCGCGTTTGGTGTCTACCCAACCTTGCAAATTCACTACCTCTCCCACTTTTTGAGTGGTTTCGAGAATGAGAGTACGTTCTGTTGTCATATCGGAGTATTCTACGCCATTGCGTCGATTCCGACTACCTCAGAAATATGCTCATATCCGTCTGCCTGAAGCAGTTTAACAAGATCAGCATGAATTTGACCAACGACCTGTGGACCTTCGTAGATCAGTCCGGTGATCATTTGCAGCACGCTGGCTCCAGACCGCAGTTTTCGATACGCATCGGAGGCAGAAAAAATGCCTCCACAGCCGACAATCAGAAGACGATCGCCAGCGTGACGATACGCGACTCGAATGAGTGCTTCTCCATGTTTTTGGGTTGGCTTGCCACTAAATCCGCCATTGGCTGGAATACCGGTGAGTTCGCTCCGCCAAATTCGATCATTCTCTCTCTTTTTGGTGAGGTTCCCCAGAATAATTCCGGCAATGTTGTGCCGCAGAATAACATCGAGCATCTTTTGTAAGGTTTGCGGCGTGATATCGATCGGCATTTTCACCAATACTGGCTTCGGCAGATGACAGGCATCAACAGCCTGTAATAGTTGTTCCAGCAAGACTGGATCTGACCAGTCAATTTTCGTGTGCAGGTTCGGACAACTTACATTGAGCTCAAAATAGGTTACAGAATCAATTGTTTTAGCGACTTCAAATGCCAAAATGTATTCTTGAATCAGTTCTTCGGTTGACTCATAGGCGCGGTTGGTTGCGCCGATACTCATACCGACTGGCACCGAGAAATTTTGTTCTTCTAAACGCTTCTTTGCCTCTTTTACCCCAGGGTTTTTAAATCCTTTGTTTACCCACAAGGACTTGCTTTCGGGCAATCGAGCGTACATGGGCGGTTGATTTCCTTCATACGCACCCCAAGTAATCGATCCCACGGTTTGCCATCCGAGTCCCAAGCTGGCTGAGAATTCAGGTAAAGCGAGTTCATAGTCGTATCCTGCGGCAAGGCCAATCGGAACGGCGAGAGTGGTTCCCAAAACTTCTTGAGCGAGCGCTGGGTGTTGGAAAGAATAGACAGATCGAGTCACGGATTTGAGCCAAGATTGTTGTCCGCTCCAGCGCCCCAGTTTGAGGGCACTTTCATGAACGAATTTCGGGTCGAGTTGGAACAAGAGCGGCTTCCCAAAAGCATGATAACCCCAAGAAGTCGCAGCACTGAGTGGGTGGATCATGTCCTGAGTATACGCTTCTTCCGGGCCGATACAAGCTTTCGCAGAGATTCTTGTACAAAAGTGTGTGTATACTGCCAGGTATGGCCCTTTCCACCGAACAACGAGCTGTGGTGCAAGAAATTCTGAGTTGGCTTTCTCGTGGAAATCAGCAAGCGCTTACTCTGGGCGGCTACGCAGGAACCGGCAAAACGACGGTTTTAGCCGCGCTTCGATACATCCTGGCTCAAAAACGACCCAACTGGAATGTGGCATTTGCCGCCTATACGGGGAAAGCTACACAGGTCTTAGCGCAAAAGCTCAAAAAGATTCCGCTTGATCTTCCCAATGACTCAATTTCTACCCTCCACAGTTTGCTCTACTCACCGATTGCGGATAAACAAGGACAGATTGCGGGTTGGAGGCGCCGAGACGCACTTCCGTATGCGCTGATTGTGGTTGATGAAGCCTCTATGGTGACGACAGAAATTTGGCAAGATCTTTTGCGTTTGCGAGTGCCTATCTTAGCGGTGGGAGATCATGGCCAGTTACCGCCGATTGGTGAGTCATTAAATCTCATGAAGCAACCTGATCTCTTGCTGACAGAAATACATCGTCAGGCACAAGAAAGCCCAATTATCCAAGTCGCAACTTTGGCGCGGGAACAGGGCCATATTCCGGTTGGGAATTATGGTGCGGGAGTGGAAAAATT
>CAZFLN010000008.1:0-47350 GCA_964519905.1 uncultured Pseudomonadales bacterium | reverse complement strand
AGAATACACTGGGTTTGCCTTCGGCTGGGGTGTGGAGCGTACGTACGCCTTGCGGCCAGGGTTACACCTCGATGACATTCGTCACCTCTACAGTGGCGACCTGCGCTTCCTCCAACAATTCTAAAGACACGATCCAAAGGACACCCTATGAACATCCTCATCCCCCACAAATGGCTCCTCGAGCACCTAGACACAGAAGCGCCACCAACCGAACTGCAAAAGCATGTTTCGCTTTCAGGGCCGTCTGTCGAACGCTTGTATGATCGACTCGACGACACCGTGTATGACATCGAGGTCACAACGAATCGGGTCGACAGTATGTCAGTTCGCGGTATTGCACGAGAGGCGGCTGTCATTCTCACGAATGCCAACTGGCCCTCAACACTCAAGCCGCTTGTCCTCCCAGAACTTGCCTATGAGGGAGAGAAGCTGCCGTTGCCAGAAATCATAAATCAAGGCGTTCTCTGCCAACGGATTCTCTGCGTCGTGCTCGACGATGTACAGCGCGGCGAAAGTCCAGAGTGGCTCAAGCATCGACTGGAACAGGTCGATCTGAATCACAAAGACGTCACTATCGACATTACCAATGCTATCAGTCACGAGCTGGGGCATCCTTGTCACGCCTTTGACTACGACAAAATCATGGCACTCGGTGGAGAAATCCACGTGGTGGAGGCGGAACCAGATATGCCATTCACCACGCTCGACGGCGAAAGCTATCAGACCAAGGGTGGAGAAGTGGTATATGTGAACCAGCAGGGAGAAATTATTGACCTGCCGGGAATCATGGGAACGCTCAACACCGCCGTTGATGACTCAACCAAACGCATTTTATTCTGGGTGGAATCAATCTCCGCCGAAAAAGTCCGCTTCGCGTCCATGGCACACAACATTCGTACACCAGCCGCTCAACTCAACGAAAGAGAACTGGCGCACGAATTGGGGCGGGAAGTACTGCTCAAGGGCACAGAAATGTTCTTAGAGCTCACTGGAGCGCGTGTAGCCAGTATGATCTATGACGAAATTGCCGTTCCAAACGAATCGATCGAGATCACGCTTACCAAGCAGGAAATTTTCCGATATTTAGGAATTCATTTGCCAGAAACACAGGTTGAGAAAATCCTGACACAACTTGGATGCACCGTAACGGTGCAAGAAGAGGCTTGGCTGGTAACTCCGCCACACTTCCGTACCGATCTCGCAATACCAGCGGACTTGGTCGAGGAAGTGGCCCGTATCTATGGGTACCACAATCTCCCCAGTCGAATTTTGCAGGGCACCATTCCAACGCAGTACCCAACCGAGACCAATTTCTCGGCAGAAGAAACAGTCGCCCAAACACTCGCCGCCTTGGGATATCAAGAACAGATCACCTATTCTTTGGTGGCGGCCAATACAGAGACATCCACTGCGCTCCCGCTTAAGAATGCCCTCACCACCGACAAAGAAGTGTTACGCCAACACCTGCTGCCGTCTCACTTAGCAGTCATGGAAGGCCAGTGGGGAACAAGCTTGGTTCGAGGCACGTTTGAGCTCGCAAATGTCTACACGCCGCGCGAGCAAGATCTCCCGGATGAGCATCTGGTCCTGGCAATCACGGATCGAGACATGCGGGCGTTACGAAGCACCCTTGAAGTTTTGCGAAATCGTTTATTTATTGATTCAAAAGACATCAAAATAGAACAAATAGAGTCAGAAAAGGACGAATATATCGGCAGTTTTCTGCAACAGGCGAAAATTAGCACTCAAGATGGTCAATTGCTAGGAATGATTGGTGTTTTGCCTGGTGGGATGGCTGGCGTAGAACTTGAATGGCGAGCACTGCTAGCAGTGGCTCGTCGTTGGCCAACCTATCGACCATTGCCAAAAACGGCGGCTATTTACGAAGACTGGACCTTTGCACTCGAGCCACGCACTCCAGTAGAGACGGTGTATGGATTCTTGCGAACCGCTTCTGCACGTATTAAAAAAGTAGCGCTCGTTTCTCAGTACGAAAATCGGGTGACATTCCGAGTAACTTTGCATGACAGCAACACACAGCTGCGCGCGGAAGATGGCTCGAAAGTACGAGAAGAAGTCGTGGAGAAACTGGGCGAGCTGCCGGCCAAGTTACTTTCGTAAAACTTGGATCCGGCAGCTCGCCGCATTCAACGTTCAAAAATTTAAATCGATTTACTCAGCTGAACCAGCCAAGGAACCGATCACTGAACCAACGAGAGACACCACGATACTGAAGAGTAACGCAGCGACCACACCGTCGACCGTGAAACCAGGAACGATCGCTCCTGCCAACATCACCATCAAGGCGTTGATCACGAAAGTGAACAAACCGAGCGTTACGATGTTGATTGGCAGAGTCAAAACGGTGAGTACCGGCTTGATCACTGCGTTGACGATTCCCAACACTACGGCCACAACGACCGCAACGAAGAAATTCTCAACCGCAACACCTGGGATGATATAGCTGGAGATCGCAACCGCGATTCCACTGAGCAAGAGAGTAATGAGAGCACCCATTTCCACCTCCTTTGCGTTTTTCACGCATTTTCCTTATGGTACAGGACTAATACCCAAAATTGCAAGCTTTTTGTGCACATCTGTTACAATTACCGCGTATGGGCACAGAATCTTTTCAGGAAAAAATACAAGCTGGTCTCTCAGAGACAAAGAGAATTTTGTCTACAAAAGAAGGAAAAATTCTTGCCGCTTCGCTCATCACGGTTATCTTGGGAATATATAACATCTGTCAAGAACTTGGAGAAGAGTCACCAGAGTCCCATCGAATCTTCCTAAATTTAGTAGCTGCGCTTCTTGCTGCTACAACCGCTTTTGCCACATTCGAAAAAATCCCGAGCAAAAAAGAGTAGGCTCGCTCCGCTCTGTCTAACTGATTAAGGGGAGGGCGTAGGGGAACCAGAAGCAGGTGGTGCGGTAGGCACAGCTGTCGAAGTCGGAGTGGGCGTTGGAGACGGGGTTGGAGTTGGTTCTCGCCAGTCCACACCACCAGTCCCAATTCTGTGCTCAGCACTTCGGCCTTCTTTTCCGTCTTCTCGAACAACTTTGGCGTACACCGTATAACGACCGGATTCAAGTGAAACAGTTACCTTGTAGGGCGGAGCATTCAAAGTCTCACCAACCTTGCGATCGTTGGCGAAAAATTCAACCGTTCGGATTCGCTCTTCGGTAAACACATTTACCTCAAAATCAATGTTATTGGAGTCATAGGTACGCTCCTTTTCTGGAGAACGGAGGTCCACAACCACGTCACCAGCGGTGTCGCACAGTTCAGTAGGAGCTTGGAAAGAACTTGGATCAGGCTGTTGCGCAATCCATGCATCAATTCCTTCCTGCCAACGATTTCTGCCATCTTGGCTGACTGGATCATTTTCATGCAAACTTACAAAGACACGTTCTTCCCAATTGCCACGAGCTAAATCTGCAGCCGTAGCTAATCGGTTCTGACCACGACAGAGTCGAACTTTCTGGTGAATTGGGTCACGACCGCTTGGGAGTGATCCTCGAACCACCCAGTCTGACCGAGCAGGAAGCTCATCGTGTGCCAAGTATCCAGAAACAGCGTCCAACTGGACTTGCTCAACTGACTCTGGAACTTCCCAGGCAGCAGTCGTTCGTCCGGAAGCAATCCCTGCTAACATCACCCGGCGCCAAATTGGAGAGGCTCCAGTAATACCAGAAGCCACACGCTGCATTTGAGAGTTGTCGTTATTTCCCACCCAGACACCAACAACCGTAGAACGGCTCCAACCGATCGTCCAGTTATCTCGCTGATCGTTGGTGGTACCAGTTTTTACCGCTACCGGCCGGTTTTCAATATTGAGTTGGGAGTTAGAACCAAAAGCTCCAGAGCGGGCCACGTCATCAGACAAAATAGAGTTTATAAGATACGCGACACCGTCAGAAAGAACCTGTCGTCCTGGTAAAGCACGATGTTGATATAAACGATTTCCATCCACATCACTCACTTCCAAAATAGAAACTGGAGTGACACTTCGACCACCGTTGGCAAACGCACTGTAGGCCGTAACTGTATCAATCAAATGTACTTCTGCACCTCCCAGAGTTACCGCCAATCCAAAGCGCTGCAGGTTTTGTGCTGTTGGTTCGAGAGTCGGGAAGCCCATGTCATACGCCAAAGACAGCATATTTTCAACGCCAACCAAAGCCAGTGCTTTCACTGCCACCACGTTATTCGATTCTGCCAACGCACGACGCAAACTCATCGGTCCACGGAAACGACCATCGTAGTTTCGTGGTTCGTAAGGACGAGCTTGATCGTTCGGCGCAAAAACAGTTGACGCATCAACCAACATAGACGCGGGTGTATAGCCTTGCAATAAAGCAGCTGCATACGTCACCGGTTTAATAGATGAACCAGGTTGACGAAGTCCATCAACCGCCACATTGAATTGTCCAGGGATATCTTCTGCAAAATAGTCCTTGGAACCAACCATACTCAGGATCTCACCGTTGTTTGGATCCATAACGATTACCGCGCCATTCGTGATATTGAGTGAAACGACTTTTTCGATTTCCTCTTGGACAATCCGCTGAGTTTCTTCGTAAAAAGGTAAGTCAAGAGTGGTGCGAACAGTTAAACCACCAGAGCGAACGGTTTCAGCTCCATACATCTCTTCGAGCGCATCTAAAACATAGAAAACAAAATGGGGAGCGCGAATAGAGGTTCTTTCTCGGCTAAATTGAATAGTTTTCAGTTCTTCTATGGCTGCAGACTCTTGTTCCTGAGAGATATATCCATCTTCCCGCATACGGCGCAATACGCCTTCTGCACGCCACTGCCATAAAGGTTGACCACTTTCCGTAGTCCGACCCAAGAATGGAGAGTAGGCACTTGGTCGCTGCGGCAGTCCCGCCAAAATTGCCGACTCAAGTACCGTCAAATCTTGAACATCCTTCTTAAAAAACTGCTGACTGGCAGCACCAACACCAATTGCTTGCCCGCCATATGGTGCCTCATTCAAGTACATTAAGAGAATTTCGTCTTTACTAAACTGGCGCTCAATTTCGAGAGCTAAGATGAGCTCCTTCAACTTACGAGTGGCAGTGCGTTCGTTGGTAAGCAGCTGCATTTTTACCAGCTGTTGTGTCAACGTCGATCCACCAACAACTCGCCCACCACGGAAGACATAGTTGTACACAATACGAAACGGCGTCAGCGGATCAAACCCGCTATGGGTATAGAAATCTTTGTCTTCCACGGCAATAGTGGCTTGCTTTAATGACTCGGGAACTTGTTCAAGTTTAATAGGAGTGCGTTGTTCAGATCCGGCGGCGTCATACATAAGATCGCCATTACGATCCAGGATCTTTGTTCCACCAAGATTACGCTGACGAATCTGATTTGGATTTGGCATATCGTTTGCGACCCAAGCCACCAGAGCGATACTCAAAACAATGCCCAACACGGTACAAGCCACGACACCAATCGCAGTCAAACGCAGCAAGCGCGCGCGAATCATTCGAGGATTGGAGCCTAAGAAAGCCCAACGAGATCGTGCCATAGTGTTTTCTACTTCCTTTGTCGTTTCGTCTTCAGAGTGTAACATTTCCAGAGAATCTGCGGAACGACTCTGGAGAGAATTCTTCTGACCTGGTAAAAATACTTGTTCCCAACGAGACTGAATCTGCTGAACGAACGGTTTACGTAAAAATCGTCTCCAACGTAAAATCAAACGTCGCTTGAGAACCTCTGTTTGAGAATCACTCTTTTTTTCTCGAGAGTCTTGAATCTCCCCAGGAGAAATGTCTTCCATTTATTCAGTATACAACATACCCTGGGTGACAAGAAAACCCCCTTTTTCTGCCAGAAGCGGTACACTAGGGCGTATGGAGCTGAGTTCACCTGTTACAAAAATTACTGGAGTTGGTCCCCAAAAAGCGCAAGAACTTGCTGAAATGGAAATTGTCACCATCCAAGACCTGATCCAACATCTTCCGATTCGCTATATCGACGCGAGCAAAACGAGCACACTTGATGAAATTCAAGATGGAGAAATCACCACGTTTCATCTGGAACTCACGCACATTGAAACAGTGCGACGTCGTGGAGGGCGACCATTTATTCGAGTGCAAGCAACTGATGGGACAGACACCGTTGAAATCCTCTTTTTTAATCAACCCTATCGTGCGAAAAGTCTCCGAGTAGGCGAGCGCTGGGCAGTGACAGGAAAGACAAAACGACAGGGTTCAAGAATAACCTTGATGAATCCTACACTAGAAAAATTAGGCGCAAACTATACCGCCACATTTACCGGCAGAGTGCTTCCAGTGTATCCACAACATGGGGGAATCACTACCAGATGGCTGCAAAAAATTCTTGGAAGTTTGCGCCCACATGTCGCGACTTGGTTCCCAGAATATCTCCCAGAAACTCTGCAAAAAAAACATCAAATTCTTCCAAGAACTGAGGCTTGGGAAAGTATTCACTTCCCAGAATCTGGACTTTCAGCCGAGGAAGCTCGCAAACGAATTGCATTTGATGAACTCTGGGAAATTTTTAGCGGTTTAGAGAATGAAGAAGAGAATCGACAAAAAGAAAACAGTCTTCTTCAAATTTCTGCAGAACAAGCAGAAGAAATTTGGAGCGTATTTTCTTCAACCTCACCATTTCCTCTCACAGATTCTCAAACACGAGCCATTCAACAAATTCTCAAAGAGCTCCAAAACCCTTGGCCACTCAAACAACTTGTCTTTGGAGAAGTGGGCAGTGGAAAAACATTAGTTGCGGCAGCAGCACTTTTAACCACTGCAAAACAAGGAAAACAAGCTCTGTACCTCGCTCCCACGACGGTATTGGCGCAACAACACTTTGAAACAATTTCAGCACTCTCTGCACAATGGGGAATCGAAACAAGTCTCTGGGCTGGAAGTGAAAAGGGAAATCCAAATGCACCAATTATTATTGGAACACACGCGCTTTTCCACGGGAAAGATACGTTTTCTCCAGCCATGGTAATCATCGATGAAGAGCACCGATTTGGAGTGCGACAACGAGAACATTCCTGGCTCAAAAACCAAGTCCCGCACCACATCACGATGACCGCCACCCCAATTCCTCGAACACTGGCGCACCTGCTTTACGGACAACAATCATTTAGCGCTTTAGAGCCTATTGCCGGAAAAGAAAGAAACGTCACTACTCGGGTCACACACATGAACAAACTCAATGATCACTGGGAGTGGCTCGAAAAAGAAGTTGCCTCTGGTCAGCAAGCATTCATTATTACGCCATTGATTGAGCCTTCAGAAACTCCCGGAATGGAGCATCTTGCTTCTGCGACGGCTGTCTTCGCAGCTGCACAAAAAGCCACACACGGAGTTCGCTTGGCTTTACTTACCGGAAAAACATCGGCACAAGAAAAAAACCGACTGCTGCAACAAATGCGAGATAAGGAGATTGATGTGCTCGTTTCTACACCCGTTATCGAAGTTGGAGTAGATATTCCGGATGCGAGCATCATTTCAATTCTCAGTGCGGAGCGATTTGGATTTGCGCAGCTCCATCAGCTCCGAGGAAGAGTCGGTCGTCGTGGGCAAAAAAGCTGGTGTTTCCTGCTTTCGAGTCATCCACAAGGTGGAGAACGACTCAAGCACCTCGAAACGCTCGATAATGGAGCGGAACTGGCAGAACTCGATTTGCAACGACGAGGCGCAGGCGAGTTCTTTGGAGTCCGGCAACATGGCTGGGATGGTCTTCAGGTAGCTTCTTGGTTTGATCTCGAGTTGCTCCAAAAAGTAAAGTCTGTCCGGCAAGAATTCCGCCTCCTCCCGAAATCGTAAATTTCTGCTACAATATATGTTTCGAGATCGTATAAAATCGAGACAACAACTAAAAGGAAACCATGGGTGCACTACCAAAACGCAGAATCTCAACCGGCCGCAAGGGTCGACGTCGTCAAGATAAGAACATTTCTTCTCTGGCAGGACGCGGTACTTATGTAACCAGTCGAGACCGCCGTGCTGCGAAAAAAGGCTCTGCCGATCAAGAATAATTTTCTTCGAAAATGCAGCCTGCCACTGATTCCCGTCGCCAAAAACGTTTGGAGCGTATAACCGCTGTTTTTTCGTGGCAATTTTTTAAGGATATTGGACCAGAAGCTCCTGCGCAAACGGATCAGGAGCAATTTCTTTCTATTACAGAGCTCCTTTCTCATTTACAAAAAATTGACGACATTATTTTGCATTATGCGCCAAAGCACGGTCTAGACAGTTTTCATAAATTGGATCTTGCAATTCTTCGCCAAGCCCTTTATGAATTACTGTATACCGATGTTCCCGCTGCCGTGGTCGTAAACGAGGCTGTTGAAGTCAGCAAAGAGTATGGCAGTGAGGAGACTCCGAATTTTATTCACGGAGTTCTCGGGAACTATATTGACGACCGACGAAAGGCGAATCATGTCAACAACAGTGACACAAAACAATAAGGTGCTTTCTCCTCTGGCAAAAGAGGTGATTGTGCTGTTTTCCGACACCTTTGGAATCGATCTTTCTGATCTCTCACTTGAAACTGACTTGATCGAAGACTTTGACCTAAAAGCCGACCTCGAAGGACTGGCTCGATTCCTCCACTCAGTAAATAACAAATACGAAGTCGAACTTCGTCTTGGCAGCATTGTCCAAGACTTGGATGAACAAACTATTTCAAATCTGGCCGACCTTATCACTATTATTGAAGAAGCAATGCTCGAGTAATACTTGTGACTACGCTCGCTGACCTCCCAAACGAAATTCAATCTCTTGATCCAGAGTTACGAGGACTGGCCTTTACGCATCGTTCTCGTCGCTCTCAAGACGTGGCCCGACATGAGACCAATGAACGACTAGAGTTCTTGGGTGACGCCGTAATTGAACTATTTGTTTCCGAAGTACTGCTCACGCAATACCCCACGGTAGACGAAGGACAACTCACTCGGATGCGCGCCCACATTGTTCGAACAGAGTCACTGGCTGAAGAAGCTCAGCGGCTTGGATTGGGACAACAGCTTGTGACGAGTAAGGGAGAAGTATCTGAAGAAGCAGCTGCCTCTGAGGCAGTTTTAGCCGATACGTTTGAAGCTATTGTCGGTGCCATATATCAACAACATGGCTACTCAGTCGCTGGAAAGTTTTTACAGCGAGAACTGATTGACCGCCGACAGGACCTGGATCTGGCACAATCTGCCAAGGATCCAAAGTCTCAGTTGCAAGAAGTGGTACAAGCACGAGCCCTGAGTACCCCAGAATACTCGGTTGTGGACCAAACCGGCCCTGACCACGCCAAGATTTTCTCTGTTGCCGTACACATTGATGGATACACCCCAATTACTGGCTCCGGCGCGAGTAAACAAAAAGCAGAACAGGCGGCGGCCAGCGCGGCACTGGTTAAATACTTCCCTTCTGAAAATAACGTGTTATAATTTGTGTTCTATGTTGCGTATTAAACTCAGCCGAGTTGGCCGCCGCGGTCAACCATCCTACCGAATTGTAATTGCCGAAAAGCGCAGTAAGCGTGATGGCGAAGCTGTTGCTCAAGTTGGTTTCTATAGCCAACTTGGTGGCAAGAAAGACATCCGTTTCGACGTCGATGCCTATCAAGCTTGGCTCACCAAGGGTGCTCAGCCAACCCAAACTGTTGCCAGTCTTTTCAAAAAGTTCCAAGCACAAGCCTAATCGTTCACTCGAAAGGATTCCATGCGTAACTTAATCGAATTCGTTTTGCTCCATCTTGTCTCTCACCCTGAAGAGGTTGAGGTCCAAGAAGTAACGCTCGAAGACGGTCGTGTTGAGTACTTACTGCATGTCCATCCAGATGATCGAGGTCACGTTATTGGTCGCAGCGGTCGCACTATTGAAGCGTTGCGAACTTTAGTTCGCGTTCGTGCCATGAAAGAGAATATGGGTGTCCGTATTTCTTTGGCGGAAGACGAAGCTGAATCTGCAGAAGAAGCAGAAACAAGCGCTGAGTAAATTTCACATTCGTTCATACAATTACTTGCCTCTAGAGAGATTGAGGTGGTTCTTCTGTTATCTGAGGCTGTGATTCAAGCGGCTCAGATTCTGGAAGAAGTTCAAGTGGAGCAAACACATCGAATCCAGGGTCAAGCGGGATTGACTCTTGCTCTAGTCGGAATAAATTCGTTCGAGAGAAAATTTCTGGAGTTATATTGACTGGCATGCGATTCTGCCACACTCGAACCGTATCGAATGCAGAGCGTTGCACACCAGTAAGATTTCTGGCCATACCAGTAGGAGCTGTTCCGGTTGGTGGGAAAAAATAGGATGTAATTTGTACCGTTGCGAGGAAGACAGCCGAATCCTCATTATCAAAAGATCCAGAGCGAGGTGCCAAACTGAGTTGTGTCACCTCCATGATTGGAGCAGCAGACTCGAGAAGTTCAAGCGCCTCCTTTACTTGCTGAAATCCACCCTCCATTTCAACAGAAATTTGAAACGATTGTGTCCTGCGAGCTGCCTGGTTACGAGTCGGAACAGCAGCCGATCCCGTCGAAACAACACCCGGAGACGTGTCAAACTTGCGAACAGACACTCCAGCCTCATCCGCCACATTTTGGAGAGCGCGCAACACAATAAGAGGTTCTTTGCTCGCGGGAAGAGTTCGCTCAATGCGAACAAAATCTTGACGATCTTCTTCAGAAATTTCACTTAAAATTTGACTGCGTTGAGCGGCAATATCATTTGTTTGACGGACTCTTTGCAGATCAGTTCGAGTCTTTGTGTTACTTGGCCAGATGCCAAAAAAAGCAACCAAGAGCAAAATAACTGCCCCGAAAAGAATTGCGCCACCTATCACAAACTCTCGTCGTTGCAAAATACGACGAAGATCGAATTGAGGCGTATCAATAGTGAACACTGATTTCTCAATTGCCATTGTTCTGCGCCTCCCGAAGCGTCACGATCAGCTCCATGATGTAACTTCCTTGATCATCTCGACGAATGTTGCTCACTTGAATATCGGTGTAGTAGGCCTGAATGTCAGGTCGGCGAAGATCCTCTAGGAATTCTTCCACCGAAAACACACTCTCTGCCGAGACGCGGAAAGTCAGTTTTTTGCCTTTTGCGTCATAGTTGATAGCATCAAACCCAATTGCTGGGCGAACCAACAAGGAAAGGAAATCAAGCGCCTCTTTTTTAGAGTTTCGATTTTGTAAGAGCTGTGCAAGTTCATCCAGACGAGCTACGAAACTGAGATACTGTGCTTCATTTTCTCCAGACCGAGTGATAATTTGATTGTGCTGCGCCTCTTGCTGTCGAGCCTCGGCCAACGACCGCACTCCCAATTGCCACCATATAATCACGCCGACAAAAATACAGAGACACAGCGCTCCAAAACCACCACTTGCACGAAAAAACCAAGTATCAAAATCATCCTGTTTCTGGACTTCCTGACTTTGTTGGCGGAAAAAGTTAATAGTAGAAGGAGCAATCATCCCGCGCCTATACCTTTTGTTTCATTGCTAAACCAACGGCCACACTAAACCGACTTGTTTGTGGCAGAGCCGTTTTGAACTGAATCGCTGGGAAAGAAGAAAGTTCAAGCGGCACAATCTCGGTGTTTACTACCGGCGAGATCGTGGGCAATAAGTTCGGCAGATACAAAGATCCGCCTGACAAAAATACTCGCTGGAGCGGAGCACTTGGATACTGAGTTGAATAAAATCGCAACGCTTTCTGAATCTCTTGATTCAAAGAGGTAATAATTGGAGAAAGGGCAGAAGCCACTTTTCCTTCTAGTTGATCGGGCAACAAACCATAGGTTCGCTTGTACTCCTCAGCACGAATTGAGTCCAAAGAAAGTCCACTCTCTACAGAGCGAGAAAATAACTGTCCAGCGATCGGCATAACATGCACAAACTGAAACTGTCGATTGGCAACAAAAGTCATAACGGCTGATGCAGCCCCAATATGGAGTAATGCTACATTCTCTGATTCTGGAGCAATCGTTTCCACCACCCGCAAAAGAGCAAGGGTTTCTGTTTCCATTCCTTCCACATGCAAATCCACGTCTAAGAAAATATCCGCCAGACTCTCAACCACTTGTTTCTTGACTCCAATAATTAACACATCCATGCTGGGTTCTGCTTCATGAGACTGGCTTCGTCTCAACACCGTGTATTCATACTGCATTTGGTCGAGTGGAATTGGAATGTGCTGTTCAACTTGCCACTGAATAGCAGAGGCTAACTCAGCATCATTCAACAAAGGCATTCTCACAATTTTGGTGGAAACTAAAGATTCAGACAAACTTACGCGGATTCGCTGCTTCGGCAAAGAACTCGACTCGAAAAGAGTTTTTAAAGCCTGGACAAATGTCTCTCGCTTTTGTGGTGAATCCGGCAAAAGCGCCCCAAGTGGATTGGCTATTTCAAGCGCTTCAAGCACTTCAAAAGAACTTCGATGTTGTACACCGAGAACCGCTTTTATTGAATAAGAACCAATATCAAGTCCAACAGTCTTCATGTTTCTTCCTACTGCACAATTGTGCTTCCTGATACAAGTGCAAAGTTCAAAATACCTGGCGCAGAATCTCGAGAACGATCAACTTGCACAGCCTTGGTTTCTCGACCTTGAGCATTTTGTGCTTGAGAAGAAATTCGATACATCTGAGTTGGAAGCTCCGACCATCCGCCAACAGCTTGTGCGAGAACAGGAGTTTCACTGTATAAAGGCATAACACGCACTGCTGTATCACCGGCTTGCAGTGGAACTACAAATCTCCGAGCAAAGCGAGTAGGAGAGGCAACTGAAATCGGAATATTATCCGAACCTCGATCACACCCAGCGGAAGCAAAGGTTCTCAGCGAGGATTCTGTGCCATTCACTACAGAAATAATTAACGAAGCTGGTTCATCAGAGCAATCTGTAGACTCGGCCCACTCAATTGCTACCGAATTGCCAGTCATACTCGCGGGAGGATTCCCAGGAGAAAAAAGTGGTATTTCAACAACTTCACCCTCTGCCACACGGAAATCAAGTTCGCTTTCGGCAGAGACACGATACGAACCTTCAATATTTTCTAGATCTGTGTAGTTGTCTTCACTGGGCTCTTGCTCCAGATCGGATTCAGAAGAGGAGAGTACCCGTTCGACAATCGCCTCTGCTGCAGTAAAGGCTTGGGTTGCGTCTTGTGTTTGGCGAGCCGTTTGAACATCTCTGGCCGCACGAGTTGCCAGAGTAAATCCTACAGTGGACATCAAAACCATCATAAAAATAACGGCGACTCCGACTTGTCCAGACTGAGAAAAACGCGATACCTTCGACATATACATCCAGTGTAACACTTCTCAATAGCCTTTTTGCAAATGAATTTTTGTCCGCAACAATACTTTTAATATGAGCGAATATTCACGTTTGACTGATACTCTTGAGAAAAATAAGAATCAGGTGAAATAATCTGGTCTCCGACTTCCACAATAAAACTATACGAAATATTTGCTCCACCAATGCTTGCGGCTGGGATACAGGAAAAAGCGAGAGCGGAAACTCGAACCGTGTCAGAAGAAAGAAACGTGCTGTTCGAAGCCACACGAGAATCAACCAAGGATAGCACCGTATTTTCCCCTGAAGAAGTTTCGAGTGTGAGTTCAGAAAGACCGCTAGTGCAAAGAGCTCCTTCTGGGATTCCTCTAGAACCACGAATCAGAAAATCAAGTTGATCTGTAATACTGACACCTTGTTGACGCACCACTGAAACAGCGCGGGCTTTGTTTCCACGCACCTGCGAATTCACAAACACACCAACCGAAACAACACTAATCACAGCCGTGATCAGTACCACAGCCAATAATTCAATCAAGGTAAAGCCGCGCTTATTTTTTGATACTTGCTTCAAAACCAAAGAAAAGCGAGTTACTCCCATGGTGAAAACTCCGTTTGCAATCTATTTTCAATAAGTCCATCACTGCCTGGTCGGGTAAGAATCACGTTGACAAAAACAGCATTTACAGGCGTTCCCTGAAGTGAGATCTCAACTTCTCGAGTCATCTCCGTTCCAGGAACTCTGTCCTGAACTCTGTCACACGGCCCCAAACTCCCGGACAACCAAGTACTGAAGTCATCTGGAAGAACAGGCACACAAGCCACAAGCGGATTACTCCCTTGTGCCGCCAAAGAGGAAGAGAAACTTCCCCAGCCCTCTTGATTCCGTTGCGCGCGCAGCCATTCAATTACAACCTGACCACTTTGAGTCGCCTGTGATTGCTCCAGGGAAATTCTCGCTTGTCTCAGAGAGGCGATAACAAGAGAAAGCACAGCCACCAGGACCAAGCCAACTACCGCAGCAGCAAACGTTACTTCAATTAAAGATTGACCCTGACGAGACAAAACTCTTTGGAATCTAGTTCTCACGAACATAGGATCCTCCCTGAATTTGTCCCTGAGTGGTGACCGTAAACTCATATCGTGGAATCGGTGGCGTTCCGGGATTCCCAAGCTGAGTAATTCCGATCACGGTGTCGTTTGCAGCAACCGATCCTGGCAGTGGTGGGAAAAGAAAAGTAAAAGGCTCAACAAAAATCTCGTTTGGAAGAAGAGCATACTGAACCGACTCGACAGGATCACCATCACACAAAGCTTCCAAGAAGTAATGAGACTGTCCTGCTTGCCCACGGACTTGGTACCCAGTAAATTCCAAACAATCACTCGGTCTATCTCCACTTCGAGCGCGAGTCTGGGCCATCTGAAGCGTACTAATAACTTCTTGAGCGGAGGCAAAACTACTCTGTCGTCTGAAAAATGAGTTATAGGCTACCACCACACCTGTTAAGAGCAACACACCCACACTGGTTACAACCAACAACTCTATGAGCGTAAAACCATCTCTTTGAGTGCGAGTCATCAACGAAACCTTATCTTGGAGAAGAGAGAACATATTCTGATCCATCCTCAAGTTGTGCGGTCAATGTGTACTGACCACCAGACAACTCGTACGTATACGTTTGGCCAGCAATTCCAGCTCCCTCACGAGGATCTACTGGTAAGGCATCAACAAATTCAGGCGCTAAGTCAGGAATCCAATAGATATCAGCGGAAGAAGAAGGGGAACAAGAAGTAGTACAGGATGGAGGATACACCCCATTTTCAACGCGATAAAACTCGAGTGCTGTCTGAATAGCAGATAAGTCTTTTTGCCTTCTTGAATCACGCCCAGCACGACTCGTCTGCACATACGAAACCACCGCAATGCTCATAAGGACGCCAAGGATAGTCGTTACCACCAAAAGCTCTATAAACGTAAAACCAAGCCGAGACACAGAATTATTGCGAGACACAGTAATAGTTCTCCCCACTGGTTGTGCCACAAGCGGAACACGCTTGCGAGTTATTTGAACTTTCCATTGTTGCCCCAAGTTCATACGGACATCCTGGCAAATTTCGGAGAGTATAGGTGTAAAAATATGTTTCATTCGAAAGTGGATCGAGCAGCTCATTCGGGACAAACGAAGACAATCCAAGCGCAGAAACAATGACAGTATTTACTTCCACACCAGGTGAGCCAGGATAAATCCCATGTTCTAGGCGGTACGATTCAAGAGCTCCACGAAGCATCTGCAGATCAGCTTTTCGTTTTGCATCTCGAGACGATATATTCGCTTGACGAAAACTCGCCACCACAATAGTAGAAAGCAAAATAAGCAGGGCAGTAGCCACCAAAAGCTCAATTAAAGTAAAACCTTGGCGAGCAAATGGAATCTTACTGAAGACTTTGGACACAGTAGAAATCTCCTCCGGTAGCCATAGTACAGTTTGAGTCTGAGGCATTCCCACTACCTTCTCGTTCCATTAACACACAGCCACAATAACTGGCGGTATCACACGCGAAAGAATACACAGTATCTGGTTGAGGGTCAGGATCCACTGGCATACCACCTGGTAAGTGTGGAGCCAAATCAGCGCCAACCGAAACAGTGTTCACCCCGGCACAACTATTGGGATAGGCAGTATTTGCAGAGTAATACTGCTCAAACGCGTTGCGTACTGAGGTTAAATCTCCGCGACGTCGAGCGTCACGAGCCCCTTCTTGAGCAGAAGAAAAACTGACTGTTGCCAGTGCAATTAACAAACCAATAATTGAGATGGTCACAAGCAATTCAAAAAGAGTAAAACCTTGTTTTGCCCAGTGAAGAGAAAAATTGGTACGTATGCGCATACCAATAGCGTATCACTGAATAGTGCTTTGATTCAAGATTACGCGTATTTCGCTCAAGCGACTTGATGTTGACGTAACTCCGCGGACGTCTGTAGCCTGTATTCTCACCAAGAGTTCACAACTTGCTAGACGAGCAGGGCAACGGAAAGAATGATCAAATTGGCCAGAAGATCCAAGTACTTGACGAGTATTCCCGTCGCCAAAATCTACAGTAACATGCTGAATTTCGGCGTCGAGCGGATCAAATGAATACGCAAATGTGACCAATTGATCTGCACCGACTAGTCTCAGTTCTCGATTTCCAGTGAATGACGGATTACTCTGGAAAGAAAGAAGGATTGGCCGACGCAAACAAGCCGGATAGCATTCGCCAGGACAGTCAAGAACTCCATCGCGCCACACAGTGCCTTCTCCTTGTTCATCAAGAACTTCACAGCATTGTCCGCCAAACCCGGTGCACTGACTGCGTGGAAGGATCCCGACACCTAATGCTGTTCCCCAAGAATGGAGTACCTCGCCATTATCAACATAGAGCACTCGAGATTGTCCCAAAAATGAAAGTGTTAGCTCTCCGCTGAGCTGTTGCGACTGAGAGTCAAAAAAGAAACCAGCTGAGCCAGTAGTTTTTCGTACTCCATTGAGCACCTGGAAAGATTGAACTTGGTACGTAGGAGCACTGACACAATCAATCTCTGTAGAATATTGGGTTGCATCAAGAAAACGCAACTGCACACCACGGAAAGGAAGTCCCTCGCCAACCTGAGTTTCGGTGTAACAGTGAGAGTAGTAGTTTTGCCAACGTGCTGTTTGCGAAATACGCTGTGCTTCTTGAGCTACACGGTGACTTGCCACATACAGCCAAATCTCTCGTCCGCCAAAGAAAACTACTGCCCCTAAAATAGCAAAGAAAAAAATTATTCGGAAAAAAAGAAACAGAAAGCGCATGACTACACCAAAAGCATTTGATACCACTGTACCAAATTCTCACCCCATACTAAAGCCACAATCGAACCAGTAATCAAAAACGGACCAAATGGCAACGCGGCTTTTCGCCCTTGATTACTCGCTAGAGCATATACACCACCGAGAATCGCCCCACTCAGAAACGCTAAACTTAAGGCTACCAGACCATTCGGCCAACCAAGCAATACTCCTAACACAAATACTAACTTCACGTCTCCAAAGCCCATACCTTTCCCCTGTGTCCCTTTCCACAGTGCAAAGAAAAAAAGGAGAAAACCACATCCCAACAACAAGGCTGCCAAAAAATCGGAAGTATTATATATGCCTGATGTAATTAAAATACTTCGATAAAAAACTGTAGATACAAGAATCCAAACAAGCGTCCAGTCCGGAATAATCCAAGCAATGAGATCACTCACAATAATTACGAGGAAACAAATTCCAATACCAAGCCAAAATAACGCTTGAATAGCTTGTAACGGTTGCGAACCAAGTTGAAAGAATGCAAATCCGATTACCCACCACCACACAAATAAACTCCCAGTCAAAAACTCCATAAATGGATGCAGAAAATCAATCTCTGTGTGACAAGTTCGACATCGGCCACGAAGAGCGAGAAATGAGAAAATGGGAATAAGCTCGTACCAAGAAAGTTCTCTCTTGCACTCATCGCAGCGAGAACGACCCCACATCCAGGTTTCGCCGGTAAGCGATCTTACAACAACGACGTTTAAAAAACTTCCGACACAAGCTCCAATAAAAAACAAGGCAATAACAAAAACCAGTGGCATGCTAAGCATCATGCTAGCATACCACTGGTCAATTTTTCAGTGTGTTTTATGGCAGACAGATCAGGTTTTCAACTGATGAGTCACTTGGACAAGTTTCTCGGCCATCAACAGTAATGGTTGGTGTCGTGCCGTTGGTACAGTTTGTCTCTGCTTCCAAGCGGAAGGCTTGAGAAGTTGGTTCAAAACAAACATACATAGTGGCGTTCGCACCGGCTGACTTTTGAATGTAGAAATTGTCACCAGTTCTCAAACGGTTCACAAATCCTTCTTTTACCTCAGCGGTACTCACTAAGCGATCAGACCAAGCCCAGTTATCAGCTGGAGCGAACTCAAAGAGATCAATGTAGTTTGCACTGGCGGCGACAAAGGAAGTGCCGTCTTCACTGTCGAGGTTCCATGGATAGACTTCGTGAATAGCAAAGAAGCGGTCAACTGCATTGATGAGCTGAGCAGCATCAGAACGAGTACGCGTGTCTCGACCCTTGTTAATCTGCTCAATTGGGTTAATAGAAGAAAGCACAGCCACGGCCAAAACACCGATAACCGCAATCACCACAAGTAACTCGATCATCGTAAAACCAGCTTGACGAGTAGCACGAAGTGCTTGCGAACCAAAGTGAGAAAAAATATTCATAATCATGTTGTTAGCGTAGAACATTTTTGCAAGAGGTGTCAAGCCTTTCTTCTTATCTGACTTACACAAAAACTGAAAATTAAAATTGAGAGGTCAAGTTATAAATTGGCATGATAATCGCCACGATCAAAAACCCAACTCCAATTCCCAGAATAACCATAATGAGTGGCTCCATAGCCGTGGTGAGATTTTTGATTGCTTGCTCTGTCTCAGATTCATAGTACGTAGAAAGCTTGGTGAGAAGGTCGTCTAGTTTTCCAGTTTCTTCTCCGACGGAAACCATCTGTGGTAAGAGGATTGGGAATAAATTCTGTTTTTCCAAAGAAGAAGAAAGTGGTCGCCCTTTTTCCACATCCATACTGGCTCGTTGCACGGCTTGTCGATAAATAGCATTATCGAGACCGGTCTCTACGATTTCCAAAGCCTGCAAAAGAGAAATCCCAGCAGTAATCATCAGAGAGAGGGTGCGAGAAAACTCGGTAACGAGCATTTTTTGTTGAAGTGGACCAACCACCGGTAATCGAAGTAATAAAGAGTCAAACTGCATCCGTCCACGCTCGGTTCGAATCCAGTATCGGAACCCAAATGCCCCGGCCACACCCAAAGCAATAAAGACATACCAACTACGTCGCATAAAATCTGACATACCCATCAGCATACGAGTGGCAAGGGGAAGATCAGCGCCAAAGTCCGTGTAGAGTTCTGTCATTTGAGGTATCACAAAGATCATCATCACAACCATGACAATAATCATTGCCAAGAAAACAATCGCCGGATAAATCAGTGCACCTTTTGTTTTGGCACGAAATTCTTTTTGCTTTTCAAGCGTATCTGATAACCGAGCTAACACTTTATCAAGAGCACCGGCAGCTTCTCCAGCCTCCACCAATGACACATACACACGCGAAAAAACAGCGTCATGCTTTCGTAAAGCACTGCCGAGGTTTGTACCACCCTCAATATCGCGAATAATAGCTCGCAGCACTTTCTGCAGTGCCGGTTTTGACTGGGCCTCAAGAATCGAAAAGGACTGGATCAACGGTAAACCAGCATTGATCATCGTCGCCAACTGACGGGTCATATTGACAATGTCATCGGTCTTAATGCCACTAAAAAATGATTGGAACATTCCCAGATCAGCTTCAGCATGATCCTGCAGAGAAATAACAAAGAGTTCTTTCTCACGCAAAATGTTGGCCGCAATCTCGCGATTCTTCGCTTCAACTTTTCCCTTGAGCTTATTTCCTCGAGGATCGCGAGCGGTGTACACAAATTGTGGCATAGGTTATGACTTTCCTAACAAACGATTCAGTTCATCTGGGCGAATAGCGTAGCGAAGTGCATCTTCGTAGGAAATACTGCCCAAATTAATTTGCTGAGCAAGATTTGATTCCAGAGTAAACATTCCCACATCCCCGGATGTCTGCATAATACTCTCAATTTGATAGGTCTTTCCTTCTCGAATCAAGTTGGCGACCGCTGGAGTATTGCGCAACACTTCCATCATTGCTAAACGGCCATCACCACTGGCTTTCGGAACTAAGCGTTGTGAAAGTACAGCCTTGAGTGACGAAGCTAACTGCTGCCGAACTTGAGCCTGCTGATGTTCTGGGAAAACGTCAATCACACGATCAATGGTCTCTGGGCCGGAGTTGGTGTGTAAAGTTGCAAAAACCAAGTGTCCTGTTTCTGCCACAGTTAACGCGGAAGCGATAGTTTCTCGATCGCGCATTTCACCAACTAACACAATATCTGGATCTTCACGCATGGCGGAACGGAGAGCATTTTCCCAACCATGTGTATCTTCCCCAATTTCACGCTGAGAAATAATGGACTTATCTGGGGTGTACACAAACTCAATCGGATCTTCAATGGTAAGAATGTGCTCGGCGCGTTGCGAGTTAATCTCTTGAATCATAGCGGCCAAAGTAGAAGACTTTCCAGTTCCAGTTGGTCCAGTTACTAAAATAAGACCCATACCAGTCTTAATAAGATCATGACAGATATCTGGCAAATTCAGTTCATCGATGGTTTTAATGCGCATTGGAATCAAGCGCATTGCGATCGATGTTGCTCCCTTTTGGGTGTAGACGTTCACACGAAAACGAGCTTTTCCTTCGTGTTGGTAGGCAAAGTCGACCTCTTTTTCGGTTTCAAAAATAGTTCTAGTGCGCTCATTCATGAGTTCGTGGGCAAATTTAAGGGTGTCTTCTGGAGTCATTTGTGGCTGACCCTGCACTGATCGTAAGTGCCCATGCAGACGAACCGTTGGAGAGTAGCCAGCCACTAAATGCAGATCAGAAGCTTCGTGTGCCACGAGCAAATCAAGAAGCTGGGGCAGGGTGGCAAGTGACATAGCAGGTGTTTCCATTGTAGTAATTCTTCTTAGGTCTGTGCAACTCTCAGAACTTCTTCCAAAGTCGTTAAACCTTCAAGTGCCTTTAGGTAGCCATCTTGTTTCATTAACAGCATGCCTTGTTCAACTGCTTTCTTTTGTATTTCTGCAGCGGAAGACCTATTGAGGATCAACTCACTGACCTCTGGACTAATCGGCATAACTTCAAAAATACCAGTTCGACCCTTGTACTCAGTTTCTCCATTGGGACGATCTCTCAGTGGTCGACGAAGCTTGATTTGGTCTTTGGTTATTCCTTTGTTTTGGAGATACTCATCAAAGTACTTTCCTAAAGTTTTTTCGATGTCTTGAATAACTTCTGACGCTGGAGTGTATTCTTCACTGACTGATTGATTCAGCAATCGAACCACACGCTGTGCCATTACCAATGTCATGGAAGAAGCCAGCAAGAATGGTTCCGCTTTCATATCGAGCAAGCGGGGAAGCGCACCGGCAGCCGAGTTCGTGTGAACAGTAGAAAACACTAAGTGACCAGTCAAGGAAGCCTGCACCGCCAACTCAGCCGTCTCTTCATCACGAATTTCTCCCACCATGATGATGTTCGGATCTTGTCGAAGGAAAGAACGCAAACCAGAAGCAAATGTTAAACCTGCTTGAGGATTCGTCTGAACCTGATTAATTCCATCCATTTGATACTCGACAGGATCTTCCAGCGTCACGATATTGAGTCCTGGCGAGTTAATTTGGTTCAGTAAAGAATAGAGTGTGGTGGTTTTTCCTGATCCAGTCGGGCCAGTCACCAAAATAATTCCATGAGGAATCTTGATCGCTTCTTCGACATGTTTCAAGGCTTCACCGCGCATACCGAGTTCACTCACCGTCGGCACTTTGTTCGATTTCTGGAGCAAACGCATCACCACTTTTTCACCGTGCACCGTTGGAAGCGTAGAAACACGGAGGTCAACTTCTTCATCGCCCAACCGGAAAGTGAAACGTCCGTCTTGAGGAATACGTTTTTCGTCGATTTTCAAGTCAGCCAAAATTTTAATGCGAGAAACAACCGCATCCTGCACACTCCGTGGGAGCACCAATTTTTCTTGTAAAATTCCATCGATTCGGTATCGAACGCGAGTGCGCTCTTCCATCGGCTCGATATGAACGTCACTCGCTCGAGCTTTGAGAGCAAACGTCAAAACGGTTTCAACAATCCGAGCAATCGGTGCCTCGCGAACCACTTCGTTTGGGGAAAGTGACTTTTCGGCCTCACCTGCCACCAGAACTTTTGTTCTATTCGTGACGGATGAATCTCTCAATGCTTGCGAAACTTCGTTCGAAAGTGATTGAGCATATCGCTCAGAAATCGCTCGCTCGATTTCACTCGGAGGAGCAATAAAAGCCTTTACTCGGAGACCTGTTTTGCGCTCCAAAAACTCAATAGCTGTCAAGTCAAGCGGATTTGCCAGCACCACAGAGAGCTCACTTGAGCCTCGATCCAAAGCAAAAGGCAGCGCTTGGTATTGTTTGGCCACAGCATCTGAAAGCTGTGCCAAAGCCTCTGGAGAAACACCAATTTGAGACAAATCAGCAAATGGAACACCATAAAGCTGAGACTTGGCGTGTGCCAAATCTCGCTCATTCACCAAGTGCTTTTCTTCAATGATATCGTCTGGATTTTTGCCTGTCCGAACCTGCTCCAGAGCCAAATCATCGGCTTGCACAGGAGAAAGCTTCCCTTGATCCAACAAGATTTCCAGCAACGTGGAAAATCGCCTATTGGTCGTTGAGACCACTGGAGTCGAAACCGTGGAGGAAGCACCTCCCAACGGTTGGGCAGAACCGGTCATGAGATTCATAATAGCGCGGAAAGTGGTCCGCTGCCAAGCACTTCCTACTCGTATTTCCGAAATGGTCAAAAATACGGTGTGTTCCAGGGTTAGCTTTTGATACAATGCGCGCATGTCCCAGAATCTCGAAATTCAGCATTTGCACGTGAGCGTTGAAAATCAGAGTATCTTGTCTGACTTTTCTCTTACTGTGCGACCAGGAGAACAACATGTGATTATGGGTCCAAATGGCTCTGGAAAATCGACCTTGGCACACACCTTAGCAGGTCACCCAGAATACTCAGTGGCAGACAAAAGTACCATTCTGATTGATGGCAAAAACATCCTCGAAGAATCTCCAGACGAACGAGCGCGGAGAGGATTATTTCTGGCCTTTCAATACCCACCAGAAGTTACCGGAGTCTCTGTTCATCAACTCTTGCGAGCCATGTGGGAAGCACGTTTTGGAGCACTCGGAACTGAAAATACTCGCGGCATAAAAACAGCCTTACAGTTACGGGAAACCGTCCACAAACTCGCGGATGAACTCCACGTTCCTACAAAGCTTCTGGAACGAAATGTGAACGAAGGATTTTCCGGTGGAGAAAGAAAACGTTTAGAGATTCTCCAAATGGCTCTCTTTGAACCAAAGTTTGCCGTACTCGATGAAACTGACTCTGGCCTCGACATCGATGCCGTTCGGGCCGTGGCACAAGGAGCTCAAGAAATTATTGTTCGATTTCACACAGGTGTGATTATTATCACGCACTATCAAAGAATTTTGCAGTTCCTCAAACCTGATTATGTCCATGTCATGGTCGGTGGTGAAATTGTGGAAAGTGGTGGACCAGAGCTTGCCCAAAAACTGGAAAAAACTGGATACAAGTCCTATCAAACAGAAAAGTAACAAAAACATACTGAAGGAAATTATGGCTGCTCGACCAGAACATTTAGCTCATCAACTCACTGAGAATGTAAAAATTTTACAAAAAGCCGTTCTCCTTCACCAAGGAGAAGTTTTGTTGTTACAACGCCATGATAATGATGCCTCCAGACCAAGTTGTTGGGACACGCCAGGTGGAAATTCAGAATGGCCGGAAAAAACGGTCGACCCACAGTCGAATCCACATTTACACGATATTTGTCGCGAAATTGCTGAAGAAGCAAGTATTCACATTTCTCCAGAGAGCCTATCGCACCAAGACTTGGTCTATCACGAAACATTTTACGAACCAGAGCGAGAAATATTTACGGTATTGTTCGGCTGGAGAGTGCAACTGCCAGAGACATTTGATCGTGCAAGCATGCAGATCAGTCACGAACACCAAAACTTTGCTTGGGTCAGTCCTGCAGATGCTCAAAGTTACGACTTTGGTGGCAAGCGTGGTTCCTTTATGAATCGTATCTTGGCGGCTGCGACAGAAACTGAAGCAAAAGAATTCTAAAACGATGGCTCGATTTGCGCCGATTAAAGCAGATGTTTCTGGTGTTGAACAACTCGACACTGCCTACGAACATGCCTCAGCTACTTCTACTGGCAACTATGCTTTTCTGAGTCCAACAGGTGTAGATGAACACGTCGTCGACGAAATAAGTGCTGCCAAGAATGAACCAGAATGGATGCGAGAAATTCGTCGGACTGCGTTCAAGCGTTTTTTACAAACCAAACGTCCACCGTGGGGTCCAGATCTTTCCGCGCTCAATTTTGACTCCATTCGATACTACTTACGACCACTTAAACACTCAGTCAAAAACTGGGACGACGTTCCAGAAGAAATCAAACAAACTTTCGAAAAAATTGGCGTCCCGCAAGCCGAAAAAGAAATCTTAGCTGGCGTAAAAATGCAGTATGACAGTGAAGTTATTTACGGATCACTGAAGGAACATTGGGAAAAACAGGGTGTTATTTTCTTGTCCATGGACGAGGCCGTCCAGAAACATCCTGACTTGGTTCGCGAACATTTTGGAACGGTCATCCCAAGCGGTGACAACTTCTCCGCGGCGCTGAACACGGCAGTTTGGAGCGGAGGTTCATTCGTGTATGTTCCTCCTGGAGTCGAGGTGAGCATGCCACTGCAAACCTACTTCCGTATTAATGCCGCTCAGGCTGGACAGTTCGAGCGCACGCTAATTATTGTGGACGAAGGAGCAAAAGTTCACTACGTAGAAGGCTGTACCGCTCCCAGTTTTGCCACCGCATCTTTGCACGCGGCAGTGGTAGAAATTATCGTAAAGGCCGGAGCTCAATGCCAGTACACAACCATTCAGAATTGGTACAAGACCGTATATAACCTGGTGACAAAACGAGCCGTCGTCGACAGCGAGGGTCAAATGATCTGGACTGACTGTAACTTGGGAAGCAAGGTCACCATGAAGTACCCCAGTTTTATCCTGCGTGGAGCGGGGGCGCGAGGTGAAACGCTTTCGTTGGCAGTGGCCGGAAGTGGCCAACACCAAGACACCGGAAGCAAAGCGATTCACCTCGCGCCCCACACCAGCTCAACCATTATTTCGAAATCTATTAGCAAGGGTGGCGGGCGGGCCAGTTATCGAGGACTGGTACATATTGGTCCTAATGCTCATGGCAGTAAAAATAAGGTCGTCTGCGATGCACTCATTCTTGATCCAAACAGTCACTCCGACACCTATCCAACGGAACGAGTGTTCACCAATCAAGCTTCCCTGGAACACGAAGCCACTGTCAGTCGAATTGGAGAAGAACAGTTGTTTTATTTGATGAGCCGCGGACTGAAAGAGGAAGAAGCAGCTGGCATGATCGTCCGCGGCTTCGCTGAACCCCTGATCCGCAAACTCCCACTCGAATACGCCATCGAAATGAACCGCCTTATCGACCTGGAAATGGAAGGATCGATCGGATGAAACTCCAGACAAAACACTACACACACTTTGCCCCAGCGGGAACTTCTGAGGTTTTCTTGAAGGAGTCTGGACAGTACGAAATTATCATCGACCAAGAGGGCAGTGAGGTAAAAATATTCGGGGGCTGGAATCTGCAGCAGACAGAAAAAATTCAGATCGACCTCCGAATTATTCATCGCGCGCCTCACACGCGTTCGGAGACTTTGTTGCGTGGTGTGGCGCGCGACACAGCAACTGTTACGCTCAATGGAACAATTATCGTAGAAGAAACGGCACCAAACACGAACGCATTTCTGACTGAAAATATTCTCATTTTGTCCCCAACGGCTGTGGCCCACGCGGTGCCAAATCTCGAAATTAGCACCGACGCCGTCAAATGCTCACACGCCGCCACCATCAGCGCGATCCCAGAATCTCAAATTTTTTATCTCCAAAGTCGAGGCATCTCGCAATTCGATGCCGAACAACTGATTGTTACCGGATTTCTGGCCCCGACAGAACCTCGTAAATAAATCACTCAGAAAAGCCGAGAATCCTCCTGCAAAAAACCGGAGAAATAGCGTAAAATACAGAGTACCATGATCCTTATTTCTGGTCAGTCAAATCCCCAACTCAGCGCAACCGTCGCACAAGCTCTCAATATAGAAATGGCAGACGTGTCGTTTGGCACGTTTCCCAATGGGGAGCAACGTATTCAAATTCATACGTCATTGGTGGATCAAAATGTGGTCATCTTCCAAAGTTTTTATAATCCAGTTGATACACATCTAGTAGAACTTCTGTTACTCATCGACGCGGCTGACCGAGCCGGCGCTCGAAAAATTTCAGTTGTTTTGCCATGGATGGGATACTCACTTCAAGACAAGGTGTTCCAAAGCGGTCAGCCGCTCTCTGCGCGAGTAGTCGCCAACCTGATTTCGAGCCAGCGAGTAAATCGGGTTTTCCTGTTTGATTTGCACAACATCAGTATCGTCGGATTTTTCTCCGTACCAACTCGAATGATCTCGGCACATGATTTATTTGTGGAGTACACCAAAAATCATTTTGAAAATTTTGTAGTTGTTTCTCCTGACTTTGGCGGACTCAAGCGAGCCCACGTTTTTGCTGATGCACTTGGCGCTCCGCTAGCGACCATCGATAAAGATCGTGACTACACTACCGGAAAAGTTTCAATGCGAGGCATTGGTGGAGCCGATCTGTCTGGGAAAACCTGTATTTTGTACGATGACATTATCAGCACTGGTGGAACCGTTATGGCAGGAGCAGAGTTCTTAAAAAATGCCGGCGCCAAAGAAGTTCATATGCTCGCTACACATGGTTTATTTGCTGGAGACGCACTCGAGAATCTTACCCACAGCGCCATCGATAGTGTGGTTGTAACTGACTCACTCCTGCAACAAGATCACTCCAAGGTTCGAGTCATCTCCGCGGCCGCGCCGATCGCCGCCGAACTCAATGCACTCTACCATCCGAACCAATAATCGCTACAAATTCAAATACAAATATTGAAAGAAGTATGATTGACATCAACCAAATACGAACCAACCCAGAACTCTATAAAACTGGGGCCACAAACAAAAATTTCGACGCCAGTGTCGTTGACCGCGTTTTAGAACTCGACGCGCAGCGCCGAGAACTGCTGCAACAAGTCGAGGCGCTACGCGCCCAGAGCAACGAACTGCAGAAAAGTATCACTGGCAGACCAACACCAGAACAGATTACGCTTGGTAAAGATCTCAAGGAACAGCTCAAAAATCTTGAGCCAACCTTACGGGAAATCGAGGAACAATTTACTCTCGCCCAATACGCTGTGCCAAATCCAGCCAGCCACGACACACCAATTGGTCCTGACGAATCTGGCAACGTGGAAGTTCGACAAGAAGGACAAAAACCAACGTTTGCATTTGCTCCACAAACTCACGACGTCCTGATGGAAAATCTGGGTGGACTCGACACCAAACACGCTGTCGCTGTGGCTGGCAGCCGTGCCTATTTCTTGCGCGGTCAAATCATGCTTCTTGAGCAGGCGCTTCTGCAGTACGCCCTCAATCACATGGTACAAAAAGGCTTTACACCGCACAGTGTTCCTGTTTTGGTCAAGCGTGAAGCCTTTGTAAACACTGGCTATGGACCGTGGGGCATGGATGATGTTTTCTGGACACAAGATGGAGAAGGACTCGTGGGAACAGCTGAAGTTCCACTCACTGCCTACTACCAAAATGAAACACTCCGAGAGGCTGACCTTCCGATTAAAATGATCGGAATCAGTCCCTGTTTCCGCCGAGAAGTTGGAAGCTATGGCAAAGACACAAAAGGCGTGTTCCGCGTCCATACGTTTAATAAAGTCGAACAAGTGGTGTACACCGTGGCCGACGAAGACGTCACTAGAACCATGCACGACCAAATGCTCGGCTATGCCGAAGAACTTCTGCAAAACCTCGGATTGCACTATCGTGTGCTGCTCATGTGCACTGGCGACATTGGAGCTGGACAGCGCAGAAAGTACGACATCGAAACTTGGTTCCCAGGACAAGATACCTATCGAGAGACACATTCCGACAGTTACTTTAACGACTTCCAGGCCCGTCGTCTGAATATTCGCTACCAAGCAAAAGATGGCACCCTCAAACACGTCTACACGCTGAACAATACTGTCGCCGCCACGCCACGTCTCCTTGCCGCGGTTGTAGAAAATTATCAGCAAGCTGACGGCAGCATTGTGGTTCCAGAAGTGTTGCGACCATACATGCATGGAGTAGAAGTTATACAATAAGGAAACATGTTATTCCTTGAAAGAATCTTCGGCCGAAGAATTGAACATCCGCCTGTGAGTCAGGCGGATGTTTTTTCTGAAGTATTCATTCAAGAAAATAAAAAAGTTTTTCAAGAAATTCTCTTCGCTCTTCGACAAGCTCAACATCATCTGGAAGTACTCACCTTCACTCACCAAAACCTCGTTGGAGCAGCACACAACCTGCTCGAAAACGGGCGAATTAAAAAGTCGGTGCTTCGGGTAAAAAACAATCAGCGATACCGAGATCTGCAAATTCTATCTGACCAAGCTGGACTGAACATTTGCGTCGCAACTCGCGCCATTAAGAATCCGAATGCCAGAAAAATCCTTAACTCATTCCAGTTTTCACTGTCAAACGAGCTCTGTATTTTTTCTAATGGGCAAATGCTGAAACCAAACGGGAACTCATCTCCAGAATTTTCTTTAGAAAAACAAGCTGAAATCTTCCTCAGTATAAGTTCAGGCTCAGACATCCGATAAAGAGAATCTCCTGTTTAAGAGAGAAACATTTTTCGCTTTGCACAATCACGCTTTTCAAAGTATAATAAAGTCCCATGGCTATTCATGGGAAATCTTCTGAATTATTTACTGGTGACACGGGCTACCGCCCACAAGGATACTTATTTGTATCTGGTGGTGTGCTTTCCTCGTTAGGAAAAGGTACCACTACCGCTTCTGTTGCGCTCCTGCTGAAATCTCGCGGCTACAGAGTCACCATCGTAAAGTGTGAAAACTACCTCAACTACGACGCCGGCCTCATCAACCCAATCGAACACGGAGACGCTTTCCTGTCTGAAGACGGAACTGAGTCTGATATGGACCTCGGCACCTACGAACGTCATCTGAACCAAAACATGGGTCGCGCCAACTTTGTTACTTTGGGCCAAGTGTACAAAACTGTTATTGATCGCGAACGAGCTTTCGGTTACAACGGGGAAGACGTTGAAGCAGTTCCACACGTCACCGACGAAATTCTCCGCCGTATTCACGTGGCTGGAGAGCAAGAACAAGCGGATATTATTATCGTAGAATTAGGTGGTACTGCTGGCGAATACCAAAACGTCCTGTATTACGAAGCCTCACGAATTTTGGATTATCATACTGAAAACAAGGTAATTCATATTCACGTGAGTTACTTGCCAACTCCAAGTCACATTGGCGAGCCAAAAACGAAACCAACACAACTGTCTGTCAAAATGCTCAACGGCATGGCCATACAGCCTGACTTTATTGTAGCTCGGGCCGAAAAACCAATCGATGAGCGCAGACGCGAGCGTTTTGCATTGTTCTGTCACGTTCGCCCAGATCATGTTATCGATAGTCCAGACGTCCCAAGTATTTACGAAATTCCAGGAATTTTTGCTGAGCAAGAATTCGACAAAAAAATCCTCAAAATGCTTGGTCTGAAATTCAACACACTCCAGATGGACAACTGGAACGCCTTGGTTGACCGAGTCCATGCTCCAAAAACCAAACGCGCACGTATCGGTGTAATTGGAAAGTATTTTGCTACCGGTGAATATGAACTAAAAGACTCCTACGCAGCTCTGCTTGAGGCGTTGGACCACGCCAGTCTTGCGAATGATTGTGAAACAGAAATTGTGTGGATAAATAGCGAAGAACTTGAGAAAGTCTCCGACGCAAGCACCATGCTCGCCGGTTACGACGGACTTATTGTCCCAATCGGCTGGGGAGAGCGTGGAGTAGAGGGGAAAATTCGGGGAATTCAGTACGCTCGTGAGAACAAAGTTCCATACTTAGGTTTGTGCTATGGCATGCAGCTAGCTGTGGTTGAGTTCGCTCGCAATGTTGTGGGTTGGAAGGATGCACATACTCAAGAAGTCAATCCAAAGTCTTCACACCAAGTCGTGCACATTATTCCAGAACAAGAGCGAAACATGGCTGATCGCGCCTATGGCGGAACTATGCGTTTAGGCGGATGGGACTGCCAGCTGAAATCAGGGACGCAAGTCGAAGACATCTACCAAAACAGTACACACATGAAAGACGCAAAAAAGAACATTATCTCTGAGCGTCATCGCCATCGCTACGAATTTAATGACGAGTTTGCCAAAGAAATCGAAGCCGCTGGTCTGGTAATTTCTGGCCGATCTGTCAAAGAAAACCTGGTTGAGTTCATTGAGCTTCCAAAAGAAGAGCATCCGTTCTTCGTGGCCACTCAAGGACATCCAGAATACAAATCTCGACCACTCGATCCACATCCCTTGTTTGTAGCTTTTGTACGAGCAACCATCTAGCCAGAACTGGGAGGAAAGAAAGAAAAGATATTCCTCATTTCCTCGGGGTGTGATATACTACTGGTTCGAACAAAGACGCCTCAGCTCCATGTTTTTAGAATAATTTTTATTCGAAGCTGAGGAACGTAAACTGAGAAGAAAAATTATTCTAAAAACATGTCTAAATATCTGACCATCAAAGACGTAAATTTCTCCGTTGGAGACACCATTCGCGTGCACCAAAAAATCCAAGACGGTGACAAATCCCGTACTCAGATCTTTGAAGGTGTGGTGATCAGTATCCAAAACCGCGAATCTGGTCGCTCTTTCCGCGTCCGCCGCGTGGCTTCTAACGGTGTAGGCGTTGAGCGTCTCTTCCCAGCACTGGCCCCAAGTATTGAGCGAATTGAGGTCAAACAAGCTGGTGCCGTTCGACGTGCCAAGCTGTTCTACCTTCGCAATCGTATCGGAAAAGCTGCTTCGGCCATTAGGAAAAAGGTCAAGCACACTGTTGCCGAAGCAACCAAGTAATCAGTTCTCTGGTTTTTCAATTTTTGTAAGAATCTTGTTTGAGTCTCGTGTCATGCTGCGCGCATGAAAATACCAGACAATATTCAGCAAGGAAATCGTTCGGAATCAGCCAGCGTAAGCTATTTACGAGCCCTTGGATGGATTATTTTAGCGCGCAATATTCATACAAAGTATGGAGAAATCGATATCCTGGCTAAAGATGGAGATGAATATGTCTGCGTCGAGGTGCGATCCAGATCACAAGCAGCTCCTCAGAAAGCAACTGTAACGTTGAGTGTGCCAAAATATCAGCGAATCATTCGCTCCCTCTTGTCGCTTCGATGGCTGTATAACAAACCTCTCCGCGTCGATTTTCTGACCGTTCGAGGGGAACATATACAACAGCACTTCAAGGATATTCGTCTAGATGATTTGGTGACGAGTCAAAAACTTCCGTACACGCTGCCATAGATCTTCCGGAGAAAATCCATAATAATCCAGAAGCTCTTCAGCAGGTCCAGAGCGACCAAAAGAATCTCTCATTCCGATACTCTCGATTGGGCGAGGAGTTGTTTTCACAGATAATTCAGCAAGTGCAGAACCGACTCCTCCGGCTTCTTGATGCTCTTCAAGCGTAATCACCACTTTGGCCGACTCGAGGACCGCTGCCCACTGTTGCTCAGCCAGCGGCTTGAGTTGGAGCAGAGCAAGAACCTTCGGACGAATACCTGTTTCCGATTCCACTCTCTCAGCCAGTGCGTGCGCCCGCTCTCCAAGCACCCCAGAGAAAATAATAACGATTTCTTCTGTTCCTGGTCGAGTTGTTACCGGACCAGACAAATCAGCAGAGTCAGGAATACAGTCTGGAACAGAATGTCGAGACAAACGAAGATAGGTTGGTCCAGCAGTGAGGGCAGCATGATGAGTCAACCGAAACGCAGATTGGTAATCGGCTGGAATATACACACTCATATTAGGAAGAACCCGCATCATAGCCAGATCTTCCAGCATTTGATGGGTCGCACCATCTTCACCAACAGTCAAGCCAGCATGTCCACCGACAACTTTCACATTCCGATTGGCATAACACACGCTCACTCGAATCTGATCAAACGTTCTCCCAGGGGAAAAAGCGGCAAAACTGCCCGCAAAAGGCGTAAATCCTTCTGCCGCCAAACCAGCTGCCACACCAATCACGTTTTGTTCAGCCACGCCAAGCTCGAAAAAACGATCTGGGAACTGCTGAGCAAAATCGAGCATTCGCACCGACTCCTGCAAATCTGCAGAAAGTGCCACAACATGTGGGTGTTGTGCACCAAGCTCCAACAATGCCGCACCAAAACCGTCTCGAATGCCACGACGCTTAGTTGCCATACTCACCCTCCAGTAAACCATCTAAAGTTTGTATGGCTCGAATGGCTGCAGAAGTGTCAATCGAGTCAGGAGTATAACCATGCCAAGAAAATTTATTCTCAATTTCAGGAACACCTTTTCCAGCTTGCGTGTACGCTACCACCACCGATGGTTCTCCATCAGCCTTGGCAGCTAACAGCGCTTCCCGAATCTGATCATGATCGTTCCCATTTATTTCATACACCTGCCAGCCAAAAGAGCGAATTTTTTCTGGCAAAGATTCGAGTGGCATAATACTTTCAGTCACGCCACTAATTTGAATAAAATTACGATCAATAATCCCCGTCAGATTCGAGAGTTCATACTTGGCGCCAGCTTGGTAAGCTTCCCAAATTTGTCCTTCTTGTTGCTCCCCATCACTCATGAGTGCAAAAACGTGATTCGGACGACCATACATTCTACTGGCCAAAGCCACACCAACAGCCTGTGACAACCCTTGCCCAAGCGGTCCAGAAGGGTTTTCAATACCGTACTCGAGATCAAACTCTGGGTGTCCTTGCAGTCGACCAACAACTTTCCGAACTTTGAGAAGCTCTTCTTCTGGAATGTACCCATGGACTGAAAGTGTCGCATACAGGACCGGACAAATATGCCCATTCGAGAGTAAAACTCTGTCACGTTCATGCCAAGTCGGATCTTGCGGGCGATGCTGCAAAACGTCTCGATACAAAACAGCAAACACATCTGCCATCCCAAGTGGTCCACCAGCATGTCCAGAACGAGAAGCTTGGAGTAATAAGAGAATACGACGTCGAATTTCTCGAGCATCCAGCTGAGAGGGCAGTTCTGCAGGCATACAGTCAGTGTAGCAGGAATTTACTCAGAGTCTTTGTGTGACTCAACCGGTGGATATGGGTACGGAGGGTAAGGATACGGATATGGGTAAGCAGGCTTTTCTTCTTCTGGTTCAGGATCTGGAAAGTATTTTTTATACGTTCGATACACCAAACGTGCGAGGATAACAGTCAAACTAAACCACAGCGTAGTAATGACAAATAATTTTTTTCCAGCTGGGAAAAAGGCAAAAGCCGCAAACGACATAATCGGTAAAATAATCTGAACACGAATAACTTCGCTCCGACTTACTGGATAGGGTGACGTCAAAACGACCACTGTTTCCAGCACAAAAATAGTCAGTGCTTGAATAACATTCAAGAATAAATCAGGATGAGACAAATCAAAACGGCCCAAGAAACTTAAGCTGTATGGCTGAGCCAGATCAGGCATGAACGGGTATAGCAAATGCAAATCTTCACCGGTGAGCCCTGTTGCAAAAATTCTCCAAAGCAAAAGAGAAATCCCAACTTGAATAATAAACATTGCCCCTTCGGCTAACAAAATACGTGGATTTGATTGCAAAACTTTTCGAGCTGCCTCTTTTTTTTCGACTGGGGTGGCAGTGGGGTGTTCTTCAATTTCTCGCACCGCCTCTTGAATCTTTCGTCGTTCTGCCTCAGAGCGCTGACTCGAAAGAGTGACAGGCAAAAGAATAAAACGAATCGTCAGCGTCAAAAGAATCACTGCCACGCCCATGTCAAAACCCAGCGGGGTTTGACCAATAAGCCAGTAGAAGAAAACCAGGAGATTCAAAAATGGCTGATACAAGTATGTGATGATAAGGTTCATAAAGATACGAGAATGTTTATTCTGCCTCTATTGTACGCGTAATCTTAAGTGTTGTGGAGACAAGTGGATTTTGCTGCTTCACAACGCGGATTTCACCACCGAACTCTTGCATCAAAGCCGCCTTTTTCTCTTGATGAGGCGTATGACTTGAAACCGCTAAAATGCTCGGTTGTGTAAAGGAAAGTAGCGCTCGATGATGTTCCGGCCGAGAAAACTCACTCGGCAAAATAAAAGCTTTGGTAACCCCTGACACAGCACTGACCGCCTCGACTCGTTCTTCTTGTGATTGAACTGGGCGTCCCTCACCCTTAAGTTGTCGAACTCGGACATCCGACTCAACTCCCACCAACAAAACATTACCTTCCTGAGCTGATGCTTGCAAAAATGATATGTGCTCCTCGTGAAGCAAATCAAACACACCAGTCACCAATACCACAGATCGCCCTCGAGATCGGACTTCTTGAGCAAGGGAAGAAATCTCGGTCAGAAGAGAAAGTTCGTCCGTGTTCCAGTCATTTGGTGGCGTAAAATTTTTGGCAAGCTGCATTCGTACACTCCAATACTGCTGCATTTTCTCATATTTTTTCTGTACAAAGCTGGGTAAGTCATTCGGATGAAACCAGGCTTGATCAAATAAAACTTTCTCATGCGTCTGATGCTCTTGCATATACCACTGTTGCACCGAGTACGAGACACTATTTATGCCATCAAAAAAGAAAGAAAACCACTGTCTTGGAGCCTCTTGACTTGGAATTACACGGTGAGCTTGTTTCCTCGCCCACACCTCGCCGCGATACGTCTGTGTTTTCAGCCATGGTGCCAAATTCAGTAAAAAATGACGTGGTACACCGCGTCGAATAAATACTAATCGTGCTTGCGCAATTTCTCTGGCTGTATACAGTGAATTCGGTATTGAGTCTTGTCCAACACTCGGCTCAATCCAAATATTCCAACACCATGCATTCCGAGTTCTCGGACCGGTTATTTCGTTTCGATACCGCCAGTGTCCGGTGACAAAACTTATGCCTAGGACAAAAAGACGGGTAATCCACAATCTCTTTGGCGCTGTCAAAACTAAAAAATCTATATCATCATTTTCAGATATATTTTCCGCCGCCACACTTCCAGTGATCCACACAGCTTGAACCCAAGGCAGCATTTGCAACCAATCAAGAGCAGAAAAAACTGATTTCCAAACTGGTCTCAGTTGTTCTTTTTTGCAACAATTTTTGTTTGAATCAAAACCAAGTTTTTGTGACCAAAAACTCCAGCGTTGTTGTAACGCAGACTCAGAGAAAAACGTATCTGAAATAAGCCAACGGCGCAGTACACGAAAACTTGGTGTGCATCCAAACACGGACGCGTACGCGAATGTTCGCATAAGGGCTTTATCAAGCTCATCAAAAGATTCAGCTGAGTACTGCATGGAGGCTATTGTGCCACGCCAGCGCGTACCAGACCATAGCGAGACAAAACTTGTTGAATTCCAGGAAGGATGGCTTGTAATGCTCGTTCCGCGTTCCCAGACTGGTTCATCGAGTTCACGGCATCAGTATAGTACTGAATCATGCCATCGTTGAGGCCTTCATCAAATGTGTCACTCGCTAAATACCAAGTTTGAGCGTACAGAGCATCATCAAGATAGGCAGAGAGTAATGGATTGGTCCGAAGCTCTGCAGCCATACTTACTCGTGGGTACAACTCACCGTATCCGCGCACAGAACCGGCATCTGAATGGAGCGCTCTCAACTGATCTGGCTGACTGAGGTATTGTAAAAATTTCCAGGCCTCTTCTTTTTGACGTGAAGATGCACTGACACCTTCTGCCCAGTAAGATGCCCACGCAACCTGCGTGCCATCGATTTGTGGAACTCGTGCCACCCCAATATTGAGATTTGGATTGAGCTCCTGAATTTCATGAATTCTCCAAGATGGTGCAAAAATCATCGCTACTTGTTCGGCAGCAAACGCTTGAGTAGAAGGGGGCAAAGTACTGTCCCAAACACCATCAACTCTGCTAAAAAGCGTATAAAACTCAAGCGCACTCTGCGCATTTGCAGAGACTGGCTGAGAAAGATCTGCAGAGTTTTGCAGCATCATCATGGCGAGTATCTCAGAGAAATGATCCACATTATCAGCAGTCCCAAGGGCAATACCCGCGCGATCAATACGCTGACCACTTCGGATCGTCAATCGAGACGCGAGTTCACGAACCTGCTGCCAGTCAGACGGAGGCAGGGCATTTGCAGCCTGCAACATATTTTGGTTGTACAGCAATGCCATACCTTCATACATAAGAGGGACACCATATACTTGGCTGCCGTTCACTAAATCCTGAGTTACGACTGGATAAAAATCCTGCTGAATCTCGCTTGGAGAAAAAGCTGTACTTGGCGCTGGGGAAAGGTTGGTTTGAACCATTGGCATCCAGGTATTGTGAAAGCGGAAGATGTCCGGACCACTTCCATCCTGAATTGCGGCTTGCAATCGCTGACGATACTGACGACTATTTTGTTGCACGTACTGAATTTTCACGCCTGGATTTTGCTGCTCATATTTCTGAATCACCGGGCGCATGATTGATTCTGGTTCCCACAACCCCCAATAGGTAAGTGTTACTTGTCGAGTGGGGGAGGTGGCTCCTGGAACTGACGGATTTGATGCTGATTGCTGATTCCCCCACCAATTCCAAGCAAAAACAGCTCCCACGAGTACAACCAGCACCCCAAGAATGCCAAAAATTACATTTCTAGAAAGGAAAGAAAATCTTCCGCCCGCGTTGGCAACTCGGCCAGCAACTGGCTCCAATCCTGAACGACTTGCTTGAGTCATTACAGGTGCAGCCGGTGTTTCCTTTGGAATACTGGCTGCTGAAAATGGCTGTGGAGAAGGAATACCGCCAGAAGCAGGCACAAAAGCCTGAGGAGTAACGGTTGACGCAGAAACAGGCGTTGATTGATTTTCAATTGGTGCGCTTCCTATGCGAGTAGGCTCGGCGGCACTGGGATCGACAAACGGAGTATTACTCACTGACTGCAAATTTTGCAGCAACTTACTTGATGGAGTAATCATTGGCTCTTCTAAAACAGGAGCTTCTTGTAGTGGCAACGATGAAACCTCTGGGGGAGCTGGAACAGCTGACACAGGAGCCGTTAATTCTTGCTGGAGCTGAAGGTCTGGAGTTTCCATTCCAGGAACAGGCGTCGGAGCTGGAGCTGGAGCTGGAGCTGGAGCTGGAGCTGGAGGAGTTGGTTGGGGCAGGGTTTGGTCGGACATAATGATGTATTTGTAGTATTCTTGAACGCAGACTTGCTTTACACAGTATAATAGGGAAATTCCGAACACACAATGCAAACAAAAAACTCACTTCACTATCCACGAATTACACTGAATCGTCCAACTTGGCTTATTCTCAGTGCTGTGCTCGGAGGTTTTATTGTAGGAACAATTTTCCTTGCGTGGAGTGTCTTTCTTCCAGCCAATCAAATTGCGGCTGGCGTACAGCTGCAGAACCGGAGCATAAGTGGAAAATCAGAAGCAGAGATTGCCACACTCCTCGAAAGCTTCTCTCCGCCAAATGTACAACGTATTCAAGTAAGCTGGGAAGATCAAACTTGGCAGACCGATACAGATGTATTAGGAATACAACCAGATCTTGAAGAAACACTTCAACGGGCAAAAGAAATAGGGAGAACGGGATCACTTTTCTTCCAACTCAAAGATCGCTGGAATGCCCGCTGGTTCGGAAAAGATATTTCTCCAGCTTGGAAGCTCGATTCCACTCAAGAGGACGAGTGGATCAAAAGTATTGAAACTGACCTCAACCGTCCTGGAAAACAACCAAGTGTTTCCTTGTCAGGAAGTGTGGTGAAGGTAGATCCAGGCGAGTCTGACGCTCTTCTAGACACGGTACAGTTAAAAAATGATCTGCACAGTGCTATCCAAGAACCAAAACAAAATGTTATTCAGATAACACCACAAGTTTCTTCAAGCATTTCACCCCTGACCGCAGATGGGATCATGTTCGCTGAACAACGCGCAGAAAAACTCAAGCGTGCACAGCTGCAAATTATTGCAGGCGAAACAGATGCTCCACTCACGATTCCTGCCTCCACATTCTTTCACTGGCTGAATTGGCCAACTGGCATGGATTTAGCCACAGCGGAGGCGGGTCTACAAGAAAAGACCATGAGCTGGAATCGTGAAGCGCTCAATGCAGAGTTCGAGGTTGCTCCAGATGGCAAACATCTTTCTAAATTTGTTCCTGAAAGAAAAGGCAGAAAACTCCAACTCGAATCGCTTGTCGAGGAAGTAAATGCTTCACTGCAAATGGTTGAAAATGCTCCTGAGCTTCCACCACAACCAATGGTAATTACGGCCCAATTCATTGAGTCAGAACCAGAAAAAAGCCTGGGCGATATAAACACACTTGGCATTCGGGAACGAATTGCCGTTGGTACATCAGAGTACAAGGGTTCTATTCCAAATCGCGCTTTTAACGTGGCCCATACAGCACAAAAAATGCACGGTCTTATTATCCCACCTGGAGAAGAGTTTTCATTCAATGGAGCAGTGGGGGATATTTCAGCACAAACTGGGTTCCGCTCCGCCTATGTTATCAAAGATGGTCGAACACAACTGGGTGATGGAGGCGGAGTGTGTCAGGTAAGCACAACAATTTTCCGCGCGGCACTCAACGGCGGACTTCCAATCACTCGCTGGAAAGCTCACAGCTACCGCGTTGGGTACTATGAACAAGGGAATCAGCCAGGATTTGACGCAACAGTCTATGCCCCGAGTGTCGATTTCCGTTGGAAAAATGACACTGGCAACAGTATTGCTATCGCTGCCTACGTCGATGACTCAAACAAATTCCTCACAATCGAGCTCTGGGGAACTCAAGATGGAAGACAAAGCAGTATTTCTGATTACAAGATCTGGAACCAACGAGCGGCTCCAGCACCACTCTATGTAGATGATCCCTCACTACCTGCCGGTCGCCGACAACAAATTGACTGGGCTGCTGCTGGCGCAAACACTAGCTTCCGATACGTTGTCACCGATGCTCAAGGCGCAACTATTCAAGATCGTGAGTTTGTAAGTGTCTTCCGCCCATGGCAAGCGGTGTATCTCATCGGCACAGGATCCTGAAATACGGTAGAATGAGACTCGCATGCAACTCGTCCTAGGACTGCTTATCTTTTCTTTCTGTCTCACCAGTGCGTGTATCGTGCCATTTATTGATTTGCTGTACCGCCTGAAGTTCCAAAGACAAAAACAGATTACCACTGATGCTTTTGGCGAACGCACAACCATCTTTGACAAATTCCATGGCCATAAAGCTGGCGTGCCAGTCGGTGGGGGATTCTTGATTGTTGCGATCACTTCGATTTCTTTTGCAGCGGTATTTCCCATTTTGAAATTTTTAGGAATTACCATCACGAATGTCTATCCTTTGGTTCCAGAAATTACCATCCTTTTCTCGGCATATCTTTCCTTTGCCCTCATTGGCTTATATGACGATGCCAAAAAATTTCTTGGGATTAAACAAAGCAAATTTTTTGGACTCCGGATGCGTCATAAAATCGTGCTGCAAACGTTCGCTGCCGTAGCTGTTTCTACCATGATGTATCAGTGGCTCGGTATTGATTTTGTGAATGTCCCATTTGTTGGCCACGTGTACCTTGGACCGCTTTTTATAGCCTATGCGACGTTTGTCATTGTAGCTTTTGCCAACGCTGTCAACATTACTGATGGACTCGATGGACTCGCAACGGGAGTGTTGCTCTTTTGTTTGTTTGGATTCTGGGTCTTATCAGCCTCCATCCTCGACACGACACTCTCAATCTTTATTGCCCTGTTAATTGGTTCCCTCATTGCTTTCCTGTACTTCAATATTTTCCCCGCCCGCATTTTCATGGGTGATGTTGGGGCTTTGGCCTTTGGAGCCGTGTTGGCTGTAATGGGACTGCTGGTTGGAAAAAGTTTTGCGCTGCTTATTATTGGTGGAATTTTTGTGGTTGAGATTGCTTCCAGTTTATTGCAATTGCTTTCAAAAAAATTCTTCAAGCAAAAACTTTTTCCAGTTGCTCCCGCCCACTTACTCCTGCAGTACCTGGGATGGGAAGAACCGAAAATTGTTATGCGCGCTTGGGTGACCGGAATTATTCTCACCGCGATTGGTGTTTGGCTCGCGTTGATCCCATAAACTCTTTCGTATGAACACTGTTTTCTCAACACTCCAAAAGAAACTCTCTTCTGAATATATTCTCGTATTAGGCTTGGGGAGACAAGGTGGGGTAAAAGTTGTAAATCGACTGATTCAACTTGGGGCACGGGTACGAGTTTCTGATCGACTTTCTGCCAAAGAATTGTCAGAACCACTCAAGCAAATCAAACCAGAGGCAGAGCTCAAATTGGGTTCAGAAGATCTTTCTCTCCTTGACGGAATAACACTGGTCGTAAAAAATCCAGCAGTTCCTTCCACTCATCCGATTATTCAGACCGCAAAACAAAGAGGCATCCGTGTGACATCAGAAACAGCACTCGCCTTAGCTCCAGTATCAAAACGAGTTATTGGCGTCACTGGGACACGAGGAAAAACAACCACGAGCCACTTAATCTTTCATCTGCTGCAACAAGCCGGCAAGACTGTCGTGATTGGTGGCAACATTCCACAACAGCCAACCCTCGAGACGATTCTCAATGCGCCAGAAAATGCATACATTGTGCTCGAGCTGAGTTCGTTTCAATTAGAATCTCTGGAAGAAGCAAAAATTTCACCTCACACAGCCGTATTAACCAGTCTTTCTCCCGACCACCTTAACCGCTACGGCACACTTGAATCCTACATAGATGCCAAAGCCAATATTTTTCGCTGGCAAAAATCAGGAGATAAAGCATTTTGGTTAGAAGACCCCAAACATCCTGACTGGATGCAGCGTATTACACACTCAGTGCCACAAGATGTTGTCGCACAAGAAATTTCTCAGCAAGACGTAGAAATTTCCCGTGTTCGCGATTCACTCTCTTTGGCCGGGGAACACAATGTTCGAAATGCAGCGTTGGCCTTTTTCGTAGGTCGCTCTCTGGGAATTTCAGCAGAAATACTCCATCGAGGATTAGGGAGTTTCCCTGGAGTAGACTACCGACAACAAGTTATTCCAACCAAAGATGAGATTGTGTGGATCAATGACACAACCGCCACAACCCCAACTGCATTACTGACAGCAGTAAAAACATTCTCCGACCGGAATTTTATTTTGATTGCTGGTGGAACTACCAAGCACCTGCCATTTCCAGAAGAACTGACACAAAAAATCCGATCGTTGCAGGACCGGATTGTCTGGCTCTCTGGTTCTGGAACCAACGAACTGCTTTCTCAACTCCACATTGTCCCTCAAAAAACTTTTGATCGGATGAATGAAGCGGTAGACGCTGCTCGAGCCAAAGCAAAAGAACTTTCTGCGGATACCATTGTTCTGTCTCCAGGATTTAGTTCATTTGATTTTTATACAAATGAATTTGACCGCGGCGACCAGTTCAACCAAGCTGTTCAAGTACTCAACACTTCCCAAAAATGAAAATGGGACAATCATCCAGATGGGCTATCCGGTCGCCGCGCCAACTCTTGTGGTGGGTATTCGGGCTGAGCGCCGTTGGACTCCTCTATCTCACAAACGTCTCCTTGGCTGAAAGCTTAGAAGTGTTTGGAACCCCCTGGCATTATTTCTGGCAACAACTTCGTTGGATAACTCTTGGAGGAATCGGTTTTTTTATCGCCTCAAGGATTTCTTTATCACAGTGGAAAGCCCTCTCTCCACTCGTATTTTGGGGAGCCATCGCCCTTTTGGTGGCCGTATTCTTACCAGGAATAGGCAGTAGTGCTCTTGGAGCGCAGCGGTGGATTACGCTCGGACCAATACGCCTGCAACCTTCTGAATTCACAAAACTTGCTGTAGTGCTCTTTTTCTCACAGTGGCTGACCAAGCATCAAAAGTTTGGACCATTCTTGACGCTCACTGGCATCATTTTTGGGCTCATCTTACTGCAACCAAATCTCAGTACTGCCTGCATTATTGTTTTTTTGGCTACTGCACTGTATTTTTTTGCTGGAGGAGAGTGGAAACCACTAGCGCTGTTTGGTGGGATCGGCCTTGTGATTATTTCTCTGCTCATTATTGCCGCCCCATACCGTCGAGAACGACTCTTAACTTTCCTCAATCCTGCCAGTGATCCCCTCGGACGGTCATACCACATTCGACAAATCACGATCGCCTTAGGAAGAGGAGGGTGGTTTGGACAAGGATTTGGAATGTCTACTCAAAAATATGAGTACATCCCAGAGGCGAGTAGTGATGCCGTCTTCGCTATTTTTGGAGAAGAAATGGGGTTTGTCGGTTCTACTGCTTTAGTAGGAGTGATGGGACTGTTTGTAATCGGACTCTTGGCTGCTGCCAGAGAACACCCAGATCCATATGGTTCTCTTATTTTAGGAGGGATTGCCACTTGGATTGGCTTGCATGTCCTCTTAAATGTAGCTGCAATGGTGGCGCTCATCCCGCTTACGGGAATTCCATTCCCATTTTTTGCCCGCGGTGGGTCGCTGTACCTCTCACTCATGGCCGGTCTCGGCGTAGCTTGGAGTGCGCTCCGGGAAATGCCACAAAATATTTCTTCTGCGCATTTGAAAAAAACACCACCCCAACGGAAAACCATTGCGAGAAATATCAAATCTCGATAAGATGAAGGTATGAGACGAATTCTCCTTCTCAGTTTTGTTCCTCTGGTTCCTCTCATGGTCTTTGCTTTTTTGGGAGCCAGCGTGCTGAGAGTTCGCACAGTCCCGCTCAAACCTGCCTATGCGACCGATACCGTGGCAGTTACCACAGACGGAGGAGAAGAACTCCCTCCACGAACCACAACCGGAGCCAGTTCCGCAGTAGAGGCAGCTGACGCTCGAGCGATTATTGTTGCCAATTTTCTGGAGAGACACAACTCACCACTCGAACCATATGACTACTATGGAAAGGCATTGGTAGAAACAGCCGACCGCTACAGTCTTGACTACCGACTCCTCCCAGCCATCATGATGCAAGAAAGCAATCTCTGTAAATCCATTCCACCTGGCTCTTATAATTGTTTGGGATTTGGCGTGCACGCGCGCGGCACGCTTGGATTTGAAAACTACGAAGCTGGTTTTGACCGCGCCGCGCGCGAGCTCAAGCAACGATATGTTGATATCGGACTCACCACCCCAGAGGACATCATGCGCAAATACACGCCAAGCAGTAATGGATCTTGGGCTTTCTCTGTGAATCAATGGATCGTCGAAATGGAACACGATGACCGTGAACGCGCTCGAACCGATCGGAAAAACAATGATTTGCTAGAGTATGTGGAGTAGAAAAGTTCTAAACTAATGAGCAAAAAAAGAAAAGCCTTGCTATAATTACCCCATAAAATGAAGCTTCTGTCAGCCTTCACTACTTTTATTTTCCTCCTTGGAGCTTATCTTTTTTTGCCAAAACCTGTTCAAGCTCAAGTGGGTGGGATTTGTCAACACAGTATTACTCAGCAAAAAGTTGTACTTAACACGGCATCTACAACAGTTACCATTGGAATCGATTCAAGTTGGCCACAAACTACTTGTACTAATGAGTTCCAAGGAAACTGCGTTGGAATTCGCTTTTGTCGGTACGGCGCTCGAGTAATTGGTGGCTGTACTGCGAATAGCAGTTCTTGGGTTGAGAATCAGGTCATTACTGATGAAAATGGAATCAGGGTCATAAAAGGAACAACTGGTATTCTCGAAGCGAATCGGCAATTTTGGCTTGAAGTTCACATGGAAGGAGTTCCAGATGACTGGAATAATGCTAGAGTTGGGTCAAGACAAAACTTTTGTCCAGGAAATTATAGAAGAGGAAATGGTCCAAAAGTTGAAGTAGTCGACGGAGTGTGTAGAGCTGGTTGGATGACCGTATCAAACCAAAATGGTGAAAATAAAATTCTTCCAGGAGATTCAGTACAACTGACCTTTGATGGAACAAAAACCTCAGGTTTCCTTGGAGGATTCGCTGCGCATATTAAAAAACCAGATGGGTCTTTCGATAGAAGAGGAAGTTTTGATGCTGGAATTGGAGATTTCACACAATTATATGCGGTAAATGGAAATGTTTTTGAGTATTCCCCTGATTCTCCCGGAACATATACATTCATGGTTACTGATGCAATAGGTGGGGCAGAAACCTATTGTGAGCATACTTTTAACGTGTGTGATCCCACCAACAGCTCTTGCCGACTCAACCAATCATCAAATAAGGGAGATGTTGATAACTCCGGAAACAGAGTTATCATCCCAATTGAACCATTTTCAATTTGTGGCCAACTTACAAACGAAGATCAAAAATTAGCCTGTGAAAGATGTACTAAAACAGGAAGTTTCGCGGATACTGATCCTGTTGCAGCTGCAGCAGCTGGGCAAACCAGCACAGATGGAAATCCAAAAGCCATGTACACCGCGCTCGGATGTATCCCCATTGGGGAGCGAGATTTAATTCGAACATTTATTCAACTCTTACTGAGTGTATCTGGGATGGTGGCGTTGCTATCCATCTTGGCTGGAGCGTTCTTGCTGTCAACCTCTCAGGGAGATAGCAACAAGGTAAAGACAGCTCGAGAATTGATCACCGCGGCCGTATCTGGACTGTTGTTCATCATTTTCTCTACGATTATTCTGGACTTTATCGGCGTCCAAATTCTGAGAATCCCAGGATTGGGTTAATATTTCTCCAACAGCCGTCTGATGTTGTGCCTAGGAGAGGACTCGAACCTCCATGAATTTCTTCACACGGTTCTAAGCCGTGCGCGTCTACCATTCCGCCACCCAGGCAAGATAAACCCTATAACAGGTAAGGGTAACCCTTCCACTCTATTATACCCTGGTGTATAGTAAATACATGCCGCGGTCTGCCCCTGCGAATGTACTTTGGTTTAAAGATATCACCCGTCATGATGGTGGGCAGGTTGGTGGCAAAGGTGCCAATCTGGGAGAAATGATGAACCACAAGTTCCCAGTACCAGATGGGTTTGTGGTCACTGCCCAAGCCTACTACGCCTTTCTTGAGCAAAATTCTCTTTCAGAAAAAATTCGCAATGAGCTGACAACACTTGATGTAAATGACTCTCAACAGCTCCAAAAAACAGCAACAAAAATTCAAAAACTGATCACTTCCGCCAAGATGAATCGGGATCTTGAACTCGATATACTTCTGGCATACTACAAACTTGGAAAAAATGTTCCAGTTGCGGTTCGATCCTCAGCGACGGCCGAAGACCTGCCAGACGCCTCGTTCGCAGGGCAACAAGCCACGTTCCTCAACATTCGAGGCGACAAAGAACTTCTCAAACATGTTCAGGCGGCTTGGGCTTCATTATTTGAGGCTCGGGCTATTTTCTATCGGGTGACGAACAAGTTTGATCACATGAAGGTCGGAATCGCCGTGCCGGTGCAAAAAATGGTCCAATCAGAAGTTTCTGGAGTCATGTTCTCGGTCAATCCGGTGACAAACGATCCGCAAACAATTGTCATTGAGGCTATTTGGGGACTGGGTGAGAATATTGTTCAGGGCGTTGTTACGCCAGATCATTATGAAGTAGAAAAGGGAACCTGGGACATTCTGCGAGTCCAAACTGTGGCACAAAAAATAGAAATGATTCGCTCCAAAGGCGAAACTCAAAACATCTCGGTCCCGAAATCACGCCAAGAAAAGCAAAAACTGAGTGAGAAGCATATTCTGGAACTCGCTCAACTGGCCGCCAAACTACAAACACATTATCTGCATCCACAAGATATTGAATGGGCCTTAGAAAACGACACAATTTTTCTGGTCCAAACTCGGCCAATCACCACAATAGATACCGTCGAAAAGCACACCAAAGTGGCGAAAAAAATTCAAAATGCCTTAGAGTTACTCCCAGTGTTATTGGAGGGAGAACCGGCCTCCCCAGGTATTTATTCTGGAAAAACCCGGTACATCGCGTCACCAAGAGAAATTCATCTTCTCAAGCCCGGTGAAATCATGGTCACAGACATGACTACACCGGATTTTGTTCCAGCTATGAAAAAAGCTGGCGGCTTAATTACGAATCGAGGAGGGCAAACCTCTCACGCTGCTATTGTGTCGCGCGAGCTTGGACTCCCTTGTGTGGTCGGCACAGGAAATGCCACCAGTAAAATTAAAAACGGGCAAGAAGTAACCATTCATGGAGCAGAAGGTCTGGTCTACGACGGATTCCTCACAGCCGAGCTCCAAGCCGCTGCAGAAGAAATTCAAGCCAACTCCGGAGAAGCAACTCATCCCTACCAACCAACCGCTACCAAGATTTACGTTAACCTCGCCGAACCAGAGCTGGCGGAAAGTGTCGCCAAGCGGCACGTTGATGGCATTGGACTCCTCCGCGCAGAATTCATGATTGCACAACTCGGCTATCATCCCAAAAAGCTTATTCAAGATCGTCGCTCAAAAGTGTTTGTGCGGCACTTGGTAAAAGGTTTGAGCGAGTTTTGCGAAGCCTTCTCTCCTGACCGACCAGTAGTGTATCGAGCTACTGACTTCAAAACGAATGAGTATCGCTTCTTAGAAGGTGGAGAAACCTTCGAGCCTGAAGAAGAAAATCCGCTCCTTGGCTACCGTGGCGCGTATCGCTACATCATGGATCAAAAAGTTTTTGAGCTGGAACTAGAAGCAATTAAGCAGGTTCGAGCCAAATACTCCAACTTATGGATGATGATTCCATTCGTTCGCTCCGTGCAAGAATTTCAAGAAATCCGAAAAATTCTCTACAAAAATGGCCTCCGGAGAAGTAGCACTTTCAAACTCTGGATGATGGCTGAAATTCCTGAAAATGTGATCATGATCGATGACTACATTGCCGCCGGAATCGACGGTATCTCGATTGGGACCAACGACCTCACAATGATGATGCTCGGAACCGATCGAGACAATGCACTCGTGGCAAATGAATATGATGAGCGCCACCCAGCGGTGCAGTGGGCTCTGGAGCGTCTTGTAAGGAAATGTCGCGCCAAAAACATTACCGTCTCAGTCTGTGGACAAGGCCCTTCTACCTATCAAGACT
>CAZFLN010000007.1:50758-51479 GCA_964519905.1 uncultured Pseudomonadales bacterium | reverse complement strand
ACTCCAACGGTATCGGTAATGGGGAACTGACTGTCGAAAAGTTGTATGTGCAGGTGGTGCTGGGCGGCCCGCTCTCGCACGGCAGCGAAAGCTTCCTCGGTGCGCGGGCCGCCCCGCCGAATCACAATAGGAAAGCCAGCTGGCGGTTGAGACTCGATTACTCCGTCGAGTACTCCCATGAGTGTTTCATAGATGTCCGTAAAGTTGGCATGACCTCCAACGACCCACAGCGCTTCGAGATTTTTGTGACTCATCACGACTTTGGTGAGGGCAGACACTTTTTCTCGAGGTGGATTTCCAGAGTACTCGGTGTAATTGGCTGGCGAAAGTCCACTGGCGAGTAATGCGTCCATGGCGAGTTGGGAAGCGCCGCCACCAGAAGCAAGCACCCCGATCGTACCAGTAAACTCAAAGTAGGAAGCACCCGCCACGCCTCGATGATCCGCAGCGTTGACGGCCTTCGCTTCCTTTTCGCGCGGTGTAGGTTGGCGAGCAAAGAGTGTGCGTGGTGGGTAATGATTTTCCCATTCTGGATGGCGAAAAGCGGCAGTGTCGTCGAGCTCCACCTTCGCATCAAGTGCCATTGGACCGTGTTCTGTAAAAATCAACGGATTAATTTCAAGAAGTGTGCAGTCTTGTTCGAGAAAAGCGGCAAAAAGTTGCTCGAGCCATTGTTCTGGAATACGTTCATCAACAACTGGGATTTTTCCGCCAATGTGGA
>CAZFLN010000007.1:14213-50748 GCA_964519905.1 uncultured Pseudomonadales bacterium | reverse complement strand
GTGTGATCATTTCCCCACTGCGTTGCTCAATCCCAGTTCCGCCAGCACGAGCGTACATGAGAACCGGCCCACGAGTTTGGGTGTCGTAGCGCAGTGCGAGATACACTTCCTGATCTTTGTCGAACTGAGCGACTTCTTCCGTAAGAACAGTCGTTTCAGCAGGCAGACGAGTTCGCCACTCTGCGATACCTTTTTCCCATTCATTCTGAGACTGGACGACTTTGACAAAGCCTTGCTGGGCTCGATTTCCTTGCAAGAGCTGCACTTTAAGGATAACGGGAAAGGTTTCTGGAACGGTCACTGCGCCAAGTTGATCACACGAAACTTGCGTAGAAGTCAGTATTCCAGCCTGGCTGAGAAGTTCTTTTCCTTCGAATTCGTAGAGGCGCATGAGGAGAGACTACCACAGTCTCAAGTGCTCGACCAGGGCTAGAGAGAAAATGTTACTCGCCGTGATGCTCGTGCTCTTCGTCATGCTCATCATGCTCAGTGTGTAGATGCTCCTCAACATGCTCATGATGCTCATGGGAATGCTCCAGACCAAGAGAACGTGTAAAGAGTGGCAGGGCGATGAGTCCAAACAAAAAACACCCAAACAAGAGCGCAGATTTTCGGCGATCGTCTTCTTCACGGAATTCAGGGATAAGATCAACAGCCGCTAAGTACAAAAAGGATCCGGCGGCGATTGGCAACAGGTAGGCGGTAATTTCGCTTGATGTCTGCGTCAGCCAGAAACCAATCAATCCACCGAGTATGGCGAGCATCGAAGCGCCGACATTTGCGAGCAGTGCCTGAGTTCGAGTAAATCCAGCGTGAATTAAAACGCCAAAGTCGCCGATTTCCTGAGGAAGTTCGTGGGCAGCCACGGCAATAGTCGTGGCGATTCCAACCGGAATGCTTACTTGGAAAGCGGCCGCAATCACAACTCCGTCCAGGAAGTTGTGTACGCCGTCTCCAAGCAGATTCATATACCCAAGGGGCTTGTTGTGACACTCGTCACCATGGCTCTCGTGACCATGATGCCAGTGCAAAACTTTTTCGGCTCCCAACAAAACTGCGAACGTTCCTAACAAGATCCACAGGACCGTTTGTAATGGCAAAAAGTTGGTCGCTTCTGGGAGGAGATCAAGCAGACCGGCACTCAGCATGGTTCCAGCTGCCAAGGCAACCAGAAACAAAGAAACTTTCTTGAGTACAGACGGAAAAACGCTCAACGCGAGTGATCCCAAGAGGGCGATCGCACTCATGCTTGTAGTGGCAAGAAGAATCCAGAGAAGTGTCATACCTCATATATTAGCAACTTAGTTGCAAAAAGGCAAGAACGGGTGTAATATTGCAACTTGGTTGCTAAATAAGAAAGTACGAAAAGGAAAATGATGTCACTTTTTGAGAGAAAAGAACAAGAAGCAGCACTGCATGCACATGACCCAGCTAAGGTCAAAGAAATCGATAGGCATCAACTTTTGCAGAATCCGAAAACCGAGGCGGTCTCGGCTCAACTGGCGCTGGACCTTGGAAAACAGTTGCTTGGGAAAATAGACACCTTTGCTACAAAAAATGGTATTGCGTTTACATCTGAGCATTTTCCTAAGCAGAAAACGCTCCAAAACCTGAGAAATCGTGGAAATGAGCGATTTTTGGCGAAATTGCTGTTGGGGGCGACGAATGACAAGATTTTTCTTGCTACGGGTAAGGTTGTCTCTCTGAGTACTGATGCTCTTGGAGTTCCGTTCGACACCATTGAGTTACAGATTCTTCCTGTTTCTCTCGCCATGCTTGAGAAAGGAAAACACGAGGCACATTCTCAAAATATCCGTTTGTTGGCTGCTGCGAGTTTGTCAGCTTCGGCTTTTCCAGAGAGCCTTCGCGAAGGTCTCGAGACAACGCAGTGTTCCACCAAGTCTCGAACGGTTTCGGGAGTAACTCCAGATCATGCTGCGCCCTTAGCCGCGGCCTTCGAACACATTATTGATCGCTCGAATACCTTATCCACACTGCAATTGGCCACCAGAAATCTCGATCCTACACTGGCTGATTTGACGCACGTACATGGTGTATCTGCTCGACCAGCCAGCCAAGTTGCGCTGCATGCCACACAATCTGGATTAGCCAGTGGTCTAGAGCTTGTTACCTTGCAACTTCCGAGTATTCCTGGCAAGTACATGGTGCATGTGGAAGCACGAACCAACGAGCTTGGTCAGAGCGAAGTGATCACGTTGCCAGAGATGTTCCCAGAAATTCGATCACAGGAAATGGCAGCGCAACTTTCTGCTGGCTTGGCATTTGCAGCCAGAATTATTGGAAACGATCAAGTTGAGCAGGGCGTTGAACAGACTTTTCAAGCGAGAAATGCTGAAGTTCCCATGCACCAACTTTTACGGAAAATTCGATGAGCAAAGAACGAGACGTTTCGGCATACTTTTTTGTTCCTGATGATGCTGATGGAGACCTCAGTTCCGATGAGGAATCTGATCAAAGCCAGGAGCAAAGCATAGACCAGGACAGCGAACTCTCAGTAAGCGATCTTGCTGCAGAGTCTTTTTTTTCAGCCTTTTTTGATGACTCAGAAGAACCTGGGAGAAATTCTGGAGATGACGAGAACTTTGAATTTGTTGCCGTTGACCCAGGATTACTTGAGCAGCTGCAGAACATGGCTCAGCAAACAGAAGAGACCTTCTCAGAACGTGTGACGGTAGAAAGTTTCAACAAAGGCGTGCAGATGGTGGGTGGTTTGGTGAGTTTGTTTGGCCAACTGGCGGCGAGCTGTGGGCCTCTCTGTCTGCACGCTTTGAGCGGAGCAAGTTCCTTGGCGAGTGCTGGTGGGGCAGGAGGAATTTCTTCTGGCTTTGCTGGACTTGGGAGTGTTTCTTCCGGTTTGTCATTTGACGGCGCGGGGAACGTGAGTTTTTCTGGAAGTGTTGATGATTTGTCTTGGCAAACGGGGGTGTCGAAGAGTGATATTCTTAGCGGAAAATTTTCGAGCGACGATTTGCTGGCACGTTTAGTAGAAGGGTTTGGGAACGGAGCAGCTCACTTATTGGGTTTTGGTTTGATTGATATTTTTGTGGGATTTTTGGTGCCGGACTCGAAATAACGCAATAAAATTGCAAAATTCTCGCAACAATGTTACAATGTGCCCATGGCACGAAAACCACGGACTCGTCAGCATATTACTCAGTTATTGGTTGAAAAGCACACGCTGAGTGGGCCAGAGCTGTTGCAAGCGCTCGAGGATCGAGGGCAGTCAGTTAACAAGACCAGCGTGTACCGTGCGATCGAAAAAATGTTGGCCGATGGTTTGCTCTGTCGGCATTCTTTTGGGGGGAATATTCCCTACTACGAACTTCGAGATCATCATCATGATCACGCGGTGTGTGAGCACTGTGGAACCGTGCAAGTAGTAGAGTGTTCTACGCCGCATTCACCAGAAATCCCAGGCTTTGCAGTCGGACATCATCATGCGACGTTTTTTGGAATGTGTGCCAAGTGTCAATGATTTTGGCGAGTAATATCGCGTAAAATTCGTGTAAATACGTAAAAAATGATATAATAATCCCATGAAGCAATATAGTGTTTTGTCAGCGCATCATACGCTCCTCTGCTAGAGGCGGATGTGTTGCGTCAAAAACGACAAAACAACTCCCCTCTTGCAGGGGATTTTTTCTGCCAAAAAATATAGAATACCAACAGGAAACAAATACTATGTCACAGAACAACTCACAAACACCACTGCAAACACTCAAAGGATTTCGCGACTTTTTGCCGGCGCAGATGCGCGCGCGCAATTGGGTTCGCGATCGAATTGTTGCTGCGTATGAGCAGGCTGGCTTCCAGCCGCTTGAAACACCCACTCTCGAGTACAAAGAAACGATTATGGGAAAGTACGGCGCCGAGGCCGATAAGCTGGTGTACCAGTTTGTGGACAATGGCGAGCGCGCCGTCGCCATGCGGTATGACCAAACAGTTCCAACAGCGCGTGTGATGGCGCAGTACCGAAATGACCTGTCACTGCCATTTAGACGGTATCAAGTCCAGAATGTGTTCCGAGCCGAGAAGCCGCAGCGCGGTCGCTACCGAGAATTTTTGCAGTGCGATATTGATTTGTTTGGGTCAACTGATGCATTGGCCGATGCCGAAGTGCTGGCGACTGCGTATGCGGCGTACAGTGCTATTGGATTTCAAAATTTTGAGATTCGTGTTAATGACCGTGCCGTCTTGATCGAAACCCTCACGCCTTTTACTACGGAGCAAGTGAGTGTGGCGAGTGTTATTCAGAGTATTGATAAGCTCGACAAGATGAGTTCACAAGATGTCCAGGCTGAGTTAGAGCGAAAAGGTTTGTCGCCTGAATCTGCTGAGCAAGTTTTGCGGGCCATTTCTGTTGCCAAGCCTTCAAAAAATTTACAGGAAATTATTACGCTTGTTACGGAACTGGGAATTCCAGCCAAAAATCTCGTGTTCCAGCCCACATTGGCACGCGGACTGGATTACTACACGGGTCTTATTTTCGAGATTGTGGTGGACGGGTACCGTGGTTCTTTGGGCGGAGGCGGTCGCTACGATGGTCTGGTAGAACAGCTTTCTGGTGTTTCCTTGCCAGCAGTAGGAATGGCGATTGGGTTTGATCGTACCGTTGAGGTAGCACAGGAATTAGGCTTGATTCCTGATTCATTAGCACCGGCGGAGTATTTGGTGACTGTGTTTGATTCCTCTCCAGAAATGCGTTTGGCAGCAGCGCGAGTGGCTGCTCAGCTGCGCTCCGAGGGCAAAAAAGTGGAGTTATACCCACAATCAGCGAAACTGGCTAAACAGTTGAAGTACGCCAACACACAAGGGATCCCTGAGGTTGTGATCGTGGGTCCAGAGGAATGGGAAGATCGGTCATACTTGGTAAAGAATTTTTCTTCTGGTAAGCAGGAAAAAGTATTGCTAAACTAAATGAATCTAAATAAGGAGACTTATGGCAGAAATATCTAATCATGATGCATTCTTAAAAGAGCTCAACGAGATTGTTCCAAAGGGAAATATTGAGGCTTTGTCCGATTCTTTTAAGACAGATCAAGAAAAAGCCAAAGAAGTTGTTCAAAAACTTTTAAATATTCATGATCGGTTAAATGCAATACTTAAATCAGATAATTTAAGTGATATTTTGAAAGAAGCAGTGCAAACACAAATCAGAGACGTTGATCGAAGAATGGATTTGATTCAAGGGGCTTTACAGAGAGCGTTTGGAGATGTTATAGCGAAGCAAATAATGACAGATTCTGACGCAAAATTTAGAAATATTGTCCGAACTGTTGCCACTGCCACTGCTGAGATGCCAGCGGTTGTAGATGAAGAGAATGATGTCGATGAGAAAGACGGAAAAATTAAGAGTATTCTCAAACGGATTGCAGCCGGAAGAGGCTAAGCAAAGGAAAGTATGTTCTGGATTGTCCTTCTCATTGTAATTATCGCGATTGCTTCGCAGGGGCTGTACGTGGTGCAGCAGCAGTCTGTGGCGGTGATCGAGACATTTGGTAAATTTAGTCACTTGGCGCATCCAGGATTGAACTTTAAGATTCCATTTGTGCAAAATGTTGCCGGTCGATTGAGTATGCGGGTGCAGCAGCTCGATGTGCGTGCAGAAACCAAAACGCACGACAACGTGTTTGTGCAGGTCTTGGTTTCGGTGCAGTACGTGGTGCGACCCGAGAACTTGTTCGAGGCGTTTTATAAGCTGCAGGATCCGGTGAGTCAGATCAATGCCTACGTTTTTGACGTGGTTCGTGCCCGAGTGCCTGGAATTAAGTTGGATGACTTGTACCTGAAGAAGGATGAAATCGCGGTATCGATCAAGGATGAACTGAGTGAAACGATGGGAAGCTTTGGTTTTAACATCGTGAATGCTCTGGTCACGGACATTGAGCCAGACCACAAGGTCAAGGACGCCATGAACGAAATCAACGCGGCTGAGCGCATGCGTATGGTGGCTGTGGAGCGTGGTGAAGCAGATCGTATTCTGAAGGTCAAGGCTGCACAGGCTGATGCCGAGTCCAAAGCGTTGCAAGGAAAAGGTATTGCTGATCAGAGAAAAGCCATCATCGAAGGACTGAGTGAATCGGTAGACGAGTTCCAAACTCGCATTGCTGGTTCGAGCGCGCAAGAGGTCATGAACCTGGTGATGGTCACACAGTATCTAGACACACTCAAGGACATTGGAGCGAGCTCGCAGAATAATACGATCTTGCTGCCTCATTCTCCTGGTGCTGTGAATGATTTATCCACACAGATTCGCGATGCCATGTTGGTGGCGAATGCGGCGAGTCCATCGACAAAGTCACGATAATTATGCGCATCCCTGAAATAACCAGTCAGTTTGATGGTGATGCAAAAGTTGAGAAGGGCCATAACTTCTTGGAGCAGCCGGTTTCTGTTTCAGATCTTCTCTCTGAAAAATTCCAGAGAATATTGCCGAAAATGCCAGCACTTCATCAACGTTATTTGTCCAAAATGCTAAGGAGCTTTTGGTTGGTTCCACAAAAAGAAATCGTATCTGAATCTTTTGCGAGCTTGTCAGACAAAAAGAGAGAAGACGTCGCCAGAAAAGAATTTTCTTGGAACCCAAGAGTAAAATTTATTGGAATCGAAGAAGAGTCTATCCAATCATTAGGAGAATATACAACTTATGATGTGAATCTGGAAAGAACTTCCTTATTACTATCTACGAGTCCGAAACCTGGAAATGAGCGCCTTCCTGAACTTAAACTCCGCGATCTCGAACAGTTTGGTTTATTCCAACTTTTGGAGTGTAAGCAGGTTTTAAATATGCGTGAATTATCCTGGTTAGATACTGGTCGATTACATTCTCAACGTGTTCGGAATTTTTTACTTCCATTATCTGAGCAGCGATGGTTACAAGAGATAAAAAAAGGAGAAGCAACTTGTTTGGACAGTATTGTGTTGTTTTTATTGATGCATGAGTCATTAAGAGAAGTGAATACTCCTGGCTCCCAAGAATCGATTCAGAAAGATATTGAGGTTATTGGTTGGAATGCTCTCGGAGAGAAAAAATATGGGCATTACGGTATAGTTCGTTATGACATGCAGGATGGCAATCTTGTTGGTTTGGGTCTTTCTGCTGGAGCGATAACGATGGCAAATCTTGAGAGGCTTCAAACAAGTAGTTTGAATGATTTGGTTGAACTTGGATACATGTTCTATGCTGCCAGGGAACTCTTCTCAGAAAAATATCCAGATATTTTTAAAAAACCTGAAACACAAGCTTTTTTCGAGAAAAATATAAATATAATTCGTGAAAGAAAAAACCAGCTCAAAGCACAGATGAAAGAAAGTAAAAGTTAGTAGAGGTTACTTTTTTCAGACCATGTCTAGCGATGTGGTCCTCTTTTGTGTTGTGCATGTGAAACTTTCGAAAGAAATTTCCACTCAAATTTCTCACCAGCCAGTACGGGGAGCTCCTTGTAGGGAAGTATTTGTGTGGTAGTAAAAGTTGTTATTATTTTTTTCCCTTCAGGATGTTCTGGCGAGTCTTGCTCAATAATTCCTTTTCGAAAAGGTGTTCTTGAATGAATATGTGCATTCACATTTGGAATATATGTCTGCAAGAAATCAAAATATGCTTGTTGAGGACTGTAGCCTTGATTCTTTTCTACAATTATTGGTCCAGAATGAGAAAGATCTGCATCTTTAGTGGAGAGAATATACCAGGAATCATCAGCGATAACTGAGATATTCAGAACGAGTTGCTGATATTGCGGTTTATTTTTTTCTGGAGCTTCTTGTGGTGGATTAGATTCATTTTTTCCCATATGCTATGAAGTATATCATTTTATATCAAGCTCTTTTTTGATAGAAATTTCCAACCCATCAATTGATGGTGAAAAAGTAGCGAATTATCAACTAAATGAGCTATTTTCAACATTGCTCAAACAGGGGTTTGTGTTAAATGGTCGGGGAAACAGGACTCGAACCTGCGACCTCACGCTCCCAAAGCGCGCGCTCTAAGCCATCTGAGCTATTCCCCGGCTAGTAAAACAGAAACGAACAAAACCTGACTCGTTTGAGCTCACTGCTTGCATTATAGCAAACGCGGTATAATCTGCATCTGCAAAATAAAATGAGAGAAAGAGCTATGAGAAGAGAACTTGAGTCTGAAATCTATACACAAGAGGATTATCAAAAGATTCTCAGTAATCTGAATAGACTTATGAAGAAATATCCAAATCCTCGTTCCCGTCGACCAAGCGGTTTTCAGCAACAAAGATTTGATGATGATTTAGAGACCTTCAGAAAGATCTGCGATTCTGAAGTTTGGAAAACACTCGTAACGAGAAATGATATAGCTCTATCAAATATTTTGATTTACTATCTCTGGCTTGAAAGAATTGAGAAAGAAGATTCTTACTATCTGTAAAAAAGATTTTGCGATACCATACCGTATGAAGCACTCGACGATTGATTCCGTTAATTTTTCACTCTTTTCTTGGGACGACATGGATCGATTGACTCGCGATGTGGCGCGCCAAGTTCGAGAACATATGCAAGAGTCTGGAGAAACATTTGACCGTATCATTGCGGTGGCTAATGGTGGTTTAACCATGGCGCGCCACTTTGGAGATCAAATTGGTTTGCGAAAAATTAGCCTGATTCAAACTGCCTTCTACGCTGGTGTTGCAGAAACAGAGCGTGAGCCAACGCTGTTGCAGCCGTTAGTGGTGGATGTTACTGGAGAAAAACTTTTGGTATTTGAGGATATCGTGGATACGGGTGCCACGCTGGAGTTCCTTACGCCGATGCTTCTGGATCAGTACAATGCTGGTTCGGTTTCGGTGGCTTCCTTGGTGACAAAGTCGTGGGCCAGTGTGGCACCCGATTTCGTAGCTGAAGAACGAGACAGTTGGATCATTTATCCGTACGAGACCAGAGAAACACTGCGAGCTTTGACTGAAAAATGGGGGAAAGCTGGTGTCTCAGCCCAAGAAATAGCAGAACGCTTCCAAGAAATTGGATTTAGTTCGAGCGACATTGATACCTTTGCGTCGGAACGAATCTAACCTCCTACTTGTCGACCGAGAGATCCAGGAGCATAATCAAAAGTCATGGCTAACCCACTGAAAGTTTTTTCAAGCACTTTTTTAGATATTCTCGAGATCGTCGTTGTTGCGCTGTCGATTTTCTTGGTTGTGTATTTGTTTTTCATGCAGCCACATCAAGTAAGTGGTGAGTCTATGCAGCCGACACTCATGAATCAAGAATATGTCTTAACCGATAAAGTGAGTTACCAAGTTGGACTGCCACAGCGTGGTGACGTGATTGTGTTCCATGCGCCAGCCTCGGCTGGATGCAGCGAAGGAACGGGTTGTGATTTCATTAAGCGAGTTTTGGCTGTTCCTGGCGACACCATTTCTTTCCAAAGTAACGGCGTTGTTGTAAATGGTCAGACACTTATTGAAACGTATTTGCCAGAAGGTCGTACCACTCCGGATGCTCAATTTACCAGAGGTGGTCGAGTAATTACGCTCGGTCCAGACGAATACTTTGCTGTGGGAGACAATCGCCATCATTCCTCTGACTCTCGAGCCTGGGGACCGATCACTAGAAGTGACATCGTGGGTCGCGCCTTCTTCCGTTACTGGCCACTGGAAACTGCCGGATTTATTCCTCGAGTTCGAGAAGTGTTCTAGACTCCCCTGACCGCACTTTCGTGTTGTAAAGCCTGGTATACTTGCCGTATGAACGTTATAGCGTACAGATCTCCTGTGGTAAGAACGGGTGACGACTTATGGAAGGTGCTTTTGGCAACCCTACCAGAGACTTTGCCAGAAAATTCCGTGGTCGCTGTCACCTCGAAGATTATTGCGCTGGCAGAAAACCGAGTTATTGCGATCCCTTCGAACGGTAGCAAAGAAGAGGTACGTGCCTTTAAGCATGATATTGTTCGGCAAGAATCAGAGCGATACATAGATTCACAAGAATCAAAGTATGATGTGATGTTGACGATTAAAAATCGATTACTTGCTGTGAATGCAGGTATTGATGAGTCAAATACCGATGGCGTATATGTTTTGTGGCCACAAGATTGTCAACTCATTGCGAATGAAATTTGGCTCTGGCTGCGAAAGCAGTATGGTGTGCAGAATGTTGGAGTGATTGTAACTGACAGTAAAACTACACCTCTTTTTTGGGGGGTAACTGGAGCAGCGGTGGCTCATAGTGGTTTTTTGGCCCTGAATGATAAGCGGCATGCGAGTGATATTTTTGGTCGAGAACTGCAAATGACGCAAGTGAATGTGATGCAGGGGCTGGCGGCGGCAGCTGTTTTGGAGATGGGCGAGACCAATGAACAAACACCTGTGGCGGTTGTGACTGATATCCCAGAAATTACTTTCCAAGATCGTACTCCCAGTGATGAAGAACTTGCCAGTTTGGACATTGCCTTAGAAGATGACGTCTACGCGCCAATTTTGCTCACCGCCCCATGGAAAATGGGTGGATCTCGTTAGTTCTTGCGCACACTGGACTGCTACAATACTGGCATGAACCAAATACTCACCCGCGGCGTAGACGCCGTCCTCCCGAGTCCGGAGGGACTCGATCAGCTGTTAAGCACCCGTAAGGTGCGGCTGTATTTGGGCATTGATCCAACCGGGAGTGAGTTGCATTTAGGTCACGCTGTCGGGCTGCGAAAACTGCAGCAGTTTGCAGCGGCTGGACACGAAGTTATTCTCCTGATTGGAAATGGAACCGTAAAAATTGGTGATCCCACTGGGAAAGACAAAACCAGACCGATGTTAACGGATGAAATCATCGAAGAAAACTTCCAAACCTGGAAAGAGCAAGCCAGTAAGGTACTCGATTTTTCTAAAATCACGTTGCGCCGAAATGGCGAGTGGTTTGATGCGATGAGTTTTAGCGATCTTATCAAATTATTCAGCACCACTACCGTGCAACAACTGCTGGAACGCGATATGTTCCAGGAACGGCAAAAAGCGGGGCGACCGATTCACGCGCACGAGATTTTATACCCGATTTTGCAGGGCTACGACTCGGTCATGCTTGATGTCGACTTGGAGTTAGGTGGATCTGATCAACTCTTTAATATGATGATGGGTAGACAGTTGCTTCAGCAAATGAAGGGCAAAGAAAAGTTTGTTCTGACGGTGCCTTTATTAGTTGGCGCTGACGGTCGAAAGATGGGGAAGTCGCTCAACAACTACATTCGCCTGACGGAAGATCCAGAAAATATGTACGGTAAGCTGATGAGTGTCGTCGACGACGTAATTTTGAGTTACTTTGAGCTGCTCACAGACACTCCAGACGCCGAAATTGAGGAGATGCGCGCGGCCATGCAAGCGGGCGCAAACCCGATGGAGTTTAAAAAACAATTAGCGTTTACGATTACCGAACAGTTCCACTCTACGGCGGCCGCGCGCGACGCCCAAGCTCACTTTGAGCGCACCGTGCAAAATCGCGAGCTGCCAGAAAACATGCCAGAGCTGGTATTGGTGGGTGAACTCCCGGTGCTGGATATGGTCATGCAAACAGGTGTGCCAACTTCTCGCAGCGAAGCTCGTCGATTGATCGAGCAAGGCGGAGTGAGTTTGGATGACGCTCGACTCACCGACGCAAATCAAGTGATTCAGCCAACTGCTGGTCAAGTGCTGCGAGTTGGGAAGCGGCGGTATTTCCGAATATCTTAAACTGGAGGAGAAATGCTGCCCGTCATAAACTTTTCTCACATTCAGACTTTCGCAGAAAAAACGATGCGTACCATTCGCGACTCAGCGGCGGTTCGTCAGTCGATTATTTTAAGTGTCGGCACCACAATTACTGGAGTCGTGCTTGGGTTTGCATTTATATTACTGTCGAGATTTTTGGGCCCAGAAAAATTCGGCGTGTTGTCGGTCAGTATTGCGCTCATGACTATTTTAATGAGAATTCCAGATATGGGGTTGAATCAAACCATGCTGAAGTTATTGGGAAACTGGCACGGTCAGTCAGAGAAAACCCAACCATTTTTAGCAGCCATGCTTTTCTGGAAAGGAGTTCTGAGTTTGGCTTTGTTTGTGATTGGAATGCTGTTTGTGCCAGTTTTGGCCCACGTGCTCAGTTTCCCGCACCCAGAACTGCTCCGCCTGACAATTTTTGGAGCGGCGTGTTTCTTTCTCTTTGACTACGTAATTGTTGTGTTGTCCGCCGATCACGAATTTTATTGGGTGAGTGTCATGAATGTCATGCAAGCCGCAATAAAGGTATTTGGGTTTGGGGCGTTGCTGCTGTTCGGAGCACGAGAAGTTTTGCCACTGGCAACGGTGTATTACTTGGCGGCCCCCTTGATTGGAGTTTTATTTCTGTGGAAGTTCCGCTCCCACTTGTGGGTCTGGCCAAGGTCTGGCTCGAGAAAACTGTGGTCTCAGATTCGGAAACTGGTGTTTCATGTTGGAGCTGGAACGATTTTGTTTACGCTGATTAGCAACATTGACATCTTATTTGTGCAACGGGCATTAAGCCCGTTCGAAACGGGAATTTATTCTGGAGCGGGAAGAATTGCCATGTTTGTGGCGTTTTTGGCGAGTGCGGTAAGTGGTGTGTTAAATAATCGTGTGGCACGATATCAAGACTCAGCTGTGTTAAGGCGGTATTTGCGCAAATCCGTTTTAGTGGTATTAGCTGCTATTGCCGGATTTGCGCTTTTTTTCCCACTCGCACACTGGATTGTGTTCTATAGTATCGGTCCAGAGTATTTGAGCGGCGTGCATTTAGTGGTGCTTTTAGTCGCGAATGCATTTTTAGGACTCGCACTTGTTCCATACATTTCATTTTTCTATGCGGTTGACCGTCCTTCATATTTTTCGGTGAGTGGGGTGTTACAACTCGCGGTTATTTTACTGGGGAACATTTTGTTTTTGCCCGCATATGGTTTGGCAGCGGCTGCGTGGAGTCGGATTTTCGCAACAGTGATCTTAGGTGCGTATACGCTTTTTGCCTTGCGGAATGAGTTGCGAAAATCCTGATTGCCACTCGAGAAAAAATCCTGCTAGAATGGATCACATGGCTGCTGTTTTGCACTATCGCGAGTTACTGTCGGAGCTGACCAAGCGCGAAATTAAGCAGCGTTACAAGCAGTCAGTGTTGGGATATGCTTGGGTGATTCTCAATCCTTTGATTCAAATGACCGTGATGGCGTTTGTGTTTTCGCAGATTTTGCGCGTGGGCGATCTTGGCGTGCCGTATCCTATTTTTCTCTACGCCGGTTTATTGCCCTGGACACTGTTTACGACTTCGCTCAACTCGAGCGTCAATGTTTTGGTAGGAAACGCTGGTTTACTGACCAAGATTTATTTTCCGCGCGTAGTCTTTGTGCAGAGTACCATTTTAGCGAAGATGATTGATTTTCTTTTGTCATCCACGGTTTTTGTACTGTTCATGATCTATTATCAGATTCCGGTCACTTGGAATGTGCTGTGGTTTGTGCCGATTTTTGCCATCCAGAATTTGTTTACGTACGCGCTGTCGTTGTTGGCAGCCGCCTGTAATTTGTTTTACCGCGATATTCAGTACTTGCTCGGACTCTTTTTGCTGGTGTGGATGTACCTGACTCCGGTTATTTATCCCACGGATATGTTCCCAGAAAAGTATCAGTGGATTTTTCAGCTGAATCCAATGGCGGTGTTTATTAATGCCTATCGTCAAGTGTTGCTCGGTGGCGGCATGCCAAACTTAGTGAGCTTAGGAATTGGTTTGGGGCTGTCTGTGGGCTTGTACGTGATTGCTACCAGTGTTTTCCGTCGTTTGGAAGGAGCGTTTGCTGATGTCGTCTAATACTCAGAACTCAGTGGCAATCTCGGTCGACAACGTCTCGAAGTTGTTTCGTTTGCAGAAGCAGCGGACCTTCAAGGAGTTGTTGCCAGCGTTGTTCGGCGGCAAGAAGGTCAGTGAGAGTTTTTGGGCACTGCGTGACGTGAATTTTTCTGTTGGGAAGGGTGAAACAATTGGAATCATCGGCTCGAACGGGTCTGGAAAGTCTACGCTTCTCAAAATGATTGCTGGCGTGAGCAAACCAACCAAAGGTTCGGTGCAGGTGCACGGAAAAATTGCCCCACTGATCGAGTTGGGCGCAGGATTCCATCCAGAATTAACTGGCCGTGAGAACGTATTTTTAAATGGAATTATTCTTGGCATGAAGCGGGAGGAAGTCGAAAAGAAATTCAAGAGTATTGTTGACTTTGCTGAGCTGTGCGACTTTATCGACCAGCCGGTCAAGCATTTTAGCTCTGGAATGTACCTACGTCTTGCCTTTGCCGTGGCGGTACACACCGATCCAGATATCCTGTTGGTTGACGAAATTTTGGCGGTTGGAGACAGTAAGTTCCAGGCAAAATGTTTGGCAAAGATTCGAGATATGGTCACGGCTGGTGTGACATTGGTGATTGTTTCGCATGATCTTAAAATGATTGAGAAATATTGTGAGAAAGTCGTTGTTATAGAAAAAGGGACTCAAAAGTTTTACGGTGATAGCACAGAAGCGGTTGTTTCTTTGAATAGAACGTTTTTTGAGAAGAAAACAGATCAAGTTGTTACTACGAAGAATACAAATGAGTGGGGAGATAAAAAAGTAACTATTAGCAAGATTGAACTCCTGGACGCTACGGGCAATTCTTCAAGAACGTTTTCAAATCAATCTTCAATGACCTTCAAGATACACGTGGACAATCCAAATCGTGTTCCAGACCTAAATTGTTCTATTGGAATATACAGAGATGATGACGTATATATCAGTGGATTCAGTACGTATTTTGATGAAATAAAGATAGAAAATACTCCAGAAGGAGTTTTTTCGTTGAATTTTGAAAAGATATATCTGAATACTGGCGTGTATTATGTCCGTGTTTGTATTTTCAGTACAAATGAAGACTCTCCGCATCATTTTATACATAAGCCCCTCGAATTTTCTATTCAAGAATCTCTCATGACAGGAAGAGGTGCAGCAAATCTGCCCCATTCATGGAGTTACAAGAAATGAAGCAGCCTTGGGTTCCGCTAAAAATTGAATTTCTTCGAGAATCAAGAGAGACGGATTATGCAGAAGGGTTTGAAAATTTTTTATTAGATTTTTTCGATGAACCTCAGTCTCAAAAGCAAACCAAAATTGCTGAATTATTAAACAATAATGCTCTCCCTTGGCCTTTAAGGTATCAACTTTCAGAGCAAAGACAACACTTACTTGATTGGTTTCCATTTGAAAGTGACAAAACGCTCCTTGATGTTGGTTCAGGGTGTGGATCTTTAATTGGCTTATTTAGTGACAGACTTAATCAAGTTACGGCACTAGAGTTGTCACATACTCGTGCGAGGGTAATTTCTCAACGTTGGGCTGACAAAAAAAATATTCGGATTATTTCTGACACCATAGAAAACTATTCGGGAACTGAGAAATTTGATTATGTAAACGTAACTGGGGTCCTCGAGTATGTAGGAAAGTATGCAGACGAGTTTTCTCAATCAAATTTTGAAACTCTCCCAGAACTGTTCATGCGAAACATTGCCAAAATAACCAAGAAAGATGGGTTGATATTTTTGGCAATTGAAAATCCATTAGGTGTTCGTTACTTAAGCGGAGCCTCGGAAGATCATTATGGAGATCTTTTTATTGGAGTAGAAAACTATCTTACATATAATGGAATTAGAGCATTCTCCTTAAACTCGCTAGAACAATTATTAGAAGAAAACCAATTCTCAGTTCAAGATGTGTATCTTCCTTTTCCTGATTATAAACTTCCTTCTGTGGTTATGAGTCAAGAGTATTTAGATACTCTAAATAGTAATTCACTTTCGTCGTTTATCCAAAATGTAGAGCATTCAGAACTTCCACTTCATAATTTTTTCTCAGAAGTTGGTTTTTCTAGCCATTTAGTAAATGAAAAAATTATGAGTAAATTTTCAAATTCATTCTTGATTATTGGAAAGAAAATCTGATATGAAGGTTTTATTATCTAAGCTTCGTTATGAAAGAATTCCTGAACTTCGGGTAAGAACAGATGTTTTGCAAGAACCTTCTGGAAATATTTTTGTAAGAAAAACAGCTCTTGGAGAAGAATCTTGGAAAGTACTGTTAGGATCAAAGGATCTCAATGAGTATCTCAAAAATAATTCCAGTATTAGTCCTGCTGAAATAAATCGCATTAATAGCGAAGATAAGTCAATTGATTATGAATTCATTCAGGGTAAATCTTTAGAAAAACATATTGAAGAGTCTCTTTTGAATAAAAATTTTAGAAAGGCAGATGAATTATTTAAACAACTAATTGAGACAACATACTCTGTTTCAAGTAAAAATAATAAAGAATTTCACGAAAAAATAAATAAATTTAATGTTTGGGGTGAAGATCTCTACTCAATTAAGAGAAATGAACTTATTATTCCATTTTCTGACGTTTCTGCTGATCACATTATCTTGAATGACTCAATGCGGCTTATCGATTATGAAGATTTTCTTGGTCTGGCATACCCGGTAAGGTTTGTTCAATTTCGAGCTGTATTTTATATGCTCATGAATTTTCAGCAGGTTTTGGGGTCTGTAGTCACCAATGAGTATCCACTTGAATCATTTGATGTGCACCTCGTTTGGCCTAGATCCTGGGCGAAATTATTTCACTTATCAAGTGTAGAAAAAAATATTTTTTCACTTCTGGAGCAGAAATTGCAGAATTCTGTAAATTTGAAGAAGAATAGTTATATTATTCCAACTGAGTTTGATGTTACTGTTTTTGAATCTAGAATTATAACGAAACTAGATAATTCATATTTCGCTGACAAAAAGTCTAATCTTATTGAGAATGGCTATTCGGAAGTTTTCGAAATTATAAAAGATGAGCATTCTTTTTCAAAAAATGAATTAAAAAAGATTATTGAAAGTTTAAGTATTGAGAAAAAGAATCTAAGTTTTGAATTAGAGAAAGCGATGAATATTATACATACGATAAAAGCTTCAAAGTTTTTTAGAGTGTGGCAGTATTTTCAGTACTTAAAATCTTCGACATCAATTTTTAAGAGAATTGCAAGAAAGTTGCGTCGAAATTTAGAGCGAAATGTTGTGAACGAAAACTACAATTTAGTTTTATCTGCAATGAATAAAAAAGTTAAAAAGAATTTTGATTCATCTTTCCTTGAACGCTATAAGTTTTCAATAATTCTTCCAGTCTATGATCCAGACCCAAAGCTTTTAATCGAGTGTATTGAATCTGTCCGAAAACAATTTTATCCCAATTGGGAGCTCTGCATTTGTGATGATAATTCGAAAAATGATGAAGTTCGTAAAATTTTAAAAAAATATGAGCAGACTGATGCTCGAATTAAACTTACTTTTCATGAGCAGAACAAGCACATTAGCGCAGCCTCAAATTCAGCACTCAATCTTGCCACTGGCAATTTTATTGGTCTTCTAGATCATGATGACACCCTAACGCATGATGCTTTGCAAGAAGTTGCTTTTGCACTATCACAAGATGAAATGATTGATTTTGTGTATTCGAATGAAGATAAATTATCTGAAAATGGTCGTATAAGAGATGACGTATTCTTGAAACCTGATTGGTCTCCAGACTTACTGATGAGTTTTAACTATATAACTCACTTTGCCGTTTTAAAAAAGGAGTTAGTCGATTTGGTTGGTGGGTTTCGCGTTGGGTTTGAAGGTTCACAAGACTATGATTTGTTTTTGAGATGCTCAGAGATGGCAAAAAGAATAGTACATCTTGATAAGGTCCTCTATAGTTGGAGAAAAGTCCCAAACTCAACTGCGTTCCAATATTCTGTTAAAAGTTACGCACATGATTCTGCGAAAAGAGCCTTAATTGAGTCTTTGGTACGCAGGGGCCTTTCTGGGATTGTAGAAGACGGGAAAGCTGGTGGAACGTTTTCCACACAATATACTTTTCCGGTTGATGCTTCAGTCGATATTATTATTCCTTCTAAGGATAATCCGCATTTATTAAAAAGTTGTATTGAGTCTATATTAAATAAATCTACATTTATAAATTTTAGAATATTGATTGTGGATACTGGATCAAGGAAGAAAAATATTAACACTTTATATCAATCCTTCCCTCCAGAATTGGTTTCCATCTATAGATGGAAAGATAAATTTAATTTTTCTTCAGTCTGCAACTGGACAGCAAAAAAATCAAAAGCAGATTTTCTTATTTTTCTTAACGATGATACTGAAATTATTTCTGAGAACTGGATTCAATTACTTTTACAACATGCGTCGAGAAAAACGGTTGGTGCTGTTGGTGCAAAATTACTGTATCCTAATGGCAAAATTCAGCATGCTGGAATTGAACTTTTGGAGAACTATTGGCCACATCATTATAAGATTTCTGCAGAAAACGATGTTGATCCCAGTTTTCCATTTCCGAATTACACGGTGACCACGAAGAATCCAGATGCAGTCACAGGAGCTTTGTTAATGGTTGAAAGAAATAAATTTAAGAGCGTTGGCGGTTTTAATGAAAAGTATGGGAAAGAATTTCAAGATGTTCTCTTCTGCAAGTCGCTTGAGGAAAAAGGATATTTCACAGTTTATGAGCCATCGTGTGAGGTAACACATCATGAGTCATCGACATTCGAGAAGAGCAAGAGAAGTTTAGAGGATGTCGTCACTCGATTCTTCCGAACTCGTGCAGAAATAATGAAGTATAAAAAGAGATTTAGTTCATTTGCCTCAAAAGTAGATCCTGAATTAAAACAAGTCGTAAACCAAATAAACAGTTATGAAGAAAAGTAAAAAAATACTATTCATTACTCATTTGTATTCGCCTTCAATTGGTGGTGCTGAATTTGTGTATCAGATGATAGCTGAAGAGTTAGTTCAACGTGGCAATCAGGTAACTGTTTTAACAAGTGATGGATTGTCAACAGAAGACTACATTAAAGGGAAAGATAATAATCTTTTAAGTTTTGAAGTTGTTCATGGTGTTAAAGTATTTCGACAACGTTCATTTTCTCTGTTTCAGTTCGGAATGACTCCAATTTGGAAATTTGTAAATTATTTCATATTTCTTCGAAACAGTATTGGCTCAATTTTTTTTGGTCCACATTTTGTTTTTCCAAAACCAATTCTTCAGGAAACATATGACGTTATCATCGGCGGTCCAACTCCGACATCAGCGCCGATATATGCATTTTTTCTTTCAAAAGTAAAGCGAATACCTTTCATTTTTTTCCCGCACTTTCATCCAGATGACTTTCTTCACTCTTCCCTGATTAATAGATTTATACTTCGGAGTGCAAATAAAGTTATTTGCACAACTGAAAGTGAGAAGCAATCAATGATTTCTCTTGGGATTTCCAAAAAAAATATTTTAAGAATTAATAATCCATTATCTCCTAAACTTTTAAAAATGGATGTATTTCAGGAAAAAAACGACTCAGTTTTATTTCTTGGTCAAGAAGGTCGTCATAAAAATATTCCAATGCTTATTGGGGCGATGCAAAAAATTTGGGAAGATGGATACAAGAATAAATTGGTAATTGCTGGAAGAAGAACAGATTTTTCGATTGAGCTAGATACAATCGTAGCAAATTCAAAATTTCCAGAGATGATTGAGCGGATCAACAATATTTCGGATGAGGCTAAAGTTGATTTAATTGACAGCGCTCTTTTGCTAGTTAATCCCTCGTTTCAGGAGTCATTTGGTTTAGTTTTTATTGAGGCTTGGTCTCGGAAAATCCCTGTGATTGGAAATGATATCCCGGCTGTCTCTGAGTTGATTGAGTCTGATTCCAATGGTCTTATTTTTGATTACAACTCGTTAGATTCACTGACTGATGCCCTCAAGCGACTTATTAATAATGAAAATCTGAGAAAAAAATTTGGTAATAATGGGTATAGAAAAGTTCAAGAAAATTTCATGATTGAGAACTTACCACTAGAATTACTCTTTGATTTTTAGAGTTCTGAGAATATAGTATTGATTTGATTCCCAAAGGATTTCACTCTGTTCCAAAATTTCATTGTTTACGAAGTTCTTGTTAATTCCGTATATATGCTCGTTAATTTTGTGAATTTCTTCGAGGTTTCCTTCAATTTGTGGATTCTTACATGGATGTGTTCTTGTATGCGTTACACAAGAATTGAGTGGTAGCAAAAAGTATCTTGCCCAGTCCTCATTATCTACAAGAATGAATTCACGTCCATCCGAGACAATACTATTTTGTGCAAAAATTGAGAGAGATTTTATTTCCTCAAACTTTGATAGAGGTGGTGTTGGTATGTAGAGAAGTGAAGAAACTGATCCATTCAAAATGGTTAAAAGTGGTATGAAGGAGAGTAAGGCAAGTGGACGAAAACGAGAAGTCGTAACCTTATAAATTGATATAAAGAAGAGTGGAAGTATAAGGCAGGAAAAATAATACAGTGTTTTATTAAAAACATATGGTGAATCAGTAAAAAACCTGAAATACACTATTGGAAGTATGAAGACAAAAAATATTAACAGTACTTCATACTTTTTCTCTTTTTTTATCAAAAAGAAACTGACAATTAGGAATATAAAAATAATTACAGTAGAAATACTTGCTGCCAAGTATCTCTTACTTGTTGTTTCTGGGATTCTAAAGTCTTTTTCTCCCCAGGTTCCAAATGCAGTATGTATTGAAGAAAACCCAAGCGTATTGCCTCTCATTTGCTGAATTGAATGCTCCCTATGCTTTGGTGCTGTAATTGTTTTCGAAAAATTTACAAATGCTTCAAAATATGGCAGAAGAAGGAAAAGAAAAATGAGAAGAGAGATGAAAATATACTGAACTTTCTCTTTATTAATTTTACTTTTTAATAATGTAAATAGTTGTAATATTCCAAGTGGAATTATCCACAGAAAAATACTGGCTGTATAAGAAAGAAATGAAAATCCTGTTAGCAATGCTATGAAAAGAAAAGATTTATAGTTTTTATCGAAAATTCCTTTCAAGAAATAATAAATAATTGCAAAGAGAAATGGTGTTAAGAGGACTTGTTGATAAAATGATTGATTTACCATTTGTATTGACATATACGAAAGTATTCCGGTTGTAGAAAGAATAGTGCTGGTCCAGTAATTGCTTTTAAAAATTCGATACATAATCGCTGCTAAGGATAGCGAGGTAAACGAAAAAATCGTGACATTTAAGATGGAAGCATATATGTAGGCGTCTAACCTGAATAAAGTTGAATAGTTAGCTAACAAAAGCGAGAACCCAAGTGGGTATCCATTTTTCAAGTTAAAGTTTTCTAAGACATTTCCTGTCGTCTCAGGATGAGTAATGAGGTGTGCAAAGTTTAGAATTACAATTGGATCATGATTTACTTCATATGAAGGAATAAACGATAGATGTGTCATTTGTGGAGAGAGAAAAAAGATCAAGAATATCAGGCTTATAATCAATTGGGTACAATGTGTCAAAAAGAATTGTTTACAGATCTCGCTTAGTTCTGAAAAACTCTTTTGTAGTACCAGCGCGGCAGAGACTATGAGTGAAAGGAGTGCGAAGACCAGAAAAGACTTTACTATAGGAAGATGAAGAAACAGTATCCAATACAGAATAGAAATTTGAGCTCCTAATCCAAAGATTGGAGCGAGGAACTTTTTCTCAGACCGAGCTTTCAGAAAGAAAAAAAATGGAAATGAAAAAATGCTGTTAAAAATCGTAAAAATTAAAGAATAGATTGATATTAGTGTGAGTGATTCTGGGTTCATATGATTAAAATTTTTGTGCTATAAAAAAACATTAATTAGTGTTTCTATCTCATCATTAGTAAGCTCTGGATTGTTGCCGAAATATAATCCTTGACTATGAATCAGGTGTGCGTTTTTCATTTCTGGGAGTTTCTTTTTGAGATATTTCCCAAAGAATGGCTGGCGAGTCATATCTCCACCAACAACTGGTCGGATTTCGACTTTACCGTCACATTTTTTAACCAACTCATCACGCTTCTCGACAGATTTACAGATTACAGGGATTGCAAAATTCGAAACAAAATCCATGTGACTTACATCGAGACTCATGTATTCTGGATTTGCATATATTTTCTCAGAAAGAGTTGAAAAGATTTCTGATCTTCTTCGCGTAATTTCATCAAGGTATTTAAGTTGATTATTTCCCAAGAAGCCATTTATTTCTGTTGGTCTCAAGTTGTAACCCAGATCATAAAACGTATAACGAGAGTAAAAAGAAGAATTTACTTTGTATCTACTTCGAATTTTGGTTTGGTTTTTCTCTGAGAGATTACGATCCCAACCATGAGCACGCACAAGTCGAATCATTGTTGCTAACTCTTCATCGTCTGTACATACCATGCCACCTTCTATGGTCGACATGTGATGACCAACGTAAAAAGAAAAAGTACTGGCAATCCCAAAGTTGCCAAGTTTTTTCCCTGCATGCACACTTCCAAGTGATTCACAGTTATCCTCGATCAGTAGAACATTATTCTGTTGGCAGATTTGAGCGATTACATCAATATCATCACAAAATCCGAGTAAGTTAGTAATAAAAAAAGCTTTAATTTTGTACTTTTTAATCGCTTTCTCAAATATTTCGGATGACGTATTTAGTGTGTCGAGTTCGACGTCAATTGGAATTGGCACGAGTCCAAGTTGGAGCAAAGGCATCACGTTTGTAGACCACGTAATGGCAGAAAATCCAACTTTATCGCCTTTTTTGAGCCTTCCTAGGTTCATCAAGGATTGAATCACTGCAAGATTGGCTGAGCTGCCGCTATTGACGAAGATGCTTTCAGCTCTTTCTTGATATTTCGAAAAATTACTTTCAAAAGATTGACACTGTTCTGAAAAGCTGAGCATCTCCGCTTGAGTAATAAACTCAGTCAGTTTTTCTTTTGTATCTGTCTCATTGAAAAAAGTTGATTTAATTAATTTAATCATTTTTGTCTTTATCATTAGTTTTTGACTGTATGAATTGAGCTAAGTTTTTTTTATGTGAAATAAAGTCAGATTGAACCATAAGTTTTAGTTCTTTAGTGAAGTTTGGTCCAAATGCAACTGGGACAATTTTTTTCTTGTAATAGAGTGAGTTCCAAGTTTTAGAAGGGAAACTAGATTTGTCACTGTGGAGTGATCCCACAACTAAATGCACATCGTGAGTTTGCAAAACCTCTGACAGGTGTTTTTCGCTAGAAATTTTCTTAAGATTTATCCAATCTGGAAGATTTTTTGCTTTGGGTCCATCAGCATAAAAATTTATTTCATACCCCTTGTTTTTCCATTTCTTCGCTTCTGAAATAAGTGCTTGAACGTCATGAATTATTCCGATGTTTCCAACATAGAGCGCCTTTTTTGGCTCATTCTTTGTTGGAATATCGGCATGATCCTTGATTGTTGGCCAGAAACGAAAAATTGAAGAATTTTTTCCATGATAATCAGAATTTATTCCTGGAAGTATTACATGATTCCATTGGCTTAGTTTGTAATGCCAAATTTGATGGAATGGAAAATAAAATAATGAGTAAAAACCACCCATAGAAAGCAAAGAGTCCGGAAAGTAGTCATGAAGCCAGTAAATACTAACCGCACTCTTTTTTTTAAGTGCATTTATCAAAAAAACATTAAAAAACGGTGAGCTGGTGACAATGACAGTGTCATCCTTCTGGACGTTGTTATGAATAAAATCTCGAAACAAATTAAAAGCCTTGAAGTAATCCTTAAATAAAGATAAGACATCATTTCGTTCGTATTGGTTAGATTTGAGTCTTATAATAGGGACTTTTGGTTCTTTTCGTTTAGACTTACGATATGTTGCATCCGTACATACTATGGCAACATTTCTATTATTTAATGATTTTAGTTCTTCGGCAAGATCGTCTGCATATATTGCAGATGGAGATCCATCTGGCCAGGAGTGATGATTGAGTATGTAGATCATTGAGCTAATCTCAAGAATACAGCATAAAAACATAACAGGCAAATTGCTTGTTGGGGAGAAATATAAGTCATTTATGATAAATAAGATAATCAACACTTGGGTTTTGGGGCAAATAATGTAGTATTAATTCTAAGAGTGAAGATCAAGCCAGATATTATCATCGCTGCATACAACGAGAGCAAAAAAATTGAAGAGGTTGTTCTTTCTCTGCTGACGTTTGCTCGATTCATAGTGGTCATTGATGATTGTTCAACCGATAATACCTATGAATTACTTCTCAAAATATCTAAGAAGTATAAAAATATTTTTGTTCTCCATCATTCTCAGAATCTCGGGCAAGGTGCAGCCTTGCAAACGGGTTTTGATTTTGCAAAGAGAAATTTAGATTCCCAGTTTGTTGTAACATATGATGCCGATGGACAATTTGAGCCTAAAGAAATTCCCTCAATTGTGGCGCCACTGATCAGTGGCCAGTGTGATGTCACACTGGGATCTCGCTTTTTAGGGGAAACTCATAACCTTAAGTGGTCTCGAAGGCTTATATTAAAACTTGGAATATTATTTACATATTTTTACAGTAATGTTCTCTTATCAGATGTCCATAATGGTTTTCGTGGCTTAAATAGAAAATCTCTTGAGAGTATATATCTGACAGAAAATAGAATGGCGCATGCATCTGAGATTATTGATCAAATTTTTCAAAAAGAACTCATATATAAGGAAATTCCTACAACTGTTCATTATACAAATTATTCTCTACAAAAAGGTCAGAGCAACATGAATTCTCTTAAAATTGCAACCCAAATGCTCCTCAGAAGGATATGATGTCTCCTTTTCAAGTCGTTTTCGTCGTTTTCGCAATACTTATTGTTCTTCAGACAATACAGAAGAGGTCTCGTAATGAAATTCCGGCTCTTTTTGCGCGGCTTTGGATAATTTTTTGGATTATAGTATCCATACTTGTTTTTAATACGAGGCTATTATCGACAGTTGCGAATTTATTCGGAATAGGGCGAGGAGTCGATTTTGCCATTTATTTGTCGCTTTTGATTTTACTCATGACAGTGTTTAGATTGTATGAACGTAGTCGAAAACTTGAGCAAATCACGACTCGTTTGGTGCGTCAGTTATCAATATCTGAAAGCGAAGCTCGATATTTTAAAAAAGATCGCTAGATTTTTGCTTTTAGAAAAGAAGACCTTTGAGATTTTTTACCCTTTCCATGAGAATTTTAAAACAAAACCTTCTCCAAGCTGCACTTGGGTAATTAAAAACAATCCGCCACCAGTTTTTGAGATCCTGGCAGGCTTTAAATCCAGACATGGTGTTGGAAGTAGCGTGCTTGTGGTGATACACGATGGCAGGGCTGACAACACACGTATATCCAGCCATACGTGCTCGGAACGAAAGTTCAACGTCTTCGAGGTACGCGAAAAATGCGGCATTGAAGATGCCAACATCGTTGAGCATTTTTCGCGTATACAACGCAGCAGCGGCATCCGGACCAAATGGTTCAGACGCTGTAGGGGATTGCGCAGAAAAGAGATCCAGGTGTTTCAGCCAAGAGTCTGGAGCAGTAAGCAGTTCGTTATCTTGTTGATTTATCGCGGCTGCCTTGCCACGCCAAGCAAATGTAAAGCCTTGAGAATCAAGTGTTTTTTTATCCGCCAGATAAATGGTGCTCGCAACCATGTCGGCGCCGGACTTTCGTTGTGTGGCAAGCAACTCTGTTAGCCACTGTTTCTCTGGAACGGCGTCGTCATTGAGCAGTACAACCAATGGTGCGCTGCTTGCTTGGATGCCAGCATTCACTGCACCGGTGAATCCTTGGTTGGTTTTCAATGAGAGTACATGCAAATCAAGTTTTGAAGGGATGATGATTCTCTTCTGTGCGGATCTGTTTTCAATCAACCAGACATCAAATTTCTCGGAAAAGTTTTGTTCTGCCAGTGCCCTCAAACACTCTTCCAGAATTTCTGGTTTCGCATAGAGGGTAGGAATAATGATGGAAACAAGTGGTGTGCGGTCAAAATCCGCCTGAGAGGACATACTTCATAGTAGCATGTCAAAAAGATGTTTTACCGCGTAATCACCCGCCGTGCCAACAAGAAGCTCACCGCATGTTCCAGGGAGTAGACAGTAGCATCAATCTTTCCACCCTTTTCCTGGAACTGATCAATTTTTCGACATGGATTGGTTTTTCGGTTTTTAGGATAAAACATGGCAACGTTTGTGCCGACTCCGGCATTATTTCCCGCGCCCCAGTCAGAGGAAGTATCTCCAATCATGGCTGTACGACGTGGATCCACGTGTAACTTCTCCATGATTTGCAGTAACTGTATAGGTTTTGGTTTTAAGCCATCATGACCAACCTCATCCTGTGTAATAGTGTAGTCAAAAAGACCATGGATTCCCAATGCGGAAAGTGAAGCTTCGAGCCATGGCCGAATAGCCGAAGTGGCAACCGCTAGTTGTATTCCTTGCTTCTTGAGTCGCAAAAGTTCTTGTTGCACTCCGTGGTATTTTGGCGGATTTTTCCCAAGAAGATTCACTGCATATTGCCGGTAGTCTTCTGCATAGGCCAGTGTTTTTTCTGGACTTAAACCAAAATCTGCGACGTCATTCGGGTCATGCACCAACTTAGAAGCGATATCTTTTTCGGTCGGAAGTTTTTGATTGGGGAAATCAGCTCTGTACTCTTGAACCATTGCCGTAGCAGAAGCAATCCAGTACTGCATGGCAGTCCGAAAAAGAGTTCCGTCGTTATCCCAGATAACCAACTCAAGTGGAACTTCTTGAACCCCAAATTTTCGCTGACGTTGGATATGATTGTATTCTTTTGATCGCATATGATCTGAAATCATATCACAAGACTTCAGAAATTTAGGGTTCAAACATTGTGCGTCATGTGCTACTTTGGAAAGAATGATTGAACGAAATATAAGAAACATTTATTCATATAGCTTCACAATTCTTTTTCTTTGCGTCGTTTTCTTTTTAGCAGCAGATGCGTACGGTTTTCCAGAAAAAACTGAGCGGTGGCTCGGTATTGACTCTAAATTTTTGATTTCGCCATTTCTGATCTCGTCGTTTTTGATGCGACTGCGATTCGGTACATTTTTGTCATCAAAGCTCAAGGTGTTTGCATCATTCCTGGCATTGTGTGTGTCGTCTGTATTGATGTTGCTGACAGCATACGAGTATCTGCATTTTCCCAATGCAGCTTTTTCTGCCACAAAGTTCCATTTGGATGGGCTTCTGTATCTGGTGTTTTTTACAGTGACTACCATATTTCTGAATGTCTCGAACGCTTGGTTCGGAAAACATTGGAAAGGCTTCTTGTTTGTGCTGCCGCTGGCAAGTTTTTTTGCTCTCCAACTTGCACAGGTGTTTCCATTCAATTTCTTCCGAGAATTCGTGAAAGAGGATCATTTTATTGAGTATTCACAATTCTTTATTTTGCTTTTTGGAGGAATACTTCATTTTGCTCAGTCAATGATCTTTTTAAAGCAAAAAAACGTCAAAATGGCCGTATTTACTGGATTACTAGGCGCATTCTATGCGGTGGTTGCTGGTGACGAAATTTCCTGGGGACAACGAATTTTTGGCTTCCAATCAAGTGAAGTATTTCTTGAGCATAATAGGCAAGATGAGGTCACGTTTCATAACTTATACATTGTGGAGTGGCTCGTAATTTATGCGTACTTGGCTTTATCGTATTTTGGCGCGTTTTCAAAAAACATTATGAGTCGAGTTGCTTCTGCAAACTCATTTGTTCAACGATATATCCAACTTTTCCCAGACTGGTGGTTGTTCTCGTACTTTTTCCCTCCCGTTATTTTCTTTACGGCACAAATCTCTGTTTCTGGAGGGAAGTGGCAAGCTTGGTCAGAAGTTGCTGAGCTTTCACTCTACACCTCACTTGTGTTTTGGACGGTGAGTACGATTTTGCAAGCTCAGACACGCAAAAGACTTGAGGAGTTACTCAAGTATTTCGTGTGAATGAAATCATAATTTGGAGAATTTGAAACTGGTGGCTGATACAGGACTCGAACCTGTGACCTCTCGAATGTGAATCGAACGCTCTAACCAACTGAGCTAATCAGCCATATCGCATCTCTTGCGAGAATACGTGATTATTGTACCACTGGCGTTGTTTTTGCAGGATCGCCAAATTTTTCCAAAATAGCAATGACTTCTTCGGTGCTGTTGGCTTGTACGAGCGCTACTCGCAGTTGGACCGCCCCAGGAAAGCCGGAAATATACCACGCCAGGTGCTTGCGGAGTGGCAGGAAGTTCATATCTGGAAAGTTTTGTTTGAACAGCCGAGTATGCTCAATAATGGTTGCGACGCGTTCTTCCCAGCTCACGCTTGGTCGCTGCCAATTTTTTGCTTGCAGAGTGCTGTCGCTCGCGTCCCAGGTTTCGTTGCGGAACTGTACGAGATCTCGTAAAAACCAGGGATCACCGTATGTGGCTCTGCCAATCAGTGCGCCGTCGACGCCACTCGCGCGAACTTTTTGTTCGTAATCAGCAATGGAGGTAATATCACCATTGCCCAGCAGGAGCGTGTCCGTTTGATGCGCCAGAGTGGCCGCCTGAGCAATCGCTTCCCAGTCAGCCTGACCACCATAGAGTTGTTTGAGCGTTCGTCCATGGACGGTGATAGCGGCTGGTTCCACTTCCAGAAGAGTTTGAATCCAGTCATGCACCACTGGGACATCAAATCCAATGCGAGTTTTAATACTCACTGGCAGTTCCCGGCGCTGCTGAGCCCATTCTGGAAGTGCTTCGTTTCGAGCCTGAACCATGGTTTTGGTTTTAAGCTTGAGTTCTGGAAGATCATCGAGCGTGAGTCCATTGGCCCAGTCGCGAATTCCTTGTTGAGTGGCGAGAAATATTTCTTGAGCCAATTTGGGAGTACGAATAAGGGCGGCTCCGGATCCATGCTGCTGCACTGACTTCGCTGGGCAACCCATATTGATATCGATTCCATCAAATCCCAAGTAGCCCAGAATTACAGCTGTAACGTAAAATGCGCGCGGATCTTTTCCAAAAATCTGTGCGATGACGGTGCGCTGAGACTCGTCATACAGAAAGTCATCAAAGAGCTTGAGCGCATTGTGACTGACCCCTTCGGCAGAGGTGAACTCAGTCAGTACAATATCTGGCTGCCCAATCCTCTTTTGCAGCGTACGATACGGATGATCGGTGACACCGTCCATGGGACTCAAGCCAATAATTGGTCGCGGTAAATCCGCCCAAAAACCTCGAAACATAGTGTTGTAGTATACCGCACTTTTCCGTCTTTTTTGCCTATTCGCTCGTTCTTTCCTTTTGAATTTCGGTTTGCAACAGTGCGTACGCACTGGCAGAAAGCAGAGTATTGGTTCGAGCCTGCTGTAAAAGCCAAGAGTACTGCTGATTTGTTGTGGAATTTTGCTCTGCGGTGTCTAACCAGGCATTGCGCCAGTACCACAGCGCAGGACTGCGAATTTCATCCCAAGATACCAATTGAGCAAATTCGAGATCCGAAAGACTCTCTGAATCTGGCAGCGTGTTAAAAGCTATTGACTGTGAGCCTCGGAGTATTCCGTGCCAAACTGCAACATCACCTGCCAAAGAGTACTGCGCAATGCTTACAGGCGTTGGCGACCAAGTGTTTATTCGCAACTCCAACTGTCTGCCTCCCCAAGGTCCAACATCCCAAAGTTGCCAGTTCGTATTCGTGAGTTCTCCGGCTACGTCAAAGACACCCTGTTCGAGAGGGAGAATTGGAAACGACTGACCTCTTTGATCTCGCAGGGTTGGTGTGATTCCAGTTGGGAGTACAATAACGGCTCCCTGTAAGTTCGTAGCACTCGGGGTAAACAATCGAGCCGACACATAGGTATTGTTGTACTCAGCCAAACTTCTGCGTTGAAATCCTGGATCATGAATCAATGCGGTTTGCGTAGACACATCCCAAGCATAAGCCAGCACAAAATGTCCCTGTTGCTCTAAAATCACCGGGATTCGGCGTTCAAGTTTTTCTTGCAGCCAAGTAATTTTTTCCGCTTCGGCTGGTTGGTGTCGCGAAAACTCAAGGGAAGCAGTGGAAAATCGACCAGTATGCCATTTCGCCACACGAGTGAGAGCTCTCCAGTTAAGATGGCCTTCGCCTAGGTATCCGTCTGGTTCTTTTTTGAGCCAGTTGTTTAGGCTCGCTGGAGTAAGAGCGTTTCCGTCTGGCAAGGTAGTGATCCCATAAAACTGTAACAGCATGCTTGAACTGACAAGTGCGCAGCCCCAGCGAGAAATACTTGAATGCTTTGGAGCCCAAACATTGGCCGAGTTGTAAACCTCATCACTCCAGGGAGCAGACACTTGTTTTAATAGGGGCGGTGAAACTTTTTCTGGAAGCGCAAACACTTTAAGATTCGAAAAGTACGACTCTGAACTCCGAACACCATGTCCCACACTCGCTGCGAGACCGAATTTGGGTGGAAACTCTGGCAACGGATCAACAGTTGCCTCATTTACTAATACATCATTCACCCAGATAAACACTTTTTTTGAGTCTTGATTCACCCGAGCCCGAAAGTGGTACGTGGTGTTAGCCTGAAATGGATAGGGCCCTTTTGCTTCAGGGATAGGCAGAATCACTCCATTTTTCTTTCCTTCTACATATATTGAGTGCTCAAACAGATGAATCCCCAGCCAATTATTTTGATCCTGCCAAGAAAGAATAAAGTTCCGATCCTGAGCAGGATAAATGATGCGCCAATCCCAGGTTATTTCCAGAGATCTGGGATTTTCGTCAAAGATATTTGGGCCAAGCAATACAGCAAAGCACGGGTTCGCTTGCGTGAGTTTTGTGCCAAATCCGTGTTCTGTTTTCGTCCACTCGAGATCTCCAGAAGCATCTCGGCACGGTCTTTCTGGAAACGAAAGTTGCGCATTATGAACCTCATTCCAGTCTTGAGGAGACTCAAAGTTGGTTTTGTATACTGCTTCCCCAGCGAAGACAAGTTTGGGGAAACACAGTGCAACACCCAAAACAAATGCTGTACAAATCAGGTGCCAAAAGAATTTCATTGCCCCTACCAAACCATATAAACCTGACAAAAATCGAACAATTTGCGATACTACACCTATGAGATTCTCCTCGGCACTTATTGTCACAGTACGCAATGACGCCGAAGCGTTGAAAAACCTCCAAAAGGATGTGGAAAATCAGAGCGCCCCTTTTCAAGAAATTTGTCTGGCCATTGCTGACTCTACAGACAGTACACTTGCTGTAGCAGAAAACTGGGCTAAAAAAAATTCGTCGGTGAGAGTTTTACGAGTCGGACAAGCCAACAGAGCTGAAGCCAGAAACCAAGCTGTACTGGCCACAAAATCTACGATCCTCGTCTTTACCGACGCTGGTTGCCGATTTGGCGAAAATTGGCACGAACACATGATTACTCCATTGCTGCAAAAAAAGACCAAACTTGTTTCTGGAGTAACTCTCGGATCGCCAGAGAACCCGTGGGAAGCTGCTCAGATTCCGTTTGTCTTGGTGCTTCCGCAGGATCTTCAGCCAGATCAGCTTCCAGCCACACGTGCTATGGCTGTTTGGCGAAAATCATTTTTAGAAATTGGACTCTTCCGTTCAGATGTAGCAAAAGCAGCTGAGGACTACGAATGGTCTCGTCGATCCCAGAAATTAGGCGTTCGTTCTTGGCTGGCAAAAAAAGCCGTGGTGATCTGGCGACCAAGAGCCACTCCCAGTAGTTTTTGGCGGATGATGTATGGACATGCTTTTGGAGACATGCAGGCACAAGCCTGGAGAATTGGTCATCTGACGTTGCTTCTTCGCTACTTGATTTTTATTGCCATGAGTATTTGGAGCCTCCCTTTTGGTGCGGTCTTGTGGAGTCTGTACATTTTGGTAAAGTCTTTCCGTTTGAGTGAGCGGGCATATACGTCATTTCCGCAAACAGTGGCGGCGCAAGTACTCTCTGACACAGCAGTTCTGAGTGGAATCATTCTTGGTTTTTGTACTACACTGCTTTCAACAGGTATGAGATCACCGAAAGAATCAGCATGAGCTCCGTAAAAGTGTTTGGATCTCGCCTCTGGAGCATTCCCGAAATTCGTGGTGTGAGTAGCCTTGCCTTGCTTCGGTATGGCACGAAAGCCTTGGCTTTGGGTCGACTTTTGTTGGTGACTCGTTGGTTTTCTCCCGCAGAGATGGGCGTGTACGGTGCAGCGTTACTGGTTTTGGCAATCGCTGAGGTCACGACCGAAACTGGAGTGAACGTCATTTTACTGAAGCACCCGAAAAAGCTGTTGGAGTACATTCATACTGCCTGGGCGGTTTCTTTAGTACGAGGGGCAGTGATTGCGCTCGGAATTCTGGTGTTCTCACACCTTATTTCTTCCTTTTTTGACTCAGCCGCGATTCTTCCACTCCTCTGGTTTTGTGCTGCAGCTGCGGCCATAAAAGGCGCAATAAATCCGGCAGTTATTTCGTTCCAACAAAAACTTGAGTTTGGAAAAGAAACTCTCTATCGCACTCCATTACAAATTCTGGATTTACTCAGTGGTCTCTTTTTTGCTTGGTGGTGGCAAGATGTTTCTGGCCTCTTGTTTGGAATGTTGATTGGAGCGGTGGCAGAGGTAGTTTCTTCCTTTATTATTTTTACACTCCGGCCCAATTTGCTCAAAGCTCGTTGGAAGCAACTCACGGCACTCTATAAAGAAACCAGAGTTATTATTGTGAACGGTATAGTGCAGTACTTGACCGAACACAGTGACGATTTACTGGTTGGACGTTTACTCGGACCAGCCGCTTTAGGAATCTATCAAACAGCGTATAAGCTCTGTTCTGCCGTAAGTATTGATTTAGCCAGTATTATTTCTCAGGCACTGTATCCGATTTATGCTGCTCGTCTGGACGATCCGCAGAAACTCGCGCAAACTTTCTGGCGCACGAATCTGTTTTTTGGTCTGATGTTGCTCCTGCCATTTGTTGGCGTCGTGCTGTGGTCTCAGACGGTCATCGAACTTCTACTGGGTCCAGAATGGAGAGAAGTCGGGATTATTTTGCCATGGATGTTTTTTGGAGCCGTCGCAAAATCTGTTTTCATACTCGTTTCACCGCTTGGTATCTTAAAAAATCTGGTGAAGTACTTGCTCCTCATTAATGTGGGAATTATCTCACTTATGCTCGCTGGAATTTACTGGTTGAGTCAAACCTGGGGAGTTCTTGGTGCCGCATTTGCTGTTTGTGTCGCCATGTCGCTCTCTTTACCAGCAGTTTTTTGGTTAGCCAGAACAGCATTACGTCAGAAAAATCCTGTAGTTGAGTCATGAAAAGTATTCCACTTACGGTAGTCATTTTGCATCACGGTGAAGCAGACGAGATTTTTACTCGTCTGGAAGAAGTGAGTGGAGCCGCGCAGATTCTTGTCCTCGAAGATCCGAGTGAGTATTCTCTAGGAACAGCGAAAAAATTAGTGTCAGCAAAAAATATTCAGTTCGTTGAACATGCATTAGAGCGCGATTTCGCCTCACACAGAAACTCTATTTTCCCATACATAACGCAAGAATGGATACTTTTTCTCGATCGAGACGAGTCAGTGAGTCCAAAACTCTGGCAAGAAATTACAGGCGTAATTCAACAAACTGAATTTGATGCCTACAAAATACCTAGAGAAGATGTTTTTCTTGGCCAAACTATGCGGTTTGGCGAAACTGGCAACGCTTCGTTTCTTCGACTGGCGCGTACAGAGCTCGGAAATAATCGCTGGCAACGTGCGGTTCACGAGCGTTGGGAAGTGCCTGGAAAGGTTGGAAAACTTAAAAATTCACTTCTCCATACCTCTCATACGTCTGTTGCTGGTTTTTTGCGGAAATTAGATGCTTACGCACAAATTGAGCCTGGAGTTCGTCAGCCGCTTTCGCGGAGAAAAGTGCTGTTCGAGATGCTGTTTTACCCGCCAGCCAAGTTTTTTTGGGATGTTTTAGTGCTGAGTGGCTGGAGAGATGGAACCCGAGGCTGGATTTTTGCTTTTGGGATGGCTTACTGGTCGCTCCTCAAGCGAGTGTATTGTTGGGAAGCGTGGTTTACAGCAAAGGAAATGCGTGAGTAATTTCTCTCGATGGCAATACTTTGCAGCAGCTTTCTTAGCCTACTTGAGTTTGTTCGGGGTTCTCGTCTCACTCGAAACGCCATTTGGAACGCTTCGACTTATAGATATTGGCCTGATTTTTTGGACGTTGAGCACTTGCTTCTGGATTCTCCCTGACGTTTTGCAAAATTGGCGCAAACTCTGGCTTCCATGTATAGCTGTTTTGTATCTTCTCTGCACCACATTTTTATTTGCACCGCACCTCGCAAGTTTTGTGTACATCGCTCGTTGGGTGGTGAGTGTGTACAGTGCTTGGAGTTTACATGTATGGTTGTCTCGACGGCCCACTCATGTTACTAGATGGATTTCCCTGTGGTCGATTACTTTTGTGGGACTTGGGATTGCACAGTATTTACTTTTGCCAGATCCGAGAATTTTTTTCTATATTGGTTGGGACGATCATTTATTCCGGGCGTTTGGAACACTTTTGGACCCGCTCTTTTTTGGTTTAGTCTCAAGCCTTATCGCCTGGAAAGGAGCACAGCGGCTGAGTCAACATTCCAAAATGGGGGCAATTCTTTTTGTTTCAGGACTCCTCGGTGTGGCATTTTCCTATTCGCGTCTGGCAATTCTGGCAACTGTTTTGTGGATTGCGCTTGAGTGGCTTTCGGAGAATAGAACGGTTTTGACTCAATTCACCGCTCAGAAATTCCTCAAATCACTTCAACAGAGTGCAGCATTGTTGAGTATTCTATTTCTTCTTGTTGTATTGAGTCCCAAAGATGGTGGCGGAGAAGGGCAAAAGTTACTCCGAACACGCAGTTTGACCGCTCGCACAGAAGCCGCTCAAAGTGACATAACCAATCAGAATTCGTCGCAAGATTTCTTTTTGGGAAGTGGTTGGTACACAAGATCTGAAATTTCGGATGATGGTGTCCAAAATAATGCCCGACTGGCCGACTCTGCTTGGCTGCAAATCTGGCTTTCTGGTGGAGTTGTTGGAGTTGTACTCTTCGCTGTCGCTATACATCCGGTTCGCCGCAATCCAGTCGTCTGGTGGCACTTGATTGTAGGGCTAGTTTCTGTCTCGCTGTTTTCGCCATGGGTTTTGGTGGCAAGTGCGATGATTGGGAGTAATCGAGATTCTTCTTTTGAAGTAGATGACAAGTAAATATTGTGCTATAATGACTTCATACGGAAGTAAATAATCCACCCATTACAGGGTGGTTTTTTGTATGGAAGGAATCTTATGGAAACTACGAATACCCAAATAGTTAAAAAGAAAATTAATTTGATGAAACAACAAAAAGTAGTTGGTTGTCTTATTTTCTACTACACCATTCAAGATTGTTTTATTCATAATTACGATAGAACTATTTCGTCTGCATACAAAGAAACTATAAAAGAATATCTTGATAATCCAGAATTTTTAATGAATCACACCTATGAATTTGAGTTTAATCAGCTGAATTTTGAGATAATTTGTTAAACTCAATTTAAGTGAAACTATTAATGTAGTGAGCCTGGAAGGAATCGAACCTTCGACGCGCACCTTAAAAGGGTGCCGCTCTAACCGCTGAGCTACAGGCCCATACGAGTGCTGTTCGCCATCAAAAGATCAGGAACGAACTCAAAACATTCGCAGATGAGTATTGTACCACTTCCTCGCGCCTCGATCTATGGTGTAGTATGGAAGTATGGTTTCGGGTTCTTCTCCACTTGCGCACTTGTTGCGTCCGCAGCAGCTCTCGGACATGGTGGGGCAGCAGCACTTGATTGGTTCAGGAAAACCTCTGCAGCGTCTCATCGAACAGCAAGCGATCTACTCCATGATTTTTTGGGGTCCGCCCGGAGTCGGAAAGACCACCGTGGCTCGAATCCTTGCTCAGAACAGTGGTCGGCAGTTTGTGGAGTTGTCAGCAGTTTCGGCCAGCAAGGCTGATGTCCGAGCCGTTATTGAGCAAGCGCGGGTGCGCCAGCCAGGTTTAAGTGCAACTGCCCAGTCGCCGGTTTTGTTTTTAGATGAAATTCATCGGTTCAGTAAAGCTCAGCAGGATTTCCTCTTACCAGCCGTTGAGGACGGAACAATTGTCTTGATTGGAGCTACGACCGAAAACCCTTCATTTGAAGTTATTTCACCGCTTTTGTCTCGTATGCGAGTGTATGTTTTACAAGGGCTCACGGAAGAGGATCTTCGTTTGCTTGTGGCGCGCGCGGCGGAAAGTTTAGACACCACTATCGACACCCAAGCTGCAGACACCGCGATTCAGCTGGCGAATGGGGACGCGCGCCAACTTCTCACCCTGCTGGATCATTGCTGGAGTACGTATCACAGCATCACTTCTGAGCATCTCCAGTCAGTCAGCAACTCGTGGTTGCGCTACGATGCGCATGGCGAGGAGCACTATGACACGATTAGCGCTTTTATTAAGAGTATGCGAGCCAGTCAGCCCGATGCCGCGGTGTACTATCTCGCTCGCATGGTGGAAGCTGGGGAAGATCCATTGTTTATC
>CAZFLN010000007.1:0-14203 GCA_964519905.1 uncultured Pseudomonadales bacterium | reverse complement strand
GCCAGACGGATGGTTATTTTTGCCTCGGAAGATATTGGACTGGCTCAGCCCACGGCATTGGTGGTGGCGAATGCGGTGTTTCAAGCGTGTCACACTATTGGATACCCAGAATGCGCTATTTCTTTGGCTCATGGCGCTACGTACTTAGCGCAGGCCAAAAAAGATCGTCGCTCCTACAACGCCCTCCGTGCTGCTCAATCAGAGATAAAGAAATCTGGAAACTTGCCAATTCCGCTCCGAGTCCGAAATGCGCCTACCACACTCATGAAAAATCTTGGTTACGGCAAAGGATACGAAATGTACACGCAAAAAAGCTTTTTACCAGAGAAAATTCAGAAAAAGCGGTTTTTGGAAGAAAATTGAAAGTAGATTGAGTTCAGTATGAAAATTTATACAGGCACAATTGTTGAAGAAAGTCTCAGGGACAGTCGTATCTTGAATAAGTTCAAAATTCTTAACGTTAAAATTACTGAAGAGGAAAACCCAGAAGAAAGATGGCATATTTTTTCAGTCGAGGTGTCTGAAGATGATATTGGTGAACTTGCTGAAAATCTTAAACCAAGTAAATGGTACTGTCATTTCTGGTATGGTGATCAAGTTGTAGCAATATTCCCTCAAAAAATATTTTATTTTGATTACAAAAACAAAGAGACCTGGAAAGAGGCTCTGTCGTTTGGTAAATCGATTGGAATCCCAGAATCACAATTAGATTTTGTTATTGAAAAACAAGATTTTTTATAATTATGACTGTATGAAACTCTTCCTCACTTCCAGCACCATTACTCCCAATCTTGTTGCCCCATTTGAGCAATTCATCGGGCGATCGTCTGTTGGGCTCAAGGTAGCATTTATTCCCGACGCTGGCTTTAAAACTCCGGGGGATACATCTTGGATTGATGAAGAGCGACAGCAACTTGTACATGATCTCGACTGGCAGGTCGATCAAATTATTCTCAAGAATGAAACAAATGAATCTCTGCACAAACTTTTTGACTACGACATCATCTATGTGAATGGTGGGTACTTGGCAGAAGTAATGCGAGAATCAGGGTTCGACATTTTACTCCCTAAACTGCTGGAAAAAGGAATTGTATATGTTGGTTCCAGTGCGGGATCGATGGTTCTCTCAAAAATTCAAGATGCTGCCAGTTTTTATTTCAGTGAACCTGAACCAGAAGCCTTAGAAATTGGTGGACTCGGAGTAGTAGGCTTTGAGTTTTACCCGCTACACGATCATTTCTGGACTGAAAATTTGGTAGACAAAATTCGCAAAAAGCGAAATACATCTCTCGATTATTATCTTGTGAAAGATGGTTCAGCAATAAGTATCCAGAACCAAACAATACAAACATATGGGGATGTGATACTTTTACAAAAAGAGAGTTTCTAAATGAAAGGGATATATGTTGACAGAAAGAATTAAACGTCAAGAAACTGGAAGTTCGCTTGAATCACCATATTATGGTATTGGAGAGTACACGAAAATTATTGAAGAAGCACTTGCACTTGATTTCCCAGAAGTGTTTGTTGCCTTAAACCAAATTACGATCTCAATACGCAAAGATGGAACAACAATAAGACTTGAAGAAGTTCGATTTAACGAGTCAAACGAAGATTCAGAATCACTCCAAAATCTTCTTGCTTTGGCAGAATTCATGAGTTTGGCACAGAGATTTGGCTTGCAACCAGCTGTCAACAAAAATATTTTGACAAAAGCGAACTCTTATCGATATGAACGGAGCAAGCATCGTTAGTAGAACTAGCCATCCAAACTCAAAAATGGTACGCTGGCAGATATGAAGTACGCTACATTGTCACTCCTGGTTGCAAGTTCTGTCTTTTTGACCGCTTGCGGAGCAAACACAAATAACACAACTGTCGACCTCGGCAATTTGAACTCTCAACAAACACAACAAAAAGGAAACACCATGGCTGATTATCGCGGAGACGTAAACGAACTCAAGATCGAAGACCAAGTGGTTGGAACCGGTGCAGAAGTAAAAGCTGGGGACACCATCGAAGTCCACTACACCGGCAAGCTGCTTGACGGAAAAGTATTCGACAGCTCAATTCCACGCGGTCAAACGGCAAGTTTCGCCATTGGTGTGGGACAAGTTATCGAAGGCTGGGACGTTGGTTTAATTGGCATGAAAGAAGGCGGCAAGCGCACGCTCACCATTCCACCAGAAATGGGGTATGGAGCACGAGGAGCAGGCGCCAGTATTCCACCAAACGCGAGTTTGATTTTTGAGGTAGAACTTATCAGCATTCAATAAGGTTCTGGTATGGCCGGAGCAATTCAGCGAATTCATGCTCGAAGTATCCTTGATTCTCGTGGCAATCCCACGGTAGAGGTGGATCTTTGGCTCGAAGATGGAGCGTTTGGGCGAGCTGCTGCACCTTCTGGAGCGAGCACTGGTTCTCGTGAGGCGCTGGAACTGCGAGATGAGAGCACTGAGTATGGTGGGAAAGCTGTTTCCCAGGCAGTGAAACATGTGAACGAGGTCATCGCGCCAAGATTGCTCGGGCAGCTGTGGGATCAAACGAGTCTAGACTCCTTGCTCCAGCAGTTAGACGGCACCGAGAATTTTTCCAAGCTCGGCGCTAATGCCACGCTTCCTGTTTCTTTGGCTTTCTCTGTTGCGTGTGCGCAGACTCAAAAGATTCCGCTCTATCGATGGATTGGAACTCTCGCCAACAATAAGAATTTTATTCAACCACGTCCCATGTGGAATATCCTCAATGGTGGCGCTCATGCCAACTGGACAACCGATATTCAAGAATACATGGTGCAAGCAAAAAGTGCCGATATGCCATTCTTGGATCAGGTTCGCGAAGCGACAGAAATCTATCACACGCTTGAGTCAGTGCTCAAGAAACGCGGTTTGTCTGTGCAGGTTGGTAACGAAGGGGGATTTGCTCCAAATCTGGAATCAAACACCCAGGCGCTCGAACTGATCCACGAAGCAGTACAGCAATCTGGTCATGCAGCGCACTTTGGGTTGGCGTTGGACATCGCTGCCAGCGAATTCTACGCGGATGGTGTGTACACACTTCGTCGTGATAATCGCACGTTGAGTTCAAATGAGATGGTGTCTTGGGTAGAGCAACTGGTAGAAACATACCAAATTCAGTCTGTCGAAGATGGCTTAGCGGAGTCTGACTGGGCTGCTTGGCAGTCACTCACCGCTCGAGTTGGCGACTCGACACAAATTGTGGGAGACGACTTACTCGTCACCAATCCAAGTATTATTTCGCAAGCAGTTGAGCAGAAAGCCTGTAACGCTTTGCTCGTGAAACCAAACCAAATCGGCACACTCAGTCTCACCCTACAAGCAATGCAAACGGCGCAAAATTCTGGGTGGAACGTCGTTCCCTCGCACCGCAGCGGAGAAACCGAAGATACGTTCATTGCTCATCTTGCGGTAGGAACCGGGGCTGGCCAAATTAAAACTGGTGCCCCCAGTCGAACCGATCGCACGGCTAAGTATAATGAACTCATTCGCATTCAAGAAACACTGTAAGGATACATCGAACATGGGACAACTTATTTTGGTTCGCCACGGAAAGACTCAGTTTAACATCGATAAGAAATTTACCGGATTCACCGACGTAGATATTTCTGAACAAGGTGTATCTGACGCAAAAGTGGTCGCTGAAAAGCTCGCCGCACTCCAGATACAACCAACAAAAGTCTACACCTCTTGGCTCAAACGAGCCTGGCAAACACTCGACATCATTCAAACAGAAAGTGGGTGGAGCCTGCCAGTCACCAAGCACCCATTTTTGAACGAACGCCACTATGGCGATTTACAAGGGAAAACGCACGAAGAAATGATCTCTCTCGTTGGCGCAGAACAAGTGCACACCTGGCGCAGAAGTTATGATGTCCGACCTCCAAATGGTGAGAGTTTAGCCGACGTCGTCGGTCGCGTTTCCCTGTACTATCAGTCAGAAATCCTGCCTCAATTACAACGAGGTGAAACCGTTTTAGTCTGTGCGCATGGCAACGCGAATAGAGCGTTGGTAAAAATTCTTGAGAACATCTCGAACGAAGACATCGTACACCGCGAAATTGCTTACGATGAACCACTCGTCTACAGTGTTTGAGCAGCCTGTTGCAGCCGTTGAATACTGAGTTCTTGTCCTAAGACTTCCATGGTCTCAAAGAGCGGTGGAGTAGCAGTTTGTCCGGTGACACTCACACGCACCATCATAAAGTACTGAGACTTTTTCCAGTCGTACTTCTCTTGGAGTTCTCGCAGGACTGTTTCGATGTTGGCTGTGCTCCAATCCGCAATTCTTTGCAACGCCGAAACGGTGGCGGCAATTTGCTCCTGAACGAGTTCTGTCGTGCCTTTTTTCAGCAGCAGTGCTGAATCGTGGGAAATATCTTGATAGAAAAAGCTCGTGTAGGTTGGCCAGTCTGCCAGAGTTACCAGGCGCTCTCGTACCAGTGGCAACACTTTACGAGTCATCTCTGGAGAACATGCTTCTGGAATCCATGGCTGAAGTCGCTGAGTAAGATCTTCTTCGGAAATATGCTCGCGCAGATACTTCCCATTCATCCAATTGAGTTTTTCGAGATCGAAGATTGGCCCAGTAGTTTGGATGCGATCGAAAGAAAAATCATGAACAAACTCATCAAAAGAAATGAACTCCTTGCCTTCTGGATGAGACCATCCCAGTAACATCAAAAAGTTGAGCAGTGCTTCTGGCAGATATCCTTTATCGCGGTAGCTGACGATAGAAACATCGTTCTTGCGCTTGGAAAGCTTGGAACGGTCCGCATTGCGTAGCAATGGCATATGAGCATACACTGGTGGCTGCCACCCAAACATCTGGTACAGAATCAAATGTTTCGGTGTGGAACTAATCCATTCTTCGCCCCGCATCACGTGTGTAACCCCCATCAGGGAATCGTCGACTACCACGGCTAAGTGATAGGTGGGGAATCCATCGGATTTTAAGATGACTTGGTCATCGATTTGGGCGTGGTCGATCTCTACTTCGCCGCGAATACGATCTTGCCAGACAGATTTTCCGGTTGGTACTTTCATGCGAATAACGTGCGCTTCTCCAGCAGCGACACGTTCACGAGCTTGTTCGATGGGGAAGTCTCGATAGCGACCATCGTAGCGGGGCGGTTGCCCGGCTGCCATTTGGGCTTCACGCATTTCTTTCAGCTCTTGAGCGGTGGCAAAACAGTAGTAGGCCAACCCTTTTTCCAATAATGTATCAACATACTCTTTATAGATTGGTAAACGCTCGGACTGTCGGTACGGCGCATGTGGCCCGCCATGGACTGGACTTTCATCTGGGACAATACTTGCCCAGTCCAGAGCCTCAAAAATAACTTCTTCTGCACCCTCTACAAATCGAACTCTATCGGTATCTTCGATACGAACCAAAAATTTTCCACCACTTTGTTTGGCAAAAGCGGCATTAAATAAAGCCATATAGAGCGTGCCAACATGGGCAATTCCGGTGGGAGACGGAGCAATTCGAGTTCGAACAACAGAATCGTGTGACATGTCGGTATTGTACTCGTTTTTGAGAGATATCTCAGCCAGGAATTACTCGGTTGTAAATACCTGTGGATGTAAACCTGGAACAATGGCACGGAAATTATCATCGCCATCAAATACGTATACAGGCTGATAATAATTTTGTGGGGTACTTGGCTCGTAGTACGCCAGATATACATCTCGAATAATAGCAGTGTTCTTCCCTTCTGGGAGCGGTGAGGAAATATATCCTGATCCTGCTTCCAAGAGTTGCCAAGCTTGAGCAGCGGTAATCATGGGATAGGTATGGAACGTTGTCCAATCAACCGGATAATAATCCGAGCGGAACTGTAAAACACTTTCTCCAGACAGTCGACTGCCTGAGAACATTGCTGAAATGACCCCACGATCTCTGCGAGCAGTGACGGTTGGAATCCCAAGTGGTCCAACACGGGAGACATTGGCAACGACAAAATCAGCTTCAGAAACACTGGCCACAGGTCGAATTTCTCCTGCTAATGCACGAACGTAGGTGATCTCTGGTTCAGCCGTAGCGACATCCGACTGCACGACCCCAACTTGACGCATGAGTTCTCGAGTTCGACTGCGGACTGTGTCTCTGGATGGTAAATTTCTTTCATTGAGTAATGTGACGGAAGAAGCCCAGTCAACATTCATGTCCGCGGTGCCGGTAATAATATTCATCTCCAAACTTGCGGCTAGCGGTTGAGATTGTCGCCAACGATAGATATCATTACTGACTTTTTCTGGAGGAAGAATAAAGGAAAGATTACTGGCTTTCTCACGGGCTCGATCAAGAGCAATCAAGTTTGGTGTGGAGAGAGGAATAAAATACACAGGCATCTGAGATGGCATACTGGGCAGTCGATTGCCGATTGTGCCGATTTCTAAAGCTTCTGGACGGTCTTCTTGAAGCTGAGATGGGAAAGCTGGCTGTGCGATTCTGCCGAAACCCATTGTGGGTCCTGGAGTTGGTGGTGGATTTAATCGAGAATACGTATCAACTGAAAATCGAAGTAAAACGCGGCCAAAAATAAGGACTAAAAGAAAAATAACTCCCCAAATAACAAATTGTCTTCCGGAAGCAGTGATGGAAGAAAGCGAAGTTTCGTTGGCAGCCATACATTTATTGTAGCGTATGTTTTACGGGTTGAGCATGTGATTCCGCCCAACGAATGAGTGCTGGCGCATCAATAAATCGCTGCTGACTTCCCAAGAGAACGAGAATAATATCAACTCCATTGGGAGTTGCTTCGGAAGTTGCGTCTGGATCAACGTATCGCACTATCAAGCTTTCTCCTGCCAATTCCGTGGTCCCAGTCTTCATGCCTTGAAATCGTGGGTCTCTGCTTAACAAAGCGTTTGTTGAGTACACCACGGTTGGTCGGCCTGTTCGCTGTTCATAAATTGTCGTGACTGGTTGGCGGACAACTTGACTAACTGTGGGGAAGTCAAGGATAGCGTCGGCCAGGAGTCCCAAGTCTCGAGCAGAAGAGAATTGTCTTGGGCTATCCAGTCCGGTTGGATTATCATACGAAGTCTGAGTCATGTTCAATTTTTGAGCCGTTTCATTCATTTGCTGCACAAAGCCAGATCTTCCCCTTGGATGAGCTTGAGCAAGAGCCTCTGCGGCATCATTCGCAGAAAAAATAAGCAAAGACTGCAGTAAATCGTACACACGATAGGTATCGGACCATAAAAATTTTGCTCTATTCCCGGCAACAGTACTCGCTGTGGCGATTGGAATCACCTGATCCAAGCTGTACGTGTCATAGCTTACATACGCAGTCATCAGTTTTGCTAAAGATGCCACAGATGTAGCTTCTTCTGAATTTTGCTCTGCGAGCAGTGAATTGGTGTTTCGTTCATAGATCCAATATGCCTTGCTTGTGTGAGTTGGAGCAGAGGCCAGTGGCGAAATCTCGAGACTCCACAATTCTTGTGGGACCAATGTCACAGGATCTGTTGTTTTGTTTGTTGGGAAAAAATAGGGCTCAAGTCGAGAAATACCCACTAAAACAACAATACTTGCCAAAATAAATGCAATACCAAAGAGAAGTCTGTGTTGTTGCCAATGAGGACGAAGATTCATGCGTTCGAGTAGTGTGACTCATCTTGTATCTCGGTGCAACCCGACAACATCCCAAATCTCTATTCAGAAGCAGCCAGAAGAGATGTGTCCCAGGCCTCAACTATATGTACATCGAAACCTTGTGAACGATACGTGCTTGGGACTACTTTCACGGCTAAATGTGCGATAGTATCCGAAGTTGATTGGTACTTATCAGCCGCCTTAAAAAAGATGGCCGGTACTTCAAAAAAGGTCTTGGGATCCCGAATTATCCCTTTCCAGTGCTTCCGATCTTTGCCAATTTCTTTTATGTGTGTAAACTGTACATCTGAAAGAAAGAGTATTGGCTCAGAATTTCCAGATCCGAATGGCTCAAAACGACTCATAAGGTGCAAAAGGTCAGAATTTAGCAATTGAGCGACTACAGTGCCAGTATATTCCGTGTCGTGATTTTGCCCCATCTGTTCGAATTTTTCTGATAATATGCTTTGAATTACTTTGATATCCTCTGATCCAGTCTTTGGTGAAAGAGAAAATCCTCCAGCCTTGGCGTGTCCCCCTAAACTTATAAAAGAAACACCACTTACAGCTCTCAGTGCCTCAGTTAAATGAAACCCATTGGTCGAACGACCCGAGCTCTTCCACACTTCTCCTTGAGTGCTTATCACAATCGCTGGCGTATGAAATTGCTCAACCAGTGCACTTGCGAGCAGACCAATGATTCCTTCGTGAAAATCTCCAGCAATAACTATCACTTTGGGAAGTGTGTTTTCACGAACTTCACGCATTACACGGTCGAGAATCTCTACATAATATTCTTTTGTGAGCGCTTGTCGTTCGGCATTCGTTTTCTCCATAATCTGGAGAAGTTCCGTAATTCTGGCTGGAGACTGTGACACGAGTGCTCGAAGCGCATCCATTGGATCAGCGAGTCTTCCTAAAGCGTTGATTCGAGGAGCGAATCGGAACGTGACATCCTGCGCTGTTAATTTTGTAAGATCAGTCGCCGTTATCTGTGCCAGTGCCTGCAAACTTACTTTTCGAGTCGTTTTCAGCTGATTGAGGCCATGAATCACCAAGGAGCGATTCGCCCCAAGTAAGCGTACTTGATCAGCTAGTGTTCCAATGCAGACAAGATCCAGATGCTCCAGTGCCAAATCCGGGGACAGCTCCCGACACAGCATCCACGCCACACCAGCACCACACAATAAAGGAGAGTGCACTCTCGCAACTGCATCTGGCAGTACGTTTCCTGGTTCATGATGATCGGTAATGATTACATCTATCCCTGCCTGCTTGGCCCAGTCTACTGCTTCGTGGGCAACAATACCGTTGTCTACAGTGATAATGAGATCAAACTTTCCGTGCTTCGCTACAAGATCCTCAAGAGCAGAGACGCTCATTCCATATCCGTACAGATCTCTTCGCGGAAGAAACGGCTGAGCAGTTAATCCTAAAGAACGCAAAACTTGCCAAAGAAGAGCGGCCGAGGTAACTCCATCACAATCGTAATCACCATAAATCAGAACCGATTCTGAATTCTGAATAGCTGTTTGAATTCTCAGCACAGCTTTGTTCAACTCATCTCTCACAATATCACAATCTTCTGCAGATATTTCCAGAGGATGAAATGGCGTGAAAAAGGAACTAAGAAATTCTTTTGGAATTCTATTCGTAAGTGCTGCTTCAATCTCTTCAAGATTGGACAGGTGAGGCGGTGGAACGAAACTCATTCTGCTCAGCCTACTGCGAATTGTGTCTGTAAGCAAGTAACTCGAGGTGGTAGACTGTCACAATGCACGTTTCGTTGCCACGATCAGTTATCGCCACGCTTCTTTTACTCCAAAAGGCTGGATTTGAGGCGTATGTGGTTGGAGGAAGCGTTCGAGATCTTCTTCTAAAACGAAACAGTCATGACTGGGACTTTACGACCAATGCGACACCAGAAGAAATTCAGTCAATCTTTCCAAACAGTTTCTACGAAAATGATTTTGGAACGGTTGGTGTCTCAAAGAACGCCTTAGAACAGTATCTTCTTGGAGAGGGCGAACAAGAATCAGATACACCATCAGAAATTTTTGAGATCACGACCTATCGAAGTGAAGGACTCTACAGCGATTTTCGCCGACCGAATGAAGTAACCTGGGGGAAAACTCTCCAGGAAGATCTTACCCGCCGTGACTTCACCATGAACGCCATGGCGTTGAGTGTTACCAGCGACTTAGTGCTCGAAGACTATACCAGCTGGCCAGAAAACATTTCTCTCCAAGCAAATATCGTTGATCCATTTAAAGGTCAATCTGATCTTGATTCTGTCATTCTCCGCTCGGTAGGAGATGCTCATCAGCGCTTTCAGGAAGATGCGCTCCGAATGCTCAGAGCAATTCGTTTAGCGGCTCAACTCCAGCTCCGCATGGATCCCAATATCGTTGAGGCACTGCAGGACAAAGCGGAACTCATTCAGCATGTTTCCTGGGAACGCATCCGTGATGAGTTCCTCAAAATCCTGCTGACGAATCATGTTGAAACAGCGCTCACGCTCATGTATCAAGTTGGTCTCCTCCAACACATATTGCCAGAACTCATTCAGGCTCGAGAAGTTGAACAGCGTGGGCACCATGAACATGACGTTTGGACGCACTCCTTGCGAGCCTGTCATTTCTGCCCAACAGCAGATCCGATTGTGAAGTTTGCGGCGTTACTGCACGACATTGGCAAGCCAGAAACGCAAGCTCCGCTCGAAAATACTCCTGGAGAATTTTCCTTTTTTAATCATGAAGTTGTTGGAGCAAGGACCGCTCGAGATATTGCCCGACGTTTTTGCTTCTCAAAAGATGATATTCAACGCGTTTTCACACTGGTTCGCTGGCACATGTTTACGTACCAATCAGATATGACTGACGCAGCCATTCGACGTTTTATTCGTCGAGTCGGACGAGAAAATATTCAAGATATTCTTGACCTGCGCGAAGGAGATCGCCTTGGAAGTGGCAGTAAACGGACCAGTTGGCGCCTAGAAGAAATGAAGGAACGCATTCATGATCAACTCCATCAGCCAATGCAAATAAATGAAATGGCAATTACCGGGCATGACGTTATGGAGTTGTTGCAAGTTCCTCCTGGCCCAATCATTGGGACCGTTCTCAATGCTTTGTTTGAACAAGTACTCGACGACCCCAATCTGAACACACGGGAACACCTTCTCCCACAAATTTTGCAGTATCGTGATACTCTAGAAAAACCCGAAACAATACAAGACACAACCAAGGTATAATTCCGCTTATGTTTTCCTTCTTGTCACCCGTTACCAAACTGTTTGATGTTCAAGGCAGAACTGTGGCTCGTTACTCGCAGATTGTTGATGCGATCAATGCGCTTGAGCCAACCATTCAGGATCTCAGCGATACTCAATTAGCAGCCAAGACTGAAGAATTTAAGAGTCGCCTCCACAATGGAGAAACTTTAGAAACAGTACTTCCAGAAGCCTTTGCGGTGGTTCGAGAAGCAGCGCGCCGAACCATAGGTTTACGACACTTCGATGTTCAGCTTATGGCTGGTATGGCATTTCACGAAGGAAAGATTGCTGAGCAACGCACAGGTGAAGGAAAAACACTTTCTGCTACTACTGCTTTATATCTCAACTCGCTTGAAGGAAAAGGCGCCCACCTTGTGACAGTCAACGACTACTTGGCACAAGTTGGTGCCGGATGGATGGGTCCTGTTTATTCGTTGCTTGGCTTGAGTGTGGCTGTTATTGGACACGAAGTTTCTGTTTTGTACGACCCAGATTTTGTCGGTGAAAAGCGCGGTGATGAGCGTTTGGAACACTTCCGACCAGTTACCCGTCAGAAAGCATATGCGGCTGATATCACCTACGGAACCAACAATGAATTTGGATTCGACTACCTCCGAGATAACATGGCACAGCGCTTGCGCGATCGAGTTCAGCGAAATCACAACTTCGCCATTGTAGACGAAGCCGACTCTATCTTAATCGATGAAGCTCGAACGCCGCTGATCATTTCTGCTCCTGATTCTGAACCAACCGATAAATATGGACAGTTTGCCCAAATGGTGACGAAGCTCCAAGCCAAGGTTGATTATGAAGTCGATGAAAAAATGCGAACCGCAGTCTTAACTGAAACCGGTATTCGCAGTTTAGAAAAAATGCTTGGTGTGAAAAATCTCTATGAAGAAAGTTTCACCACCATTCACCATGTTGAGCAGGCTTTAAAGGCGCTCAGTGTCTTTAAACGTGACATCGACTATGTTGCTAAAGATGGTGAAATTATTATTGTTGATGAGCACACCGGACGATTGATGTTTGGTCGCCGCTACTCAGATGGTCTGCACCAGGCCATCGAAGCCAAAGAGAATGTTCAAGTGCAACAGGAATCACGAACTTTAGCCACGGTTTCTCTGCAAAATTACTTTAGAATGTACAACAAGCTGTCTGGTATGTCTGGTACAGCTACCACCGAAGCCGAAGAATTCCTCAAGATCTACGATATGGATGTGTTCGTGGTTCCAACGAATCGAACGGTTCAGCGTCTGGATAATCCAGATGTTGTTTTCAAGACAGCCGAATCCAAGCATCAAGCCGTACTGCGCGAAGTTCAAGAAATTCACGATACCGGCCGCCCAATTTTGATTGGTACGCGTTCAATTGAACAAAACCAACTCATTTCTGACTTACTTGAGCAAGCTAAAGTCTCTCACCAGATTCTTAATGCAAAGAATCACGAAAAAGAAGCCTTTATTATTGCGGAAGCTGGAAAGAAAAATGCGATCACTGTGGCCACAAACATTGCTGGTCGTGGTGTCGACATTGTTCTTGGTGGCGCGCAACCAGAGCGTCGAGACTTTGAGTCAGACGCAGCCTACGAAACCGCCCAACGTAAATGGCAAGCGGCGCATGATGAGGTCGTTGAGCTTGGTGGTCTGCACGTTTTAGGAACCGCCCGTCATGAATCGCGTCGTATCGACAATCAGCTGCGCGGTCGAGCTGGTCGCCAGGGTGACCCAGGTTCATCTCGTTTCTATGTTTCTCTCGAAGACGAACTGATGCGAATTTTCGGAGGCGATCAATTAACTCGCGTTATGAACATACTTCAGGTCGAAGACGATGTTCCAATCGAAAGTCCCGTTATTACTCGCGCCATCACTCAGGCACAAATTAAAGTTGAAGGCTTTTTCTTCGACCAACGAAAGAGTCTGGTTGATTACGATGACGTCATGAATCGTCAGCGAGAAGTCATTTATACTCGACGAACAAAACTCTTAGAATCAATGCAGCGTTCTCAAGACGACGAAACATCACTTGAACTCAAAGAACGCCTTTTGCAAACTTTCCAGGAATACATGGCTGGGTTTGTAGCCGCTCGCAAAAGCGGTGGTTGGGACGAAACAGAGCTTCAGAATATTACAACAGAGCTAGCAAGCCTGATCCCCTTTGACAGTCAGTCACTTCGTTACATCCGTGAGCAGCTATCGAGTAAGAAAACCAGCGCTGAAATGACGACACTCCTGCAAACCATTTGGCTCGACACCTATCAAGCACGCGAAACCACTGTCGGTGGCAATGTCATGCGAGAAATTGAATTGTATGTGTACCTCAGTGCTTTGGACGAACACTGGATGAATCATCTTGATGATATGACCAGTCTCCGCGACAGTATTTGGCTGCGCGGCGCCAAAGAACAAGCCTTGGCAGAGTACAAAAAGGAAGCATTCAAACTCTTTGGTGCCATGGTGCAACGAATTGAGCTTGACGCGCTCAAACGTGTTTTCCGAATTCAAGTGGCACCAAAAGCAGCTCCTCGCCTGGACACGATAGAAACAGGCACGGATCCGTCCACTCCGAGTGTGGCGGAAACACTGCTGGCAGACGCCCCAACCGCCGTTGCAGCGGGAGCAAGTGGAGCAGACGGGAATCAAAAGCTGTCTCGTCGCGGGAAAAAGAACAAAAAGCGTGCCAAGGGTGCATACTTGCGTAAGAAGTAGATTCTCACGCGATTCGCAATTGGACTACTCGCTTCCAAAAAGAATTAACTCTTCTTCGGCTCGTGTCACGGCTGTATAGAGCCAACGCTTCCAGTCTTCGTCTGACATGTGCTGAGAGCGCTCTTCTATAATCACGGCTTTTCTGGCCTGTGAGCCTTGTGCTTTGTGCACGGTGAGTGCATAGCCAAAATCAAACAATTCACCTTTTGCGTCTCGTTCTTTTTTACTCCAGTTCAAGGTGCTTTCGGCATTGAATTGCTCGGCAGCAATGAGACCACTGTAGAGTATTTTTCCAGAATCATCTTGAATTTCGGCCTGATACGAAACTGTTTTACCAGTTTCATCCGAAATATTTCCTAGACCCGTCAGTACGCCAGTCATGCCATTAAAAATACCTTTTTGCCACTGGTTTCGCAGACAAATGACTTGATCTCCAACTTCTGGATTAAAATTTTCTCGAGCTTGTGCTGTTCGAATCGTTTGATTCAATCCCAGACGTGATCGATTTCTCCCCACTAAAAAGAGGGTGTCTGGTTTGTACTGCTGCGCAAATTCGTCGAGGAGGAGGGCGGAGTCCGACTCCGCGATATTAAATTTTTCC